>NZ_QKTE01000009.1:0-138669 GCF_003234735.1 Curtobacterium sp. MCLR17_040 | reverse complement strand
AACCCGCCCGGCGTCAGCCCCGCCCCGGCCGCAGGAACGGCACCCGCGGCATGAGCCAGTCGACCCACACCACCCGCACCCCCGGCGCCACGGCGAGCGCCCACAGGATCGAGGCAGCGGCGTCGGTCGGGTAGTGGACCGCGTCGATCGACACCGCGAAGAACACGATCACGATGGCCACGACGCCGAGCGTCAGGGCGAGCCGGTGCCACCGGGTCTCGCGGAGCAGCCAGATCAGGGCGATGACGAACGCCGTGATGTAGACCGTGTGCCCGCTCGGGTACCCGGGGTCGGGCTGCACGGGGAACGGGTGCGGCAGCACAGCGACGTCGGGCCGGGCGCGGTGCACGATCTCCTTCACGATCGCGGACGGCACCCACGTGATCGCGATGGTGCCGCCGAACGCCAGGGCCGGGCGCAGGTCGCGCGTGCGCCACCAGATCACGGCGACGACGACGACCGTGATCCCGATCGCCGGTGCCGGACTGATCACGTGGTAGACCGCCGTGCTGAACGCCCCGATGAACCCGGTGTGCAGCGTATTGAGGGCCTTGGAGAGCCCGAGGTCCACGGTGCCGAGGGTGAACCCGACGATGGTGATGACGACGACCGCGATGACGGCGATCGCCACCGAGACGAGCGGGTACGGCGAGCGCTCGAGGATCCCGTCCGCGGCGGGCTCCCGTCGGCGGGGACGGAGGAGCGGCGCGTCGTCGGTCATCCCGCCATCGTCGCAGTCCGACCCCGGCATCCCAGGGCGAGTGAGCCTCACAAAACTCCGAAAGCGTTCAGCGCGGCGGTCGGGAGTAGACAGGACGCATGCCAACCGTTGCCGAGAACATCGTCGCCACCCTCCGCGCCAACGACATCCACCGGGTCTACGGCCTGCCCGGGGACTCCCTGAACGGCTTCACCGACGCCCTGCGCAAGGACGGCACGATGCGGTGGGAGCACGTCCGGCACGAGGAGGCGGCCGCGTTCGCCGCCTCTGCCGAGGCCGCCCTGACCGGTGACCTGACCGTCTGCGCCGGCAGCTGCGGGCCCGGCAACCTGCACCTGATCAACGGCCTGTACGACGCGAACCGTTCGCGGGTGCCGGTGCTGGCGATCGCCGCCCACATCCCCACGGCCGAGATCGGCTCCGGTTACTTCCAGGAGACGCACCCGCAGGAGCTGTTCCGCGAGTGCTCCGTCTACGTCGAGTACGTCGCCGACCCCGTTCAGATGCCCCGCCTGCTCGAGATCGCGATGCGCGAGGCGATCGAGAAGCGCGGCGTCGCCGTGCTCGTGATCCCGGGCGACGTGCTGCTCGCCGAGGCGAAGGACGACCGCACCACCCGCATCGAGCGGGCCACCCCGCGCATCGTGCCGAGCGAGGCCGAGCTGCAGCGCACCGCCGACCTGCTGAACGGTGCCGACCGGATCACGATCCTGGCCGGAGCCGGCGTCGCGGACGCCCACGACGAGGTCGTCGCCCTGGCCGAGCGGCTGCAGGCCCCGATCGTGCACGCGCTGCGTGGCAAGGAGTACATCGAGTACGACAACCCGTACGACGTCGGCATGACGGGGCTGCTCGGCTTCGCCTCGGGGTACCGCGCGATGGAGGACGCCGACGTCGTGCTCATGCTCGGCACCGACTTCCCCTACCAGCAGTTCTTCCCCGCGAAGGCGAAGCACGTGCAGGTCGACATCCGCGGCTCGCAGCTCGGCCGGCGGCACCCCGTCGACATCGGGCTGGTCGGCACCGTCAAGGACACCGCACTCGCGCTCATCCCGCTGCTGACCGGCTCGCACCCGACGAAGCACCTCGAGGACTCCCTGAAGCACTACCGGAAGACCCGCGAGAAGCTCGACGACCTGGCGGTCCCCGCCGGGAAGAAGAAGCCCCTGCACCCGCAGTACGTCGCCCGGGTGCTCGACCGGCTCGCCGCCGAGGACGCCGTCTTCATCCCCGACGTCGGCTCCCCCGTCGTCTGGGCCTCGCGCTACCTCACCATGAACGGCAAGCGCCGACTGATCGGCTCGTTCGTGCACGGCACGATGGCGAACGCCGTCCCGCAGGCGATCGGTGCGCAGACCGCGTTCCCGGACCGGCAGGTGATCGCCCTGGCCGGTGACGGCGGGCTGACGATGCTCCTCGGTGAGCTCATCACGATCGTGCAGAACAAGCTGCCGGTGAAGATCGTCGTGTTCGACAACTCGTCGCTCAACTTCGTCGAGCTCGAGATGAAGGCCGCCGGCTTCGTGAACTACGGCACCGAGCTGCAGAACCCGGACTTCGCCGCCGTCGCCGAGGCGATCGGCATCAAGGGGTTCCACGTCGACGTGTCCGACGACTTCGAGGACGCGATGGCCGCCGCGCTCGCGCACGACGGTCCCGCGCTCGTGTCGGTCCGCGCGAACCGCCAGGAGCTCTCCATGCCCCCGGCGGTGACGCTCGAGCAGGCGAAGGGCTTCACGCTCTACGCCATCCGCACGGTGCTGTCGGGTCGCGGTGACGAGCTGCTGGACCTCGCGTCCACCAACGCGCGCCAGCTGCTGTAGACGCGAGCGGACGACGGCCTGGAGGCGCGGTGCCAGCTGGCACCGCGCCTCCAGGCCGCCTTTTCGTCACCACCCGAGCGTCTGGCCGTCCTCCAGGAACACGCCGGTGGGGCCCTCCGGGCCCGCGCTCGCGGCGGCCGCGATCGTCGCGGCGCTGACCTCGACGGGGCGACCGTGCGGGTTCGGCATGCCACCGAACTCGGTGGCCGTGTAACCGGGCTCGATCGCGACGAAGTGCACCTCGGGCACGACGCGTGCGTACTGCACCGTCAGCATCGAGACGGCGGCCTTGGACGCGCCGTAGACCACGGCAGGCACGGTGAACGCGGGCTTCGACGGGTCATGGGTGGCGGTGAAGGAGCCGAGCGCACTCGACAGGTTCACCACGATCGGGTTCGCGGAGCGATGCAGGAGCGGCAGCGCGGCCTCGGTCGCGCGGATCGTGCCGACGGCGTTCGTGTCGAAGACGGCGAGCGCCTCGGGCCCGCTCTGCCCCCAGACGGCGATGCCGGCGTTGTTGACCAGTACGTCGAGTCCGCCGTTCGCGTCGACGTGGGCGAAGGCCGCGGCGACCGAGTCGTCGTCGCGGACGTCGAGCTGGACGGAGCGAGCGCCGATCTCGGCGGCGACCGTGGTGCCCTGGTCGGCGTCGCGTGCGCCGATCCAGACGGTGTGGCCCGCCTCGACGAGCTGGCGGGCGGTTTCCTTGCCGAGGCCGCGGGTGGCCCCGGTGATGAGTGTCGTTGTCATGGGTCCAGCGTCGTGCTCGGCGGCGACCGCAGGGAGTCGCCCGGTTGTCGTAGGACCGGCAGGGCCAGGGTCAGGGTCAGGCAGACTGCCGAGCGTCGAGCGCCTCGTGCACCGCTCTGACCGTCGGCACGTAGTGGCGGCGGTTCGAGATCCGGACGTCCCGCAGCGCGGGCAGTTCGAGCAGCACGCGCAGGTCGCCGTCGACGATCCGAGTCGACTCGTACAGGTGCAGCGTCTCGAGAGCGGTCAATCCCCGGAGTGGGTCGAGGGTCGGGAAGTCGCCGCAGTTCGCGGCATTGAGATGACGGAGCCGTGTCAGACCGGCCACGGGGTCCAGGTCCGGGATCTTCCGGTTGCTCTCGAGGTCCAACCGCCGCAGGTTCGCCGCGAGACCTCGGACTCCGCTGACGTCGCTGAGTCGTCGGGCGACGGCCACGGTCAGGTCGTCCAAACCGATCAGTGATTCCACCCCGTGCAACGACCGCAGGCTCGGCCAGTCGTCGAGACGGAGCTTGCGGAGCGAGGTCATCGCGGAGAGCGGCTGCAGGTCGTCCGCCGAGTAGTGCCCCGCGTAGAGGTCGTCGAGCGGCGCCGCGTTCGTGACCCCGCCGTCCAGGTACTTCCAGAAGGCGACGGCGAGACGGCGCAGCCGCGGGAACGCCGCGAGGTCGATCCGCACCTGCAACCCGGCGTGCAGGTGGAGGAACTCCAGGTCGTGCAGCGTCCCGAGCGCCGAGACGTCGTCCACGTGCCGAGCGATCATCAAGAAGCGCCGGAGCGGGAGGTCCCGGACGAACTCGATGTGCGTGTCGGGGAACCCCGCGCCGATGCGGAGCCCCTGCACCTTGCCGGACCGGACGAGCTTGCCGATCTTCGGGTCCCACGGACCCCGCAGCACTGCGTCCTCGCCGGGCCCGAACGGGCTCGGACCGATCGTGTACGACTTCACGGTGCTGACCTCGGGTGTTCGGGCGGCGGGAGACGCTGCTGATCCTCTCATCGGTGGGACCAGCAGGGCCAGGACCCGGGCGCCCCTCGACACGCAGACTGGGGACATGGCGGACACGGACTTCGGGCACACCCTGCGGCGACTGCGCGACCACGTCTCCCCCGAGGCGGCGGGAGTGGTCGTCGGGCCGCGTCGGCGTGCGACCGGTCTGCGGCGCGAGGAGCTGGCCGGGCTGGCGGGGATCTCCGCCGACTACCTGACCCGGCTCGAGCAGGGGCGGGCGACCTCGCCGTCCGCCCAGGTCGTCGAGGCGCTCGCGCGGGCGCTGCGGGTCGCCGATGCCGACCGCGAGCTGCTCTACCGACTCGCCGGGCACGCGGTCCCCGGCGCCGACGTGGTGCCGTCGAGGATCCCACCGAGCGTGCAGCGACTGCTCGACCGCCTGGCGGACACCCCGGTCGCGGTGCTCGACGCCGCGGGGAACCTGCTCGTCGCCAACGCCCCGTACGACGCACTGATGGGGCCGATCGGCGCGCTGCGCGGGAACGACCGGAACACCGCGTGGCGGCACCTGGTGGGGTCCGGCAGCCGCGCCGTGCACACGCCCGAGGAGCAGGCGGCGTTCGAGGCGAACCTGGTGGCGGGGCTCCGGATGACCGCGGCGCGCTACCCGCTCGACCGCCAGCTGCAGCAGCTCGTGCGGGACCTTCGGGCGGCGAGCCCGCGGTTCGTCGAGCTGTGGGACTCGGGCGCGACCGCGCTCGGCGAGACCGCCCGCCGGAAGGTGATCGACCACCCGGACGTCGGGCTGATCACGCTCGACTGCGACACCCTGGTCGTCGGGCCGGAGGACCTGCGGATCCTGGCGTACACGGCCGAGCCCGGTTCAGTGGACGCGGAGCGTCTGGCGCTGGCGATCGTGGTGGGGACGCAGTCATTGGTGGAGTGAGGCGAGGGCGGGCGACTTCTGTGTGCCTCGCACAACCACAGTGACCTCGAACCGCGCGACCACGTGGCGCGGGGGCGGCTTTGGTTGTGCGGTTGTCCTCCCGCTGCGCCGTACAGGACACAACCATCAGCCGCACCGTCGCAGGCCGAAACTAAGGGTTCCCGTCAGGCCGTTAATTCGATGTGAACGTACCAGCGCTCGCGACTGCGGCTCCGGCCGAAGACGAGGCCGGTAGGTCAGTCGCGAGCTCACTCGTGCGGAATTCCTCCGCGACCGGTTCAACTGTGTACTCGACGACCTCGACGGCGTGGCTCTTGAGTGCGTCCAGGACTTCGGCCGGCGTCACGTAGAAGAACTCTCGCCGCAGGTTGACCTTGTTCACGCGCTGAGTTGCAAAGGTCTGATGCAACATCGTCTCCACTCCGACGGCATCATCAGCGAAGAACAGAGCGTGCACGTCGAACCGGAACGGGACGGATGCGTCGCCGAGCTCGATGACGCGGTCCATTGGCTTCAAACGACGAGTCATGCCGATCTTCACCATGCGCTCACCGAATGCCCCGACGTTGGAGATCACGTACACGTAGCCTGCGCGGACGTTGGCAGCTCGGTAGTCCACGTCGTTGATGGCTCGATCGACATCAACAAGCCTCGCCTGCACTCGTGCCGCGCCTTCAACATCTCCGTTCGCTTCCAACGCGGCGAGAGTCGCTAGGTAGTGCTGGCGCTCTTTCTCCAGCCGGTCGTGTTCAGCCTGCAGTTCGGCGGCAGCACGCTGCTGTTCGCGAAGTTCGGCTCGTCGCTCTCGCTCACGTTCCTTCTCCGCTTGCACCACCTGGAGGTGCTCGTTCGCGAGGGCGATCTCTTCAAGCCGCATCTGGTGGTAGCTCGGCTCGATTCGGAGGTCGATCATCGTGCCACTCTTGGCGATCTGCTCCGCCGCTCGGCTCAGACGAGTCTGGGCGACGTGCAGGTTGCCCGCGCGGGTTGCCTTGACCGCGTTCTCTGCTTCTGCGTTGTATGCGCGCAGGAGTACCTTCGCCATGTCGGTCATGAACTTCCGGCCCTGCGCTTCGGAGTCGTTGAAGCGGAAGCGCGGCGCAGTGGTCACCGCACGCTTGTCCCGGACGGCGTTCTTGATGCGGTAACGAAGCGCCTCCAACTTGGAAGCCAACTCGGTCGACGATGCTGCTGGATGGTCGAAGTCGAACAGTCCAACAGCCTGCAGCTCCACTGCGGCGGTGAGGTCCACCAGTTCGGTTCTACGGGCGCCGATTCCTCGATTGAGCTCGTCACGGGTCGCCCGCGCTTCCTCAGCCTGCTGTTCCGCCGCCCGGACACGTTCCTGCCCGCTCCGCACGGCTTGCTCCACCTTCGAGCGCTCAGCTGCCTGTTCAGCGGCAAACCGCTCGCGTTCCTGCGACTGCTCTCTGACGAGCAACTCGCGGGCATCTGATTGCTCAGCCTCGAACTCTGCCCGAAGCGCGCCGAGTTGGCTCTCCTGCTCAATTCGGTAGGCGTCAACGTCGTCAAATGCGCGCATCTGGTAGCGGGCAACGACGGCTTCGCCCGCCTCGATTTGCGCCTCTGCAGCACGGAGCCGCTCCCGCGCCTCACGCTTCGACAGCTTCTCGATGGGCTTGCTCTGCTTCGCAGCGGCAGTTGGTGCAGCTGCTTGCTCAGCGGATCGGGCCGCCCGTCGAGTCGTCGGCTCGACAGCTGCTGACGGCATAGGATCAGCGCCTGCTGGAGCAGATTTCTTGGGCTGCACATGTTGGGTCCATGCTCGCCCGTCCCAGTAACGGACGAAACCAGGGTCTTTATCGTCGTACCAACCGGCGGGCGCTGCTGACATTGCTTCAGCTTAGGGACACGGTCAGCCACGACCGAGCGATGTCCTCATTCATCCGCCGTCGCTGGCTCCCCCACTTCGCGGGTGATGCCTGCCCTCGGGCTCAAAGACGCCTCACAGGTTGGCTACGATCCGAGGGCGCCGGCTTCCGGCGATCGCACTCGTCCGGCCGTTGTCGGACGGCACACCCGAGGGGACAACCCGTGCCACACAGCACCGCAACACTCCGACGCGCATGCGCGATCGGCGCGACGATCGCCGTCATCGGCCTGAGCACCGGCTTCGGGGCGCTGTCTGCCTCGGCGGCAGAACTGCCGGAAGCAGCACCGGCGACCGCGTCAGCCGGCTCGGCCGCGGCCCCCACCGAGGACACCGCGCCCGGAACCGGCACGGACTTCGGCACCGGCACCGGCACCGGCACCGGCACCGATGAGGAGACCGCAGCAGCGTCGCCCGACGCGACGACTCCTGTCGTCCCGGTTCCGGATGCCGCCGAGGACACGGAGGTGCCCGCGGACGAGACCACCGCGCCCAGCAGCGCTCCGGCCGCCCCGGCGACGTCTGCTCCCGCCGTCGCCGACCCCACCGCGACCATCGCCGGGGATGCGACCGTGGGCAGCACCCTCACCGCGACGGGGACGGGCTTCACCGGCACGCTCTCCTACGTGTGGACGGGTGACGGCACCACGCTCCCCGTCACGACCGAGTCCTACCTCGTCCTCCCTTCGGACGCCGGCAAGGTCATCGCAGTCACGATCACGGGCGACGACGACCAGACAGCAACGGCGTCGACCGCTGCGGTGACACAGGCCGCCTCGTTCCCCGAGGCGACCACCGAAGACGAGCCGGTCATGCTGTCCACGACGGCCGGGGAACGGTTCACCCACACGTTCGCCGCGGACGGGTTCCCGAAGCCGACGTACTCGGTGGAGTACTTCTCGCTCGACGACCCGTACGCCGACGAGACCGATCAAGACGAATCCGGTTACCTTCCCTACGGTCTGTCGCTCGACCACTCCACCGGGGTGCTGTCCGGCACCTCTGACTACTCGGGCACGTACGCCTTCCGCATCGTCGCGACCAGCGGCACGACGACCGCATCGCAGTACGTGAACCTCACGACGGACGCCTCGACGCCGCTCGGCGTGCGGGTGACGGCCGAGGACAAGGACACGTTCCTCACCGCTCATTCCACGAGCTGGGTCATCGAGCGCGACGGCACCGTCTGGACCTTCCAGAACGAGACCACGCCCGAGCCCGACGGCGGTTACAGCACCTTGGGCGTGGGCTTCGAGGGCGGGCAGCCGACCATCGACCAGGGCGGCACGCTCCTGGTCGGCGGGAGCCTCGTCGACCGCTTCGGCAACGAGGTCGACGGCGCCGACGGCTACCCGGCACCGTTCACGGTGACGTCCGACCACACCTCTGACGTCATCGTCCCGAACACCGACCCGTGGGCAGGTGCCGAAGTGACGTTCCCGCACGCGTCGACCCACGCCCTGACCGTGGCGTCGAGCAGCTTCGCGACGGCGTTCACGGTGGACGTCCGTCCGACCGCTTCGACGGTGGCGACCCCTGTCGCTCCGACGAGCGCGGTCTCCGCCGCCGTCCCGACCGGCCAGCTGGCCTACACCGGGAGCGACGCGATGCACCTGCTGCCGTGGGCTGCGGGACTCGCGCTGACCGGCGTCGGCGTGATCGCGCTGCAGGCCCGTCGTCGGAAGCGATCCTGACCCACCACCGATGAACGACCGAGGGGCCCAGCGCGTGCTGGGCCCCTCGGTCCTTCGCTGCGAGCCCGCCTGAACCCTTCGGAGAAGGCCCACAGGTCGCGCCCTTCGCCCTTGTCCGGCTCGGACGTCGTCCATAGGCTCCCGCTGTCAGACGATCGTCTGACTCCAGAACGGGACGAGGACGGGCATGAACGACGACACGCAGGTCAGCATGAACCGGGTGCACTGGGACGGTGGCGTGCCGCGCAGTGCGGTGGACGCGCTGCTGCACGACGGCGGGCTGGCGGTGGTCCCGACCAGGGTCGGCTACATCCTGATGACCTCGGACCGCGCGGGTCTGGAGCGCAAGTTCGACGCGAAGGAACGCAACCGCAACAAGCCGGGCGTCGTGCTCGTGAGCTCGCTCGAGATGCTCCGGAGCATCGCGCAGCTCACCCCCGAGATCGACGCCCTGTACCAGCGGTGCTGGGACGAGGACGTCCTGCTCGGGTGCATCCTGCCCTGGAGCGACGAGGGTCGAGCGGCACTGCCGGCGGACGGCTCCGACGAACTCATGATGGACACCCGCGGGACGTCCTGCTTCGTCATCAAGTTCGGCGTCCCCGGTGAGCTCGCCGCCCGCGAGCTCTGGACCGAGCACGGCAAGTTCGCCTTCGCGAGCTCGGCCAACCCGTCGGGCACCGGCAACCGTGGCGTGGTGGACGGCATCGGCGAGCGCATCGCCGAGCGCGCCGACGTGATCGTCGAGGCGGACGACTACGTCGCGTCCATCCAGCCGGAGCAGAGTGCCGAGACCCGCTACGAGCAGGGCGTCATGGTGTCGATGGTCGACAGCGCCGGAGCCCTGATCCCGCTGCAGGACGGACGCCGATCGGTCGTCCCCGCACCGACGCTGATCCGCAAGGGGCTCGACGTCGACCGGATCATGGGGCTGCTCGCGGACACGTTCACGAGCTGGGACTACCGGCAGGGTGAGTACTACTGAGCCCGCACGAGAGGACTTCCGTGGGCCGGAGCCGCCTGTCGCGTGAGGACGCCTCGAGCCGCATCACCGCGTTCGTGTACGGCAACATCGTGATCCTCGGCACGATCGCACCCATGCTCCCGGACACCGCCGAGAGCGGTCGGGGGCTCTGGTACGTCCTCGCCACCGCGTTCTCGACCTTCCTTGCACACACCTTCGCCGAGTCGGTCGGACGACGTGCGCGGAGCGACCACCGCCTCACCGGGGAGACCGTCCGCGCCGAGCTGCGAGATTCGCTGCCCATCCTCACCTCCGGTCTCCTGCCGGCTGCCGTCCTCGCCTACGCCTGGCTGACCGGCACATCCGGGCTCGCGGCCGAGATCATCGCGATCGCGTACCTCGTGGTCCGGCTCGCGCTCCTCGGGCCCGTCGTGGCCAGACTCCGCGGGGAGAACCCGTCCCCGCGGACGTTCGTGGCCGGCCTCGTCCTCGCGCTCGTCGGTGTCGGCATCGCACTGGTCAAAGCAGGTCCGGGCTTCTGAGGCGAGCGTGCGCGAGGCGCGCGAGCGCGGGAACCTCGACACCTCGCGTCGTCACGTGGGCCGGCCGTCGGCGACGGCTGCGACGGCTTCGATCTCGACCAGCTGGTCGTCGTAGCCGAGCACCGTGACCCCGAGCAGGGTGCTCGGCACGTCGTGCTCGCCGAAGGCATCGTGCACCACCTGCCATGCGGCGACGAGGTCGGCCTGCCGTGAGGACGCCACGAGCACCCGGGTGCTCACGACGTCCTCGATGGACGCACCTGCGGCACGCAGCGCCTCCTGCATCGTCTCGATGCACCGGGCAGCCTGGCCCGCGTAGTCGCCGACCGCGACGGTCGACCCGTCCGCGGCGAGCGGGCAGGCCCCGGCGAGGAACACGAGCCGCGTCCCGGCCGGCACGGTGGATGCGTACGCGTACTGCGCCGCGTCGCTCAGGACGTCGGACCGGATGAGACGGACTGCGCTGGCCATACCGGTCATCCTGCCAGCAGCGACGTTCGACCTTCGGTGGCGTCAGGCGCAGTACTCGTACGGCAACATCGCGACCGACCCCACCCAGATCGCCCCCACGGTGGTGCCGTCCGTCCCCAGCTGGAACGTCATGTAGCGCCCGTCGGCCTGCACGCTCCACATCGAGTACGGCCCCTGGTCCTCACCGTAGGTGCCGGTGTACTGCAGGTCCGGGTACGCGGAGCGCACCTCGGTCAGGGGTGCTCCGATGCCGATCCCGGCGTCGGTCTCGGGCGAGTTCGTCGTCACCGGGTCCGACCCCACCCCACCGATGGTCACTCCGGCGACCTTGCCGTCGCGGGGGATGACGATGAGGCCGGGGGTGTCGGACCGCTCCCAGAAGGTCGTCTCCGGGCTGGCCGGGCACGCATCCGTACTCCGGGTGTAGGCGGCTGCCAGGTCGTCGATCTCGCCCTGCACCGGACCACCGAGGGCGATCGGTCCGACCTCCTCGGTCGAGATGGTCCACGTCGCGGGATCCGACAGGCTGAAGGCCGTGTCCGTCGCGGTCGGGGTCGCAGCGGGGGTCGGGGTGTCGGGGTCAGCCGGCGCCTCCGGGGTCGCGGTGGCAGTCGCGGTCACGGTCCGGGTCGGCGTCGCGGCCGGTGTGCCGGAACAGGCGGTCAGCGCCATCGCTGCGATGAGCCCGAGGGTCACCCCGGCAGTCCGGGCGGTGCCGTTCACGCGGCCCCCGCCGCACTGCGCCGCTGCCGGTCAGGCGGGAGCTGGGGGCCGGGTTGCTGCACGGTCCTCCAGCTGCCGATCCGCGGGTCGAGCCGGACGGCGTCACCGCACTCGTCGCAGTGCGCCGCTCCCGCCTCGCCGAGCAGGATCTTCGCGCCGTCGTGGACGAACGGGTTCGGGTTGCCGGGCATCGTCTGTTTCCCTCCGTCGGCGGATGTCGAAGGGTCCCCGCCCGCAGGCGGGGACCCGACCGGCGCGCGCTCCGGAGAGCCGCAGCGCCAGCCGATGACCCCCGCGCCGTTGCGATGGCCGATCCACCGTACGTCGAGCCTCCACGAGGAACGGAACCCCTCGTCCCCCATCGCAACCAGAGCGTTACACAGCTTCCGGCGCAGCGATCAGGCGGCGTCCTCGACGTCGAACACGACGACCCGCGCACTCGCCGCACCGATGAACTCGGCCACCGGCCGGTGCTCCGGGTGCGGCAGGTACCCGGTGAGCGCGGCACGATCGCGGAACCGGACGACGAGCATCCAGTGGAACCCGCCCTCCAACCCCTCGGTGCTCACGCTCGTGCCGGCCTGCACCGACTCGACCCCCTCGACCCGCGGCAGGTGCTCACGCGACAGGGCCGAGGCCTCGGACGACCGGTCCTCCCCGTCCCACTCGACCAGCACGGTGTGCGTCACTCCGGACACGTGGTCCCCTTCCTCGAACGCAAGAATGCGAAAACGCCAAAAGCCCAGAACGGCAGATCAGAACGCCGGCGTCCCGCCCGCGATCGTGATCGTCGACCCAGACTGGTAGCTCGACTCCGGGCTGACCAGGTGCACGTAGGCGGCACCGAGCTCAGCGGGCTGCCCGGGACGCCCGAACGGCGAGCTCTCACCGAAGTGCGACACCGTCTCGGCGTCGTCGGAACCCGGCTGCAGCGGCGTCCACACCGGCCCCGGCGCGACGGAGTTCACACGGATGCCCTTCGGCGCGAGCTGCTGCGCGACGGCCTCGGTGAAGAGCTTGATCGCGCCCTTCGACACGGCGTAGTCGATCTTGTCCGGCGAGGGCGTGGACGCCTGGATCGAACCGGTCGTCACGATGGTCGAACCGGGCTCGAGGTGCGGCACGGCGGCCTTGGTCAGCCAGAACAGCGAGTAGATGTTCGTCTTGAAGGTGGAGTCGAACATCGAGGTGTCGAGCGTGAGGATGTCCTCGTTGCTCTCCATGCGCCCCGCGACCATGACCAGGGTGTCGAGACCGCCGAACTCGTCGACGCCCTTCTGCACCAGGTCCGTGCAGTACTGCTCGTCGGAGATGTCGCCGGGGAACAGCACGGCCCGACGACCCTCGGACTCGAGCAGGTCGCGGACCTGTTCCGCGTCCTCCTGCTCGTCCGGCAGGTACGAGAGCACCAGGTCCGCACCTTCGCGCGACAGGGCGATGGCGGCGGCACGGCCGATGCCGGAATCGGCACCGGTGATGATACCGCGGTACCCCTTCAGCCGTCCGAGCCCGACGTAGCTCTCCTCGCCGTGGTCGGGCTTCGGGTCCATCTTCCACGCGGCGCCCGGCAGCGACTGCTCCTGCTTCGGGTACGGCGGTGCCGGGTAGAGGGTGTTCGGATCGCGCTTCTCGTACTGGCTCATGGCCCCACTGTCGTCGCGGCGCCCGCACGGGCGCTCAGCTGGTGGGTGACGGACGCCGAGCAGGCGACCCCGGTTCTGGAGACGGGCGGGGACGGACTGGAGGCGCGGTGCCAGCTGACACCGCGCCTCCAGTCCGTCAGGTGGTTCAGACGCCGGCCGTGGTCCGGATCCAGGACGAGGCCTGCGACAGCAGGGCGTAGTTCGAGCCGGCCTTGGTGTTCGCGCCGGGGTCGGCGCTGTCGCCGGTGGAGCAGACGGCGACGACCTTGCCGTTGACGAGCAGCGGGCCGCCCGAGTCGCCGTGGTTCGAGGCACCGGTCACGCCGGTGAGGTGTTGGGCACGACCGCTGAAGGCGTCGGTGCTCGCGCCGGTGAGCGAGACGGTGGCCTGGTACAGGCCGTCGGACTGGGTCGCGTTCGCACGCAGGCCGTAGCCCTGGATGGTGCCGGTGCCGCTCGACTTGGCCGTCGCGGTGAGGTCGAGGGGTGCGTAGGTGGACAGCGAGTAGGCGGTCCGCAGGTGCACGAGCGCGATGTCACCCGCCGGCGAGGCGCTGACGCGGTCGACGGCGACGGCCGTGCCGCGGTTGACGGTGGAGTTCGAGTGGTACACGTTCATCGCGCCGATGCCGTCGATGCAGTGCCGGGCGGTGAGGATCCACGAGGCGTTGAGCTGCTCGCCGGTGCAGTTGCTGACGTAGCCCGAGGGGATGCTCCCGCCGGAGGCTTCGAGCTGCACCGCCCACGAGGTGGTGGGGGCCTTCTCGCCGCCGACGACCTTCGTGCTGACGGGCAGCGCGGACGCGGGCGAAGCGGCGAACACGCCGGCGGTGATGACGGCGACCGCGGCGAACGCGGCTGCGATGGACTTCTTCATGACGACTCCTCTGTCGGTGAAGCACCTGCCAGTTGCTCTGTGCAACTGATGCGTCATCCTGACCCCCTGTCCAGGGGTCGCACCAGTCCGCACTTCGACGGACGCGGCTGCTTGCGGACTCGAACGCCGTGATCCGGTACGCGAACTGGCTGAGCCGTGCGCCATCGGTCTGGTCGTAGCGTCGAAGCATGACGACCAGTGACGCGATCAACCTGCCGGATCGGTTGACTCCGGCCCTGGACCCTGACCTCGAGGTGCTCGACGCCATGGACCGTGTCATCGCGGCGTGCGTGGAGGGGACCTCGGCGACGGAGGCGGGGGTCGTGCTCGCGGACCGGTCCGGTGCGTTGCAGGTCATCGCCTCGACGAGCGAGCGCAGCAGCGAGGCCGAGGAAGCGCAGCTCGGGACGAACGAGGGCTCGTGTCTCGACTGCTACCGGACCGGCGAGACGATCGACGTGCCCGACGTGTCGACGCACGAGTCGGAGTGGCCGGCGTTCTCGGCGACGATGCGCGAACGCGGGCTGCACGGCACGTTCGCCGAGCCGATCCGTCTGCGGGACCGGACCATCGGCTCCCTGTGCGTCTTCGCCGACCACACCCGCGGGCACAGTGACCAGGACGTCGTGCTGATGCAGCTGCTCGCCGACGCGGCTTCGGCTGCCCTGGTCCGACAGCGCGACCGCGGGGTGTCGACCACGATCGAGGAACAGGTCGAGGACGCGCTCGAGGCCCGGGAGCTCCTCGAACAGGCCAAGGGCGCACTCGCGTACCGACGGGGCATCCGGATGGACGAGGCGTTCCAGATCCTGCGACGTGCTGCTGCCGGTGCGGGCCGCGGGATCCGGGCCATGGCGGAGGACGTCGTGCACCGGGGCGCCGACCTCGGCAGCACCGGCTAGGCCCGTCGGGTCCGCAGCCCGTCCGGCTCCGTCCGCAGCACCAGGCCGTGGTGGTCGGTGGTGAGCGTCACCGCGACCACCTCGCCGAACGCGTCGCCGTCGAGCTGCACCCGCTCCGGGGTGTCGACGGTCAGCCGCAGCGTCCGTGCCCGGGTGTACCGGAGTGCGCGTGAGGTCGGCAGCACCCGCGCCAGGAGTCGCCCGAACCGGGTGCGCGCGAAGAAGCGGTTGAGCGTCAGGGCGTACCCGACCTTGGTCCAGCCGAACCACCCGGCCGGCCGGAACGCCACGGCGTCGAGGATGCCGTCGTCCGGTCGCGCCGCGGGGAGCAGCAGGATGCCCGCGGTCAGGGTGCCGCAGTTCCCGACGATGATCGTGTGGGCGCTCATGCTGCGGAGTGGGCCGTCGTCGATCCCGTAGTGCACCGGGATCTGCCGGTTGCCGATCACGGACCGGGCGATGGGATCCGAGTAGGCCACCCACCCCAACCGCTTCTTCACCCACGCGTTCGTGTCCGCGGCCATGCTCGCATCGAGCCCGATGCCGGTCATCACCAGGAACGCGTGCGACGTCGTGGTGCCCGCCGGGTCGGTCAGGTCGGCCAACCCGACGTCGATCGGGCGGTCCGTCCCGCTGAAGCCCGCTCGGACGGACCGCACCAGGTCGCCGAGGGGCAGACCGAGGTTCCGCGCGAACAGGTTGCCGGTGCCGCTGGGGAGGAGCGCCACCGGGATCCCGGTGCCGCGGAGTTCCGCGGCGACGACCCGGAGCGTGCCGTCACCACCGGCGACGAGGACGACGCTCGGGTGGGCGTCGCGCGCGGCCCGGGCAGCCGCCCGTCCGTCGTCGTCAGCGCTCGTCTCGAACCAGAGCGACTCGGCCCATCCGTGCGCGCGCTCCTCGGCGCCGAGCACCGCTCGGAGGCGGGCTGGGTCGATCTTGGTCGGGTTCACGACCACCGCCGCTCGGAGCTGCTGCGGTTCGTTCGGGAGGTTCGGCACGGGGCGGCGGTCAGTGGATGCGGAGTTCGGTGACCATCGGGCAGACGAAGGGGTCGCGGGCGCCGAGGCCGACGCGGTTGAGGTACCGGACGACGATCCCGTACGAGCGCAGCAACGTGGTCTCGGTGTACGGCACGTCGAGGGTGTCGCAGTGGTCACGGACGAGCAGGCGAGCCTGCTTCAGCGCCGGACGCGGCATCGACGGGAACAGGTGGTGCTCGACCTGGTAGTTCAGGCCACCCATCAGGAACGACACCCACCAGCCGCCACGGATGTTGCGCGACGTGCGCACCTGGCGGGAGAAGAAGTCGACCTTTGCGTCGTGGGCGATGGTCGGCATGCCCTTGTGGTTCGGGGCGAACGAGGCACCCATCATCACGCCGAACACGGCCAGCTGCACCCCGAGGAACGCACACGCCATCCCGAACGGCAGGAACCAGAACACCACCGTCAGGTAGATCGCGAAACGGGCAACGAGCAAGGCGCCTTCGAGGACCCGCCCCCGGACGTCATTGCGCCCACCCGTCCCGCGGAGCACCGACATGACCGCAGCCCGATGCAGGTTGATGCCCTCGAGCGTGAGCAACGGGAAGAACAGCCAGCCCTGGTACTGCACGAACACCCGGAGCGGCCCGTTCTTGACGGCGGCGGCTTCCTCCGGCAGGAACCGGATCACGTCCGGCGCGATGTCCGGGTCCTTGCCGACGGTGTTCGGGTTGCCGTGGTGACGCGTGTGCTTGTTCATCCACCACGAGTAGCTGAGGCCCACCAGGAACGTCCCGACCCAGCGGCCAGCACGGTCGTTCCACTTCTGGGACGCGAACACCTGACGGTGCGCGGCCTCGTGCGACAGGAACGCGAACTGCGTGAACAGCACACCCAGCGCACCGGCCACGATCAGCTGGAACCACGAGTCACCCAGGAACGCGAACGCGACCCAGCACGCGGCCGTCGCCACGACGAGCGCGGAGAACAGCGCCCAGTAGAACCCCCGACGGCGCTCGAGCAGCCCGGCTTCCTTCACCTGCGCCAACAGCGCGGAGTAGGACGAGGTGCCGCCGGTCCGCGGCCCGGCCGGGGAGCCGGTCTTCCGGTAGCCGCCGGTGAGGGGTTTCGAGCTGGTCTCCCGCTGCGGGCTGGTACCGGCGTGCTGCGTGGTCATGGATTCCCTGGTCGTCATCGGAATGGAGGATCGTTCCGGCGGCCGGGGTCTTGGGCTGCTGGTCCAACGCTAGAGCCGCCGCGCTCCTCGGTGCAAGCCACAGGTCCGCGTGTCCGCTGCTCGGCTACGGTTGTCCCGCCTGCTCGACGGAAGGACCGTTCCCCACATGACCGACGTACGCGAAGCACGACTGGTCGAGACGTTCGTGACCCTCACCGACAGCCTGGTGGCGGACTACGACGTGGTCGACGTCCTGCAGACGCTGGTCGACCGGGCCGTCGAGCTGTTCGACGCCGCCGCGGGTGCCATCCACCTGCTCGACAAGCACGACGAGCTGCGGGTCGTCGCCTCGACGAGCGAGCGCAGCAGCTTCATCGGTCTGCTCCAGCTCAACGCCGGCGAGGGGCCCTGCATCACCGCCGTGACCACCGGCCGGTTGGTGACGTCGGAGAACGCCGACGACCTGCGGCAGCACTGGCCGCGGTTCGCCGAGGCCTCGCGGGCGCGCGGGTACGCGGGGGTCCACGCCATCCCGCTCCGGCTGCGGGACACCACCGTCGGGTCGCTGAACCTGTTCCGCGAGACCGAGGGGGCGCTGAACGGAGCCGATGCCCGAGCCGCGCAGGCCCTCGCCGACGTCGCGACCATCAGCCTGTTGCAGCAACGGACCCTCGAGCACGCGACCCTCACCGCGGAGCAGCTCCAGCGTGCGCTCGACAGCCGGGTCGCCATCGAGCAGGCCAAGGGGTACCTCGCACGTGCGGCCGGGGTCGACGTCGAGCAGGCCTTCGGCATGATCCGTCGCTACGCCCGCGCCCACCAGCGCTCGCTGAGCCAGGTCGCCGCCGCCGTGGCGCGCGACGACGTCCCACTCGCCGACCTCATCGGGGCCGGAGCGTCCTGAGGGTTCGCTCGGGACGCTCCGGACCGCGCACGACTACTTCGTCGTCGTGAAGGTGCCCCGGGCCCGCTGGTCCGAGCCGTAGCCACGGGCGTGCACCACGTGCGTGCCCGGTGCCAGCGCCGCCACGGCCTTCGTGATCTTCAGGCGGACCTTGCCGTCCGCGTTGGCCGTCGTGCGGGTGGCGCGACCGCCGTCGATGCTGACGGTGACCGACTCCCCGGCGCGGAACCCCGTCGCCGAGATCGCGACCTTGGCACCCTTCCGGCTGCTCGTCGGCGTCACGGCGATGGCCGTGCTGGACGCCTGCGCCTCGGCGCACGCGTCACCCGGGGTCCCGACCGCCGGAGCGGACGCGGCCGGCCGTCCGTTCACGCTGCGCACGCCGTCGTCCTCGCGGATGCGCATCGTGCCGACCGAGTCACCGATCACCGATCCGCCCTGGGTGTTGCTGAGGGTCATCGCGTAGTCCGACGTCCGCGAGAACGACGGGGTGCGGTCACCGTTCACCGAGACCGCGACCGCGCGGCAGACCTCACCGGGCTGGAACGTGACGGGCTGCACCGCCGGGCGGATGCGCCCGTCGTACGCCTGGTCGAGGTCGAAGTACACGGTGGTGGCCTGCTCGGCCGGTCGGGAGAGCACGACCGCTGCCCGCACCACCGTGCGCGTGCGGCCCTCGTCGACGAACCGGTCCGCGATGCGTGCGGCGGGACGCTTCGTGACCACCGGGGTACCGAGGGTCGCAGCGGGCACGAGCGACAGGTCGCTCAGCAGGACCCCGCTGTTCTTCTGCGGGACGTCGATGGTCACCTCGCGCACCGACGTCAGGTCGATGCCGGTGAACGTGTCGAGGGGGATGCGCGCCTGTTGCAGGATCGTCTTGCGCGGGGCCATCCGGGTACCGGGGAGCAGCTGTCCGGCACGGCTGGTGTCGGACAGGCGTCGGGTCGCCACGGCACCGGTCGCGTCGCGGAGGGTGATCGAGACGTTCGCGTTCGTCGTCGCGGTGTCGTCCGGGGTGAGGCGGAGCGACAGCGCCTGGAACCCCGTGAAGTCACCGGCCGCCGGAGCCACCGGGACGTGCACCTGTCCGCCGGTCGCCGCCTTGGTGGGCGAGACGTGCAGGGCGGGGGTGGCCGGCACCGACGACGCCAGGTACGCCGGTGTGTAGTCCGGGGCGTTGGACGAGATCGAGACGCACGCCGGCAGGATCTGCTTCGCGGGCAGGTTGTCGGTGCTCGCGCAGGTCTTCGCCGTCAGGGCCCCGGTCGTGGTGATCGCCGGGTTCGCGGTGTCGAACAGGGCGAGGTCACGCCGGCTCGCGCCGGGCTGGGAGGCGCTCACCCGGATGTCGGCCGTGCCCAGGGCGGCGGGCTGGCGGTTGGTGCCGTCGAACATCGGCAGGAACTGCTGCTCACCGTCCAGCGTCAGGCGGAAGAAGCCACTGATCAGGCTCGTGCCGACGGCGTACTGCTGGTCGGACGACAGCCGCGTGGTGTGCTTCGCCTTCGCCCCGCAGACCGCGTCGGACTCGTCGTACCAGTCGTCCGACGACGCCTTCGCGTACTTGCCGGGCGTCCACGTCGTGTTGAAGAAGTTGTGGTTCGCACCCATCACCAGCACCGAGGAGCGCAGCACGTCGTCCCCGAAGGCGGTGCGGGAGTCGTCGTAGAAGTGCTGTCCCTGCAGGTCGGACACGTCGCCGTCGCAGTACGGCAGGACGACCGCCGTGTTCGTGTCCGGCAGGGTCATGCGCCCGAAGTCGGTCGGTGCCAGGGGCAGGACGGCACGGATGCCGAAGGGGTTCGTGCGCTGCGTGTTGAGCAGGGCCGCGCGGACCACGCCGTCACCGCCGCGCGAGTGGCCCATGAGGCCGACGTCCTGCAGGTCGAGCTTGCCGGTGAGCAGCGGCGAGAGCCGGGGCTCCTGTCCGGCGTCCGCCCGCTGCAGCAGGCTGAGGTGGTCGAGGACGAGCTGCCCGCGGGCCACCGCTCCGCCGTCGTCCGAGTAGCTGCCGTCGAGGGCGTTGATCGCGTTCGCGGAGATCGACACGACGACGTTGCCGTGGCTCGCCAGCGCGGTCGCCGCTGCGTTGTAGCCGAGGTAGCTCGGGATGTCGGTCTGTCCCTTCCCGCACGGCCACGCCTTCGGGTTGTACGTGCCGCCGTAGCACGCCTCGTGGCGGCCGTGCAGGAACACCACGACCGGGCGCTTGCCCGGGGCGTCCTTCGGCACGAAGACGGCGGCACGCATCTCGCCCTTGCGCCCGAAGCCCTTGATCGTCTCGGCTTCGTTGCCCAGGTCGTAGTCGGCCCGGGTGACCGCGTACTGGCCTGCGGCCGCCGGGTCGTCGGTCAGGGGTGCCGGGGCTTCGCTCGGCGCGACCGTCTGCGGCGCGGTGGCGGCCTGCCGGTTGCCCTGCAGGTCGGTCTCGCCCGTCCAGCCGAGCTCGACGCTGCGGGCATCGGCGACCGCGGGGTCGGTCGTGGTGACCGTCAGCTGCCGCTGGTCGAGGCTCGTCTGCGCGACGCCGATGTCGGTGCCGTCCACGAGCAGGACGGGGGCCGCCGCACGGAGCGGCAGGGGGTCGGCGAGGGTCAGGACGACGGTGTACCCGCCGTCGGTCGGCGTGACCGTCCAGTCGTCACCCTGCGCGACGGGCGTGCCCGGGGTCGTGATCGTGGTCGTCCCCGTCGCGGCGGTGGACCCGTCGCCCGGCGCGGCCGTGGCCGGCAACGCCGCGATCGTGCCGGAGACGGCGAGCGCCCCGGCGATGAGTGTCGAACACGCGATCTGCAGCGCGATGGTGGAACGGCGTCTCGGCGAACGGTTCACGTCGGATCTCCCCTGGTGCGACGGGCATGCGCCACCGCACGCTCCGTCGCCAACAGTAGGGAGCGCGCTGCTCGCCGCGGATCGTCCTGGAGGATGAGGTGACGGCTCAGTACCTGAGGGTCCTCACGGGTGCGACCACCGGGTGCCGGGCGAGTAGTGGCCCCGGCCCGGCACCGTGTGCCGGATGCCGCCGGCCGGGTCCGGCACGTCGCCGCCGTACCGCGGGATCACGTGCAGGTGGGCGTGGAACACCGTCTGCCCGGCTGCCGCGCCGTCGTTGAACCCGACGTTGTACCCGTCGGGTCGGTACCGGTCGTCGAGCACCAGCTTGAGTGCGCGCACGAGCCGCGTCATCGCGGCGACCTCGTCCGTGGTGGCGTCGAACCACGACACCACGTGGCGCTTCGGGACGACCAGGCTGTGCCCGGGCGAGACCGGGTTCAGGTCCAGCAGCGCGACGACCAGGTCGTCCTCGACGAGCCGGGAGGCCCGTGGCACGTCGTCGAAGACACAGTCGGTCCGCATGCCCCCATGCAATCGGGCACGTGGACCGACCGCAAGGCCGGTGACGGCACGCAGACGGCCCCGCGACCAGGGTCGCGGGGCCGTCGATCGTGCGGGTCGATCAGATGCGGCCGACGGTGCGGCGACGACGACGCAGCAGGACCATGAGCGTGGCACCCGCGGCGAGCAGTGCCGCGGCGATGCTCAGCGGGACGGTCGGGTCCGAGCCGGTGAACGCGAGCTCACCGGTGGGCTGGTCGGTTCCGCCGCCACCGCCGCCGCCGGCGCCTGCGGGGCCGCTCGGGGTGGCGGTGGGCACCACTGCGGGTGCCGTCGGGGTGGGTGTCGCGGTGGGCACCGGTGCCGGGGCGCGGACCGTGATGGTGACCGTCTGGGTGTCGTCCGGGCTGGTGCCGTTCGACGCGGTGATCGTCACGGTCGAGGTACCCGGGGTGGTCGGGGTGCCGGAGATGACGCCGGTGGTGCTGTCGATCGTCAGGCCGTCGGGCAGGCCCGTGGCGGTGAAGGTCGGGTTCGGGGTGCCGGTCGCGGTGACGGTGGACGAGTAGGGCACGTCCACGGTGCCGTCGGACGGGGTGCCCGAGGTGATGGTGGGCGACTCGGACGGCGTGCCCGGTGCGGGGCAGCCGTTGGAGGCCGTGATCGTGTTCGTGTCGAGGGTCACGGCGCCGGTGCGGGCCAGCAGGCGGCCCTGCACGGTCGCGCCGGTGGTGGCGGTCACGGACTGCTGCGCCAGGACGGTGCCCTGGAACTGGGCGCCGGTGCCGACGGTGGCGGAGCTGCCGACCTGCCAGAACACGTTGCACGAGCTGGCGCCGCCGGTGATCACGATCTGGCTGGCGGACCCGATGGTCAGGGTCGACGCGGCCTGGAACACCCAGACGGAGTTCGCGCTGCCGGCGAGGGTCAGCGCACCGTTGTTCGCCAGGGCGAGGGCGCCGCCGGAGTACACGCCGGGTGAGAGCGAGAGGCCGTTCAGCTCGGTCAGACCGGTCTGGGTCGGGGAGAGCGACGCGGCGACGTTGTACGCGGTGGTGGTGTCGCGCTGGGCCTGTGCGGCCGCGGCGTCGGTCTGGTGCGTGGTGCCGTTGACGACGCCGTTCGGTGCGCCGCCGAAGCCGGTGATGGACGTGCCCGGCGACAACCCGAGGTCGCCGTTGATCACGGAGGGGCCGGTGTTCGTGACCGCGCTCGCGCCGAGGACACCGTAGGTCGATGCGGTGCCGAGGTTGACCGGACCGTCGATGACCGTCGCGGCGGATGCTCCGCCACCGGTCCCGAGGGTGACCAGCGCGGCGACGGCAGCCGCCGACACGACCAGGAGGGAACTGCGTCTGAGATGGCGAGCCTGCACGGTCCGACCGCTTCCTGCAAGGAGAGGCGGGGTGACGTCGGCGACGAGCGCGCATTCTCGGTGGCTCGAAGTATGCGCTTCTCCACAGTGATTACCTAGGAATGTCTGAACATTCGCCCAAAGCCTGGCAGTTGGCCTGGCTGCCTAGGCGATCCCGGCCTGTGAGCGCATGCTCACCACAGGTTGACCGGCCGCTCTCACCAGCGGACGGGTAGGGAGTTCGGGTCTCCCGTCAGCCGGTGCGGCGCCGGTCCCGGGTAGGACCGGTCGCCCACCCCCGGACACACGGCGAAGGGCCCCGCGATCGGGATCGCGGGGCCCTTGCTGGTGCCGGGTGCTACTTGATGACGACCTTGATGGTCGGGCTGGTGCTCGTGCTGAGCTCCGAGGTCCCGGCGAAGACGGCGTGCAGGTTGTGCGTGCCCTTCTTCAGCGGGAGCTTCGACGTGACCACGCCGTTGTCCACCGTGACGGTGGCGAGGCGCTTCGAGCCCTGGTAGATCCGGGCGGTGCCGTCGACGCTGAAGCCGGTGGCCTTCACCTGGACGGTCGCCTTGCCACCGCTGTACTTGATGGCGGTGCGGGACGGGGCCTTCTCGACGGTGACCGTCATGGCCTTCGCCGTCTTCGAGTCCGTTCCCGAGTAGACCGGGTCCGCGTTGACGAACGAGGCCGTGACCGCGTGCTTGCCGATGGCGAGCGTCTTCGGCAGCGTCATGCTGGCCGCGCCGTCCTTGACCGGGGCGGTGCCGAGGACCTTGCTGCCGTCCTTGAACGTCACCGTGCCCTGCTGGGTACCGATGCCACCGGCGATGGTCGCGGTGACCGTGGCCGGCTTGGCGGTGCCGTAGGTCTGCTCGGCGGCCGACGCGGTGAGCGTGGTGGTCGTCGTCGGCAGCGTGGCGTGCAGGTTGAACTTGTCGACCGTCGAACCGATCGCAGCCGGGTCGGCCGTGGCCGTCGGCTGGAGGGTCACACCGCAGCTGTCCACCTTGCCGTGCTGCACCGCCGAGTTGAGCGTGGTGCAGTCGCTGGCGCGGATGTTCTCGACGGCGAGCTTGTCGTCGGTGACCGAGACCTTCACGAAGGTGCGGACGTGCTCCTGGTTCTCGACCGAGTTGGCGAAGTGACGCTCACCCCTGGGGTCGAGCGGGTCCGCGCCGTAGCCCTGGGTGGCGTCCGGGGTGGTGAGGTCGTAGTACTTCGAACCGGAGGCCGAGTTCGCCGTCATGTAGATGACGCCGCCGGGGCCGGAGAAGACCTCGGGAGCAGCGGGCTGCTCGTTGACGTTGGCCTTCTTGCCGTTCTTGATCGCGTAGCTGCGCGAGTAGGAGTGGTCGTGGCCCTGCAGGACGAGGTCGACACCCATGTCCGAGAACGAACGCGTGAAGTCGAACCGGCGCTGCTGGTTGTCACGGTCGTTCGCGTGGTCGGCCGGCGAGTAGATCGAGTGGTGGTAGACCAGCGTCGTCCACTTCGCGTCGTCGCCGTAGCGGTTGATGACGTCGCGCACGTAGTTCACGTGGGCAGCGTCCGAACCGGCCGCGTAGGCGTTCGAGTTGATGTCGATGAACAGGACGCCCTTGTACATGTACCAGTAGTCGCCACCCGAGTTCGCGGTCGTGTTGCCGCCCGGGTAGAAGTCCGGCACCTTGAGGGAGTTCGGCACCTGGTTGTGCTGCTCGTAGGCCTTGCCACCCACGTCGTGGTTGCCGATGGTCGAGGCCCACGGGTAGCGCTTCAGCACGTCGCTGCTGTCCGCGAACGCGCCCCACTCGTACTCGTTGTTGGCGTGCTCGACCTGGTCACCACCAGAAACCAGGAGCTCGGCGTCCGGCTCGGTCGACGTGGCGTACTTGAGCGTGTCCGCCCAGCCGGCGCCGTCGTCGTCGGTGAAGCCGGACGAACCGATCTGCGGGTCACCGAAGAACAGGAAGTCGAAGTCGCCGGAGAAGCTCTTCGTGGTGAAGGTGTACGACGCGGACCAGGCCGAGCCGTCCGCCGCACCGACGTGGTACGTGTACGAGGTGTTCGGCTCGAGGGCCGAGATCGTCGCGTGGGCGTTGATGTAGCCCGACTCGGCGGCGATGCCCGGGATGCTCTTGGTGTTCGAGTCGGTCGCGCTCGAGTCGGCTGCGGTGTTCGCGGCCTCCGAGGCGGCGACCGTCTGCTTGGCGTCCGTGAAGACGCCGTCCGTCATGGACGCGGTCTTCTGGATCTCGAGCGACTGCGCGACGTTCGTGGGGAAGTACCACGAGGCGATGCGCTGGCTCTCGGTCGCGCCGACGCCGAGCAGGATGTGGATCGGGCCACCGGTCGAGATGTTGGTGGTGGGGGTGTTCGTCGCAGCGGTGGCGGCGTTCGTGCCGACCATCGAGGCACCGGCGATGAGCGCGGCCCCGAGGACGGCCCCGCAGACGCGGAGGGTGGTGGTTCTGCGCCGGGTAGTGGCGCCGGACAGGAGACTCATGTTGGTCCGTTTCTCAGACGTGGGATGGTGCAGCACGGAAGACTCTGCATGCACTGCAAAACGTCTTGGTAAACGCTGAGTGACAGTTCGTCGCTGTTCAGGAACGAACGCGACGTGCCAGCAGTTCGGTGGCGAGCATCAGCCAGCCGCGAGCCGCTCGACGAACCAGATCATCCCCATCACGAACACGCCGGCGGTCACGGCGCCCGTCACCCAGAGCGACACCCGGTGCGCCTTCCGCCGCAGCAGCGAGAGCGGCGGGAAGACGATGACGATGATCGCGAGCTGCACGGCCTCGATGCCGACGTTGAAGATGAGGAGCGAGACCAGCAGCTGCCACGAGAACGCCTCGTGGATGCCGAGGGCCCCGGCGAACCCGAGCCCGTGGATGAGCCCGAAGGCGAAGACGACGGCCAGGCGGGTCCAGCCGGCGCGGTCGAGCGAGAAGTGTCCGTGCTCGCCGACCACCAGTTCGTCGGCCCGCGATCGACGACGCCAGAGCCGCCACAGGTACCAGCCGGCGACCGCGGCGATCGACAGGGCGATGAGCGGCTCGACGACGATCGCGGGCGGGCTGACCACACCGAGGGCGGCGAGGATGAACGTGATCGAGTGGGCGATCGTGAACGCGGACGCCGTGTAGACGACCTCGCGCAGGCGACGCGACCCGGCGATGAGCGCCACGAGGAACAGGATGTGGTCGATCCCGGTCAGCAGGTGCTCGGCGCCGAGCCGGAAGAACTCCCAGAAGCGCTCACCCGCGGACTGCTCGGTCGAGAACGTGCGCTGCGAGGCGTCGAGGGTGGCCGAACCCGTCCGGTCGTCGACGTCGTAGGTGACGATCGTCTTGGTGTCGCGCACGAAGGTCTCGTCGTCGGGGAAGAGCTCCGACGACACCACGTGCCCGGACTGCGTCTCCGACGGTTCCGGACAGGTGAAGTCCGCGGTCACGTGGGCGTACGGCACCTCGTCCTGCAGGTCGACCGTGACGGTGTCGTCGAGCGTGCCCGTGCAGGCCTGCCCACCGGCTCCGGTCACCCGGAACCGGTCGAACACGTACTTCCCGATCGCGTCGGTGTGGGCTTCGGCAGCCGAGACCATGCCGGGGAAGTCCCCGTCGTCCCAGGCCTGCTGCCCCTGCTCGTGCAGCGCGTCGTCGTGCTCGCTCGTGGCCACCGAGACGAGCATCAGGTCGTACTCGAGCCCGAGCTTCGCCTGCACGACGGTCGGCTTCGTGGACGTGACGTCGGCGTAGACCACCGAGCTGAAGCCGTGCGCCGACGCCGGTGCCGCGCCCGCGAGCACGCCGATCACGACCACCCCGAGCAGCACGAGCGCGGCGACGACCCGTCCGACGAGCGCGAACAGGGGGAGGGAGCGGGCAGGGCGGGCGCGCAGGAGCGCGGCGGTGGTTCCGGAGGGCACGCGCAGACGATCCGGCCCGCAGACGACCGGCAGGTGAACAACCGGTGACCAGCAACGGGACGGCGGTCGGACAGGTCCCCGTACCAGCCCGGAGCGGCCGTCGGGCGTGCTTGCATGGTGCCGTGATCCGCCCCGCCACCCGGACGACCTCCCTGTTGACCGCCGTCGCCCTCGCCGCGGCCGGCACCGCGCTGCTGGCCGGCTGCTCCGGGGCGTCGAACGGCACCACCGGCGGTACCGGCACCGCCCCGACGGCGACCGCGTCGGCGCACGCCTCGGCCGGGGTCCTGGGCACCGGGTTCTCCGACCCCGACCAGCCGCCGGCACCCGAGGCCACCATCCACCCCGAGCCCGGTTCGTGGTCCGGGGTGCACGCCCCCGCCGGCTACGACGTCGTGCTGCTCTCCGACGCGGGTGACGCCGCCGACGCTCCGACCCGGACCCTGCTCGACGCCGTCGAGTCGTGGGCCGCGGACGAGGACGTCACCGTCAACCCGGTCTCGGCGAAGGGCCCCGACGACCGGATCGCCGCGGTCCTGCGCGCCGTCGACGCCGAGCCCGACCTGGTCATCACCGTCGGCAACCACATGGTCGACCCGCTCGCGGCCGTCTCGCCGACCGCGCTCCACCAGCAGTTCCTGGTCGTCGGTGCCGAGATCGCGGAGCCGACGTCGAACGTCACGGCGGCGGACTGGACGGGCGGCGGGTTCCGCGGCGAGGGCCTCGGGCCGTCGAGTCACTACGACCCGGAGACCTTCACCGAGGACCGCGCGGCCCGCGGCCTGCGCGCCGGACTCGCCGCCGTGCTCCACGACCTGCGCGGCATCGTCGTCTGGGTGCCCTGACCGGGCGCTCCCCCGCTACGCGGTCTCCGGCTCCAGGACGCGCGCCCGCACCTGCGCCGCTGCGCCGAGTGCCACGGCGTCGGACCCGAGCGTCGACTGCGCGAGCCGGATCGTCGCCCCGCTGACGGGTGGTTCCGCGGCGATCGCCGCCGAGATGGCCGGTTCGAGCAGGTCCCAGGACCGAGCGATCCCGCCGCCGATCAGGACGGTGGTGACGTCGAGGATCCCCGCGGTCAGCAGTGCGGCCCGCGCCAGGCCCCACCCCGCGGTGGCGAAGACGGCGGCCGCGTCGGCGTCCCCACCGCGTGCGGCGACGGCGACGTCCCGTGCCGAGAGCATCCGCCCGGAGCGTTCGGCGTAGCGGTCGGCGATGCCGCGCGCGCCCGCGATGGTCTCCAGGTGCCCGGTCTGCCCGCAGGTGCACCGGGCGTCGCCGAAGCCGGGGACGTGGCCGATCTCGCCGGCGGCACCGCGCGGGCCGGCGAAGAGCCGCCCGTCGAGCACGAGCGCGCCGCCGACGCCGGTGCCGAGGGTCATCCCGAGCACGTCGGACTCCCCCACGACCGCGCCGGTGGCGATCTCGCCGAGCAGGAACGCGTTCACGTCGTTGTCCAGGGTCGCGGGGACGCCGAGGGCGTCCGTCACCGCGCGGGTCACGCCGTACCCGGCCCATCCCGTGAACGAGTTGCCGGTGACCAGGACGGTCCCCGTGGTCCGGTCGACGACGCCGGCCGCGCCCACCCCGACACCCGCCAAGGAGGCCCGGTGCGTCTCGAGCAGACCCGTCACGGCCCCGAGTGCGGCCGTCACGATCGCCGCCCCGCCCGCGTGGGCGGGCGTCGGCAGGTCGAGGCGGTCGATGACCTCGAGGTCGGGCGTGGTCAGGACGACCTTCGTGTTCGTACCGCCGACGTCGACCCCGGCCAGGACCCGGGTCACGCGGTCACCGCCGCGAGTGAGGCGAGGCGCTCCGTCCGACGCTGCCGTTGCAGCACGGGGTCGGGCACCGGCACCGCGGCGAGCAGACGCCGGGTGTAGTCGGTGGTGGGGTGCAGCAGCGTCGTGCCGGTGGTGCCCTGCTCCTCGACGACGCCCTGGCGCATCACGACGACGCGCTCGGCGAAGTGCTGCACGACGGCCAGGTCGTGCGAGACGAACAGGCACGCGAAGCCGAGGTCGTCCTGCAGCTCGCCGAGGACCTCGAGCACGGTCTCCTGCACGCTGACGTCGAGCGCCGACGTCGGTTCGTCGGCGACGAGCAACCGCGGTTCGAGCACCAGAGCCCGAGCGAGCGAGACCCGCTGGCGCTGCCCGCCGGAGAGCTCTCGGGGGGCACGGGACGCCAGGGTCCGCGGCAGCCGGACGGCGTCGAGCACCTCGTCGATGCGACGACGACGATCGGCCGAGGACATCCCGCGACGGTGCACGGCGAGGGGCTCCGCGATGCACTCGGCCACCGACATCCGGGCGTCGAGGGACGCCACCGGGTCCTGCAGCACGACGCCGATGCCGGAGCGGAGTGCACGTCGGTCACGGCCCTTCGCGGTCCGCAGGTCCTGCCCGAACAGCGACACCGTGCCGGACGTCGGCTTGACGAGCCCGAGCGCCACCCGGGCCGCGGTCGACTTGCCGGAGCCGGACTCGCCGACCAGGCCGACGGTCTCACCGGCGTGCACCGCGATGTCGATGCCCGCGAGCGCGTGGACGGCGCGCGCCCCGCGCCCGAACGTCACCGAGACGTCCCGCAGGTCGACCACCGGGGCCGCACCGGGCCTCCCGGCCGGCTCGGTCTCCGCGTCGGTGACGGGAGCCGACGGACGATCGCCCGCCACGTCGAGCCGCGGCACCGCCGCGAGGAGCCGCTTGGTGTACTCGTGCTCGGGGCGGAGCAGGACGTCCTCGACCCCACCGGTCTCGACGATCTCGCCCTGGAGCATGACCGCGACCCGGTCGGCGAAGTCCGCGACGACCCCCATGTTGTGCGTGACGAGCAGCACGCCGGTGCCGGTCTCGACGGCGAGCGCACGGAGGAGCTCGAGGATCTCGGCCTGCACGGTGACGTCGAGGGCGGTGGTCGGCTCGTCCGCGATGAGCAGCTTCGGCGCGTTCGCGATCGCCATCGCGATGACCACGCGCTGACGCTGCCCACCCGACAGCTGGAACGGGAACGACCGGGTGCGCGACTCGGGGTCGGGGATGCCGACCCGGCGCAGCAGGTCGACGGCCTCGGCCGCGGCGGCGGACGCGGAGACGTCACGGTGGTTCCGGATCACCTCGGCGATCTGGGCACCGACGCGGGTGAGCGGGTCGAGGGCGGTCGCGGGCTCCTGGAAGACCATCGAGACGGTCGAGCCGCGCAGGGCCCGGAGTTCGGGCTCGGGGGCGCCGACGACCTCGTGTCCGGCGACGACGGCGCTGCCCGAGGCCGTCGCGTTGCCGGAGAGCAGGCCCATCGCGGCGAGGGCGACGGTGGACTTGCCGGAGCCGGACTCGCCGACCAGGGCGAGGGTCTCGCCGGGGGCGACCGACAGGGACACCCCGCGCACGGCGTCGACGGTGCCGGACTCGGTGCTGAAGGAGACGCCGAGGTCGGTCGTCCGCAGGATCGGTTCGTTGGTCATCAGCGGCCCCGCACGTCGAAGGCGTCCCGCAGTCCGTCGCCCACCGCGTTGAACGCGCAGACGACCAGGATCACGGCCAGACCCGGCGGCACGATGAGCCACCAGCGTCCGGAGTAGGCGGCGGTGAGTCCCGCCGAGAGCATGCCGCCCCAGTCCGTCGCGGGCGGCTGCACACCGAGCCCGAGGTACGAGACGTAGGCGACCAGCAGGATCGCGTCGGCGACCTGGAACGTCGCCGCGACGACGATCGTCGACACCGAGTTCGGCAGCAGGTGCTTGCCGATGGCGCGGGCGTGCGAGCCGCCGATCGCGCGCAGTGTCAGGACGTAGTCGCGGTTCTTGAGCGTCAGGGTCTCGGCGCGGATCAGGCGGGAGGGCACGAGCCACGACACCAGACCGAGGATGACGATGAGACCGCCGACGCCGGGGTTCGTGATCGCCGAGATGACGAGCAGGATGAACAGGGCCGGGATCGCGATGCCGGCGTCGACGACGCGCATCATCAGGGCGTCGACCCAGCCGCCGACGTACCCGGCGACGGAACCCCACAGGGTGCCGACGACGGTGGCCAGGACCCCGGCGGCGATGCCCACCATCAGGGAGACCTTGCCGCCGTACATCAGGCGGCCGAGGACGTCGTGGCCGACGGCGTCGGTGCCGAGCCAGTGCGCGGCGCTCGGGCCCTGGTTGGCCTGCTCGAGCAGCGTGTGGGTCTGGTCGGTCGGGTACACGAACGGGCCGACGAAGCAGAACAGCACGATGACGACGATCAGGGCGAGGCCGATCACGGCGAGGGTGTTGCTCCGGAACCGGCGGGCGGCGAGCCGGAACCCGGTGGCCGCGACGGTGACGGGGGCGCCCGGGGCTTCGGGGGCCATCTGGACGGCGGTCATGCGCGGCTCGCCTTCACTCGCGGGTCGATGAGGGACTGTGCGACGTCGGCGAGCAGGGTGCCGATGACGGTCGCGATGGAGATGACGAGCACGCAGCCGAGCAGCGTCGGGTAGTCGGAGGACTGTGCGGCGTTCCAGAACAGCAGCCCCATGCCGGGGTAGTTGAACAGCTGCTCGGTCACCAGCGCGCCACCGAACAGCACCGGCAGGTAGTACCCGAGCATCGCGACGACCGGGGTCAGCGAGTTCCGGAACACGTGCCGCCGCAGGATCGTCGCGGTCGAGGCGCCGCCGGCACGGGCGGTGCGGACGTAGTCCTCCTGCAGGTTCTCGAGCGTCGAGGCGCGCATGTACCGACTGAACACCGCGATCATCGCGAGGGCTCCGGTCACCACGGGCAGCACGAGTCCGGCCGGGTCCTGGAACACCTCGGCCAGGGTGGTGCCGCTCGGGGCCTGGGACGGCAGCCACGGCAGCTGCTGGCTGAAGACGATGATCAGGACGAGGCCGAGGAAGAACGCCGGCGTCGAGTAGAAGACGAACGCCAGGGCGGTGGCGGCGTAGTCGACCGCACCGTTGCGGCGGGCCGCCTGGAGCATCCCGACCGGGATCGCGACGACGAGTCCGAGCACCGCGGAGATGCCGGTGAGCACGAGGGTCTTCGGCAGGCGCTCGGCGATGAGCTGCGAGACCGGCTCGTTGAGCGTGTACGAGGTGCCGAGGTCGCCGGTCAGCAGACGACCGAGGAACCGCAGGTACTGCACGGGCAGCGGCTGGTCGAGCCCCTGCGCCTGGTTGAACTGGGCGATCTGCGTGGGGGTCGCGGAGACGCCGAGCACGCCGCGGGCGGGGCCGCCGGGCAGCGCGTGCAACAGGCAGAACACCACGACGGTGACGATGAGGATCACCGCGAGCGCCTGCAGGACGCGCCTGGTGAGGTAGAGAGCTGTGGTCATGCGGCTTCCGATGGTCGGATTGGAGACGTGAGCCGGGGAGGAGGCGCGGTGCGCGTCGGTCGCGCACCGCGCCTCCAGGGTCGGTTTCCTACTTGGTCCACTTCCACTGGGCCGGGTGGAAGTTGGCGAGCGAGTCCTGGTCGAAGCCGGACAGGCCCTTCTTGACGACCGAGATCTGGTAGTCGGGGCTCGGCAGCCAGATCACCGGCAGGTCCTTCGCGACCGCTGCGCTGTAGTCCTGCACGGCGGTGGCGTCGGTCGAGGTGGTGGTCGCGTCGATCAGGGAGTCGACCTCCTTGTTCGAGTAGCTGCCGAAGTTCGCCGAACCGCCGGTCTGGAACAGCGACTCACCGGTCGGGTAGGCCGGGAAGTACCAGCTGCCCGCGGTGCCGAAGAACGACAGGTCCCAGTCGCAGCTGGCCTCGTCCGAGGTGCAGGTCGGGGTCTGCGACAGCACGCTCGACACCGGCGCGGTCTTGATGGTGAAGTCGATGCCGGTCTTCGCGAGCGAGGACTGGATCGCGCTCATCATGTTGTCGGTCACGGTCGAGCCGGACTGCGACAGGACCTGCATCGAGAACTTCGTGCCCTCCTTGACCCCCTCGCCGCACTGGCTGGCGGACGTGCCCGGGTCGGTGCAGACCATCGTGCCGCCCTGCTCCTCCCAACCGTGGCTGGTCAGCAGGTCCTTGGCCTTCGAGGTGCTGAACGGGTACGGGTTCGACTTCTGCACGTCGGAGACGTAGTCGGACTCCTGCGCCTGCGGGATCGGACCGTAGGTCGAGGTGGCGGTGCCGTTGAAGACGACCTTCGACAGCGACGTCTGGTCGATCGACATCTGGACGGCCTGACGGGCGTACAGCTGCTTGAAGACGGCGCCCATCGTCGGGTTGTTGAAGTTGTACGGCATGTACGTGATGGCCCAGCCGGTCCAGGGCTCGACGGAGTAGCCCTTCGCCGTGAACGCGGACTTCTGGTCCATGTCGGTGGCGTTGATGTAGCCGTAGTCGACCTCGCCCGAGCGGACGGCGTTCACTTCGGCGTCGGCCGTGGTGAAGGGCAGCAGGTTCACCGTCGCGATCGACGGCTTCTCACCACCGTCGTACTTCTTGTTCGCCGTCAGGGTGACCTTGCCGGCCGTGGTGAAGGTCTTGACGCCGTAGGGGCCGGAGATGGTCTTCCACAGGTCGTCGGTGGCGTAGTCGGAGATCTTGCCGGCGGCGGTGTTGAGGTACTTCCACACCTGCTTCGCGCCGGCGGTGGTCTCGTCGGCGTCGGTCACCTTCGCGGTCGCGCTGGTCTTGTCCCAGGCGTGCTGGGGCAGCGGGATGATGTGGCTCAGCTGGTTGGCGAGCATCCAGTCCGAGTTGTATGCCTTGTCGAACGTGATGGTGAAGTGCGTGTCGTCGACGGCCTTGAACGAGGTCCAGTTGTCCGGTGCCTTGCCCTTGGAGTACGAGCCCCACTGGTCCTTGTTCGCCTTGATCAGGTTGAACCAGAACCCGACGTCGCGGCTCGTGATCGCCTCGCCGTCCGACCAGTGCCGGTCGCCGAGCGTCATGGTGACGCTCTTGCCGTCGTCGGCGAACTTCGCGTCGGTGGCGACGGAGCCGGCCTTGTTCCAGGCGATCTTGCCGGTGGAGCCGTCGTAGGCGACGAGCGGCTCGTACAGCGACTGGGCGATGGAGCCGTTGTTCGTGTTGAGGTGCGCGGCGGTGCCGATCGGCAGGATCCAGTTCGGCGTGAAGTTGGCGGGGAGCGCGTAGTCGATCTCGTCGGTCGATCCCTGCGAGGCGTTGCCGCCTCCGGAACAGCCGGCGAGCAGCGCGCTCACGGCGATCGCAGCTCCGGTGAGGAGCGCCCAGCGACGGGGCTTGGACATGCGGTGTCTCCTTGTGCGAGGGACTTCGGGGAGGTGGAGCACGGGTGCCGAGCGGCACGAGGACAGTCAAGGACCAAAGCGATTGGAAAAACAAACATCTCGATGTAAAAACTGCGTTACTGCGGAACGGACGAAAGGGTGGACCGCTCGATCCGCCCCGTAGGCTCGCGGCAGAACGGACCATCGACCGGTGTTCCGCTCCCGTTCCGCCCGGATTGGAGAAAGTCGTGGCCGATCTCAGCGCCCGCGTCCTCGAGCTCGTCGCATCGGGGCAGGCCGCCAGCCGGACCGAGATCGCGAAGGTGCTCGGAGCCGCCCCGTCGACCGTCTCGCACGTCGTCGGCCAGCTCCTGGAGCACGGGATCCTCGCCGAGGAAGGTACGGACGTCTCGACCGGCGGGCGCCCCCGCAAGGTGCTCCGCATCGGCGGCGTCGACGAGTACGCGGTCGCCGCGGACGTCGGTGGCGGGCACGCGCGCATCGGCGTGGTCCTGCCCGGAGGCGCGCTCGAGTCGGTCGCCAACGTCCCGTTCGCGCTGTCCGACGGTCCGACCGCCGGGCTCCAGCGCCTGGCCGCGCTGCTCGAGCGGCTCGCCGACGACCGTGGTCGCGAAGGGCTGCGGGGCGTCGGGCTCAGCCTGCCCGGGCCCGTCGACGTCGTCGCCGGGGTCGTGGACCTGCCGAGCCGGATGCCGGGGTGGAACGGGTTCCCCGTGGCCGCGTGGCTGAGCGACCGGTTCGGCCTGCCGGCGATCGTCGACAACGACGCGAACTGCATGGCGGCGGGTGAGCAGACCGTGCAGGATCCGGCTCGACGCCAGACCATCACGATCAAGGCCGGGTCGGCGATCGGCGCGGGCATCGTCATCGACGGCCGGCTCTACCGGGGGTCGACCGGCGCGGCCGGGGACATCACGCACGTGCGGATCGACGCCGCCGGGGACACCCCGTGCTCGTGCGGCAACACCGGATGCCTGGAGACGGTGGCGTCCGGGGCCGCCCTGGTCCGGATCCTGTCGAACGCCGGGGTCGACGTCGCGTCGACCGCCGACGTCGTCCGGCTCGCCTCGGACGCGCACCCCGAGGCCACCCGTGCCGTGCGGATGGCGGGCAAGTACCTGGGCGAGGTGCTCGCCGCCAACGTGAACTTCTTCAACCCGGACGCCGTCTACCTGGGCGGCATCCTGTCGACCCTCGACCCGTTCATCGCCGCCGTGCGGAGCCAGCTCTACGAGAGCTGCCACCCGTTGATGACCCAGCACCTGGCCATCGAGCCGGTGTCGCTCGGCGCCGACGCCGGGCTCGTCGGCGCCGGGCAGTTCGCGCTGCAGCGGGGCCTCGCCGCCTCGCTCGAGGAGCTCTCCGCGCCCATCCCCCAGTCCACCACCAGGAACAGGAGCGTCCGTGTCTGAGACCGGTCCCGTCACCCCCGCCGTCCCCGCCAGCGCCGCTGGTGCCCGTCGCCCGGTCATCGCCATCGCCGGGCTCGCCATCGAGACGTCGACGTTCACGCCGACCCGGACCCACGCCCCCGCGTTCCACCCGGACCGCGGCGACGAGGCCGTCGCCCGGTACCCGTTCCTGGCGGCCATGGCGGACCGGGCGGACTTCCGCGGGGCGCTCATCGGGCACGCGCTGCCCGGCGGGATCGTCGACCGGGCGTCGTACGAAGCCCTGGCCGACGAGATCGTCGAGCGGTTGGGTGCGATGGGTCCGGTCGACGGGCTCTGGTACGACATCCACGGCGCGATGGTGGTCGAGGGGCTCGACGACGCCGAGACGGACCTGCTCGGTCGCATCCGCGCGGTCGTCGGCCCCGACGTCATCGTGTCCGCGTCGATGGACCTGCACGGCAACGTCACGCGCGAGCTCGCCCACCAGGTCGACCTCGTCACCTGCTACCGGATGGCCCCGCACGAGGACACCCTCGAGACGAAGGAGCGCGCCGTCCGGAACCTCGTCGACGTGCTCACCGAACGCCCGGTCGGTGCGCAGCGACCCGTGAAGGCCTGGATCCCGATCCCCGTCCTGCTGCCCGGCGAGCAGACCTCGACCCGTCTCGAGCCGGCGAAGTCCCTGTACGCGCAGGTCCCGCTCGTCGAGCAGACCGAGGGCGTGCTCGACGCCGCGATCTGGGTCGGGTACGCGTGGGCCGACCAGCCCCGCGACCAGGCCGTCACCGTCGTCACCGGGTGGGACGAGGCAGCCGTCACCGCCGGTGCCGAACGGCTCGCGGCGGCGTTCTGGGACGTCCGCGAGGACTTCGTGTTCGTCGCCCCCACCGGCACGTTCGAGGAGTGCCTCGACGCCGCGCTCGCCCCGGGCGCCGCGAAGCCGTACTTCGTCTCGGACTCGGGCGACAACCCCACGGCGGGCGGTTCCGGGGACATGACCTGGGGCCTGACGCAGGTGCTCGCCCGCCCCGAGTTCCAGGACCCGTCCGGCCCGACCGTCATCTACGCGAGCGTGCCCGGACCGGCCGCGGTCGCCGCGGCGGTGGACGCCGGCGTCGGTGCGACGATCACCGTGACCGCCGGTGCGTCGGTGGACCACGTGCATGCCGGCCCGATCACGATGACCGGGCGGGTGCACGCGATCAAGCACGGCGACCGAGACGCCGAGACCGAGGTCGTGCTGCAGGTCGGCAGCGTCTTCGCGATCCTGACGAAGCTGCGGAAGCCGTACCACCACGAGCACGACTTCACCGACCTCGACCTGGCGCCGCGGCAGGCGGACGTCGTCATCGTGAAGATCGGGTACCTCGAACCGGAGCTGTTCGACATGTCCGCCGACTGGATGCTCGCGCTCACCCCGGGCGGTGTCGACCAGGACCTGCTGCGCCTCGGGCACCACAGGATAGAGCGGCCGATGTTCCCCTACGATCGAGTGTTCCCGACGGCACCGGACCTCCGCGCCCGCATCGTCCCCGCCTCCAACGAACCGCTCGGAGCCCCTGCATGAGCACCACCGCCGCACTCGAGATCGCCGTGACCTCTCCGGCGGGTGCGATCACCGCGCGGGACGGCGGCGCCGACCGCGTCGAACTCTGCGTCGGGCTCGAGCTCGGCGGGCTCACCCCGTCCCAGGCCCTGGTCGAGACGACCCACGAGACCGGGATCCCGGCGCACGCGCTGGTCCGCTGCCGCCCGGGCGGGTTCGTGCACTCCCCCGACGAGGTCGAGCTCATGGTGCGCGAGGTCCGCACGGTCCTGCGCTCCGGGGCCGCCGGTGTCGTGGTCGGTGCCCTGCGCCCCGACCGGACCCTGGACGAGGACGCCCTCCGCCGCTTCGTGGACGCCGCCCGCTCGGTCAGCGCCACCGCCGAGGTCACCCTGCACCGCGCGATCGACCACGCGACCGACCCCGTCGCCGCAGCCGGGTCGCTCGCGGCGCTCGGCTTCACCCGCGTCCTGACCTCGGGTGCCGCCCCCACCGCGGTCGCCGGCGCCGAGACGATCGCCCGCATGGTCGAGGCCGCCGGGCCCGTGCAGGTGATGGCCGGCGCCGGGGTCACCCCCGCCGACGTCCGCGCACTGCTCGCCACCGGTGCCGCCGCCGTGCACCTGTCGGCCAAGCGTCCGGCCGCGGACAGCACGCACACCGGGGTGCCGATGGGCGCCGGGGACGACGGCTCCGCGCACTTCGTCACCGACGCCGAGGTCGTCGCGGCCGCACGGCGCGCGCTCGACGCCTGAGTCGTTCCGGACCCGCGCCGAGTCCCGGACCCACACCGGGCTCCGGACCCGCACCGGGTCCGAGGTGCGGCGCGTAGCGGACGCACACCGCGCCTCCAGGCCAATCCGGGACCACCCGTAGGGACCCGCTCCTACGGTCGGCACCACCTGACCGAACGGAGAACCGTGTCCGCTCCCGTGACCGACAGCACCGAACCCGACACCCGTCGCGCCGAGGTCGCGCGGTTCCTCGAGGAGCACCGCGAACACCTGGTGCGGCAACTCAGCGAGTGGGTGCGGATCCCGTCCGTCGCATCGCAACCCGAGCGCGCGATCGACGTCGACCGGTCCGCGCACTGGCTGGCCGGAGCGATGCGCGAGCTCGGCCTCGAGACCGAGATCCTGCAGGCCGGTCCCGCACCGGCCATGTACGCCGAGCTGCACGTCGACCCGGCGCTGCCGACCGTGCTCGTCTACAGCCACCACGACGTGCGGCACGCGAAGCCCGAGGAGTGGCACGAGACCTCGCCGTGGGAACCCGTGTTCCGTGACGGACGCCTGTACGGGCGCGGGGCGTCCGACGCGAAGGGGCAGGTGCTCGCCCACCTGTGGGGGCTGCGCGCGCACCTCGCCACCCGACCGGACGGCACCCCGGCCGTGAACCTCAAGTTCCTCGTCGAAGGAGAAGAGGAGCTCGGCTCCAGCCACTTCGCCGACCTGCTCGACGCCGAGCAGGAGCGGCTGGCGTGCGACGTCGTCGTGTTCTCGGACACGCTGCAGTGGAAGGCCGGCAATCCCGCCGTCGTCACGTCGATGCGTGGCATGACGGGCGCGACCCTCACCGTCACCGGGCCAGCGCGCGACGTCCACAGCGGCGCCGTGTCCGGCCCCGCGCCGAACCCGGTGCACGCGCTCGTCACCGTGCTCGCGGCCCTGCACGACGACCAGGGCCGCATCACGATCCCCGGGTTCCTGGACGACGTCGACGCGCTCACGGACGAACGCCGTGCCGAGTTGCAGGCGCTCGACTTCGACCCCGACGTCTGGGTCGAGCGAACCGAGACCCGGGCGATCACCGGCGAGGCGGGGTACTCGGTCGAGGAGCGGCTCTGGGCACGACCGTCGATCGAGGTGCTGACCCTGCTCGCAGGCGACCCCACCGGGTTCCCACGAGCCGTGGTCCCGCGTGAGGCAACGGCCGAGATCAGCATCCGGACCGTGCCGGGGCAGCAGGTGCAGGCCGTCGCCGAGCAGCTGCGCCGGTTCGTCCGGGACACGATGCCCGACGGAGTGACCTACGAGCTGACGATCCCCGAGGAGACCGGGCAGGACCCGTACGTGACCCCGTCGGGCCCCGAGCTCGACGCGCTCGTGCGGGCGATGGAACTCGGGCACGGCACCGAGACCGCCGGCCGGATGGGCAACGCCGGGGGCGGTCCCGCGGAGCTGCTCGGCCGGGTGTTCGACGCCCCCGTCCTGTTCGTCGGCACGGGGCTGCCGGAGGACCACTGGCACGCCAGCGACGAGAGCGTCGACCTGCGCACCCTGCTCGACGGTGCGGCGACGATAGCGCACCTGTGGAGCGGACTCGGCGAGGCCGGGAATGGATCGTCGCACTCCGGGGCTTGATGCCCCCATGACATCGTCAGCAGCGCGCCGCGGGTGGCTCAGCGTCACGTCCGTCGCACTCGGGTCGTTCGTGCTCGTCCTGTCCGAGTTCCTGCCCATCGGACTGCTCCCCGCCATCGCCGACGACCTGGACGTCGGCATCGGCACCGCCGGCCTGATGGTCGTCGCCACCGGACTCGTCGGCGCCGTCGCGGCACCGGTCGTCACCGTCCTGACCTCGCGACTCGACCGCCGGGTGGTGCTCGTGTCCCTGACCGTGCTGCTCGTCGTCGCCGACGGCCTCGCCGCGATCGCGCCGTCGTTCTGGGTGCTGTTGATCGCACGGATGCTGCTCGGGGTCGGCATCGGTGGCTTTTGGGCCATCGGTGCCGGGATCGCCGGGCGACTCGTCCGGCCGGAGCTGACGATCCGCGCGACCTCGCTCATCACGGCCGGCGTCTCCGTCGCGACCGTCGTGAGCCTGCCGCTCGGCGCCCTCGTGTCGTCGCTCGCCAGCTGGCGCCTCGGCTTCGTGATCGGTGGGGCGCTCGGCCTCGTCGCGCTCGTCCTGCAGCTGGCGATGCTGCCGAGGATCCCCGCGCAGCAGCGGGTGCGGTTCGCCACGCTCGGGTCGCTGCTCCGCGTGCCCCGTGCCCGGGTCGGGCTCATCGCCGCAGCCTTCGTCTTCGCGGCCCAGTTCGCCGCGTACACCTACATCGCGCCGTACCTGCAGCAGCTCGTCGGTGTCGGCCCGGACACCGTGACGATCGCGCTGCTGGTGTTCGGCGTCGCGGGCATCGTCGGGAACTTCGCCGCCGGCTTCACGCTCGACCGCAGTGTCCTCGGCACCATCGGGGCGTCGAAGTTCGTGCTCGCGGCGGCCGTCGTCCTGCTCCCGCTGCTCGCCCACTCCGTCGTGGGGGTCTTCGTGCTGCTCGTCGTGTGGGGCCTGGTGTGGGGTGCGCTGCCGCTCGGGATGCAGACGTGGATGTCGACGGCGTCGCCGGCCGGGTCCGAGACCGGGCTCGCGCTGTTCGTCACGACGATCCAGCTCGCGATCGCCGCCGGTTCGGTGCTCGGCGGTGCCGCGGTGTCGTCGTTCGGTCTGGCTGCCGACTTCTGGCTGGCCGGCGGGGTCGCGATCGTCGGTGCCGTGGTGCTCGTCGCGATGGGGCTGCGGAAGTCGAGCGCCGTGCCGGCGGTCGAGCCGGTCGCGGCCGACCCGACGCCGACCGGCCCGGTGGCCGTCGCGTGCCCCTGACCGCCGTTCCGGGGCCCGCAAAACACCGGTGTTCGTGCTCTGAACACGCGCAAACCGCGGTTCGACGGGTGAACACCGGTGTTTTGCGGAATCGACCCGACGGAAGCAGGGTCAGGTCAGCGTGACGATGCGGTCGGCTGCGGCGATCGCCACCGGGTCGTGGGCCGCGTGCACCACCACGACGCCGGCCGCGGCCTCGTCGGCGAGCGCCGCCACCACGAGCGCCGCGGACTCCGCATCGACCCCCGCGGTCGGTTCGTCGACCAGCAGCACCCCGGCACGCTGCGCCAGCCCGAGCGCGACGAGCGTGCGCTGCCGCTGCCCGCCCGAGAGCTCCTCGATCGGCCGATCGGCGAGCTCCGTGATCGCCATCCGCTCGAGCTGCGCGTCGACGACAGCCCGGTCAGCGCGTCCGAGCGGCCGCCACCACGCGCGGTGCCGCCACCGCCCCATCGTGACGGCCGCGCGGACGGTGAGCGGGAGCGTGGTCGGCGGTACGGACTGGGTCACGTAGGCGACGCCGTCGGACGGGAGGCCCGTCACCCGCCCGGCGGTCGGCCGCACGACGTCCGCGACCACGTCGAGCAGCGTCGACTTGCCGGATCCGTTCGGTCCGGTGAGCGCGGTGACGACCCCGGCGGGGAACGTCACGTCGAGCATGTCGAGGACGGTCCGGTCGCCGAGGACGGCCGTCACCCGGTCCAGGTGGACGGCGGATCGGGGCTCGGCGGGGTCGGTCGGCTCGGTCGCAGGCACCTCAGCACGCTATCAGTATCGATACTCGTTTTCATGTAGCGTCTCGGACCGTGACCTGGCTGACCGATCCGTTCTCCGTCGACTTCATGCTGCGCGCCCTGGTCGGCGGCTCCCTGGCGGCGGTCCTCTGCGCCGTGGTCGGCACGTGGGTGCTGGTCCGGGGCATGGCGTTCCTGGGCGAGGCGCTCTCGCACGGCATGCTGCCCGGCGTCGCGATCGCCACCCTGACCGGGATCCCGCCGGTGCTCGGTGCCGCGGTGAGCGCGGGCGTGATGGTGCTCGGCGTCGGGGCGCTGCGTCGTCGTGCCCGACTGTCGTACGACACCTCGATCGGCCTGCTCTTCGTCGGGATGCTCGCACTCGGCGTGATCATCGTGTCGTCCTCGCGGTCGTTCGCCACCGACGTCACCGCGATCCTGTTCGGCGACGTCCTCGCCGTCACCCGGGCCGACGTCGGCGGCCTCGCGATCGCCGCAGCCGTGGCCCTGGCCGTCGCCGCGGCGTTCCACCGGCCCTTCACCGCACTGGCGTTCGACACCCGCAAGGCCACGACGCTCGGACTGCACCCACGACTGGCCGAGGTCGTGCTCATCGGGCTCGTCACCCTGGCGGTCGTCGCCTCGTACCGGGCCGTCGGCACCCTGCTGGTCGTGGGCCTGCTGCTCGCGCCGGCGGCCGCCGCCCGCGCCTGGACCCGGCACGTGGCCTCGACGATGCTCCTCGGCGCCGGCATCGGTGCCGCCGCCGTCCTCGTCGGGCTGCTCGTCTCCTGGCATGCCGGCACCGCCGCCGGCGCGAGCATCGCCGCGGTCGCCGTCGGCGGCGTCGTGGCCTCACGCGCCCTGGCCGCCGTCGTCCTGCGGCGCACCCCGATCCCCACACCGGCGCGCGCGGCCGCGCCGGCAGCACCACGATCCGCCGCACCGTCTCGAGAGGGAGCATGAAGCACTCGACCACCAGCCGCGCCCCCGCGCGCCTCCTGCCCACCATCGGCCTCGCCACCGGCCTGGCCCTCACCGTCACCGCCTGTTCCACGGGCACCCCGTCGGCCGACAGCTCGACCGGCACCGCCCGTCCCCACGGTTACGTGGCGGGCGCGAGCGAGTCCCAGGAACCCCAGGTGCGCCTCCTGGCCGTGTCGGCGACCGGCGCGACCGCGCTGCACGACCTGCTCACCGAGGAGACCACCGAACTCGACGACGTGGACGCACCGGAGGACTCGGCGACCGACGGCCGGTTCCTCGTGACGAGCGATGCCGACCGCACGACGATCGTCGACGGCGGGTCCTGGACCGTCGACCACGGCGACCACACGCACTACTACGCAGCCGAGCCCCGGGTGGTGGGCACGATCGACAGTGGCGGCCGGGTCGAGGTGCACTCGTCCGAGACCATGACGACGATCACCTGGCCGGACCGCGCCGAGGCCGTCGTGCTCGACCGCGAGGCGCTGGGTCAGGGCGAGGTCGACGAGACCGCACGGATCGACGCGAGCGTCCTGCTGCCGATGGGCGAGCATCTCGTGGCGGCCGACGGCGACACGGTCCGCGTGCTCGACGCGGACGGCGAAGCAACCGCCGCCGGCGCCGCCGCCGAGCAAGCGTGCACCGACCCCGCCGGCGGGATCGTCACCCGCGCCGGTGCCGTCGTGGGCTGCGCCGACGGAGCGGTCGTGGTGGACGACGCCGGCGAGCCCTCGTTCGTCGAACTGCCCGACGGTGCCGAGCGCCCGACGGCCTTCGCCGCACGCGCCGGCCGGCCCACCGTCGCCGGACTGGCCGGCACCACCGGGTTCTGGTTGCTCGACGTGCGACAGGGCTCGTGGCGGCTCGTGCCGACCGAACGGCCCCTGCGCGCCGTGGTCGCGGTGGACGACGAGGACGAGCACGTGGTCGGGGTCGACGACTCCGGGCGGGTGGTCGTCGTGACCGCCTCGACGGGGAAGGTGGCCACGACGACGGCGCTCATCGACATCGGCGCAGACGACCCCGCGCCGATGCTGCAGCTCGACGCCCAGCGCGCCTACGTGGCCGACCCCGCGGACGGCACCGTGCACGAGATCGACTTCGCCGACGGCGCCCGGGTCGCCCGCACGATCGAACTCCCCGCCGCCCCCGTCGCCTTCGCCGAGGTCGGACTGTGACCGGCACCAGGATCCTGACCGCGGGTCTCGTCGCCGCGATCGTCGCCCTCGTCGCCACGGGGTGCACCACCGCCGGCTCGGACCGGCCCCTCGTCGCGGTGACGACGAACATCCTCGGCGACGTCGTCAGCGAAGTCGTCGGGGACCAGGCCGACGTCATGGTCCTCATGCCCCCGGGCGCCGACCCCCACTCGTTCGAGGTCTCCGCGCAGGAAGCCGCACGACTGCGGAGCGCCGACCTGGTGGTCGAGAACGGGCTCGGACTCGAAGAAGGGGTCGCCCGTCACGTCGCAGCGGCAGCCGAGGACGGTGTGCCGGTCTCCACCGCCGGGGACGCGTTCGACCCGCTGGAGTGGACCACCGAGGACGACAGCGGCCCCGACCCGCACTTCTGGACCGACCCCGCCCGGATGGTCGACGTGGTCGAGGCCCTCGACCAGGACCTGCGCGACGCCGGCATCGAGCCGACCGGCACCGATGCCTACCTGGACGAGCTCCGCGACCTGGACGACACGATGACGACCGCGTTCCGGACCGTGCCCGAGGAACGCCGGGCGCTCGTCACGAACCACCACGTGTTCGGGTACCTGGCCGACCACTACGGCTTCCGGGTCGTCGGGGCGGTGATCCCGAGCGGGACCACCCTGGCCTCCCCGAGCGCCGCCGACCTGCGTGACCTGGCCGACGCCATCGACGAGGCGGGGGTCCGGACGATCTTCGCCGACGCCTCGCAGCCCGCGCGACTGGCCGAGGTGCTCGCGGAAGAGGTCGACCTGCACGTCGAGATCCGACCGCTGGCGACGGAGTCCCTCACGGAGGACGGCGACGCCTCCACCTACCTCGGCATGATGCGCTCGAACACCGAGGCCATCGTCGACGGCCTGTCGACTGGTAATTGAGAATGAGAATCAATACAGTGAGCGACATGACGAACACGATCACGCTCCGGGCCGCGTGGCCCGCCGCCCTGCTCGGCGCGGCCGCCCTGGCCCTGACCGGGTGCGCCACGAACACCGACGCCGGGTCCGACACCACTGCGACCCCGAAGGCCGACGGGACCCGCATCACCCTGACCTACGACGGCGGCCTGCTCGTCCTCGACCAGGACCTGCGAGTGGTGGCCGACGACGCGATCGACGGCTTCACCCGGGTCAACCCCGCCGGTGACGGACGCCACGTGCTCGTCACCGTGCCCGAGGGCTTCCGGGTCCTCGACACGCAGGCCGAGCCGGCCCTGACCGACGCGGTCTTCCCCGCCGACACCGGTGGCCACGCGGTCGTCCACGGCGACCGCACCGCCCTGTTCGCCGACGGCACCGGCGACGTGACGACGTTCGACCACACCGAGCTCGACGGCGCCGACCTGCCCGAGGTCGAGACGACGAAGTCCGAGGCCGCCCACCACGGCGTCGCGATCGAGCTCGAGGACGGCACGCTCCTGACGACCATCGGCACCGAGGAGAGCCGCTCCGGCGTGCGCGCCCTGGACGCCGACGGCACGGAGATCACCCGGTCCGAGGAGTGCCCCGACGTGCACGGCGAGGGTGCGGTCAAGGGTGAGGTCGCGGTGTTCGGCTGCACCGACGGCGCCCTGGTCTACCAGGACGGCGCGTTCGAGAAGATCGACGCCCCGACCGAGTACGGCCGCACCGGCAACCTGTTCACCACCGAGGACTCGTCCGTCGCCGTCGGCGACTACAACGACGACCCCGACAGCGAGGGGTACCTGCTCGACCAGATCGCCCTGATCGACGCGGCCTCGGGGAAGTACACCGTCGCGGACATGCCCGACGGCGTCGGCTTCACGTTCCGCGACCTCGCCCGCGGCCCCGGTGACGAGGCCGTCGTGCTCGGCGACGACGGTGCGCTGCACAGCTTCGACGAGACGACCGGCGAGCAGCTGGAGTCGTACCCGGTGATCGACGCGTGGGAGGGCCCGACCGAGTGGCAGGACGCCCACCCGGCCCTGAAGGTCGAGGGTGACGTCGCCTACGTCACCGACCCCGCCGAGCGGAAGATCCACGCCGTCGACCTCACCACCGGGAAGGTCATCGCCTCGAGCGACGAGCTGCCGGGCGTGCCCAACGAGATCGCGGTCGCGTAGCGACGAGCGAGCGACGAGCGCGCTGCGAGCGCGCGGCGGGGTCCGGAACACGACCCCGAGACGCAACAGGAGGCCCGTGGCGATCCCGCCACGGGCCTCCTGTCCGTCGTCAACGCGTGGACCGCGCGACGTCAGCCGCCGTCCGTCAGCCCTTGACCGGGATCGACTGCGCCTTGAGCGCTGCGATGGTCTTGGACTGCCCGGACTCGAGCGCCTCGCTCAGGGTGCCCGAGCCGGACGCCGCCTGCCCGAAGCCGTCGGACACGTCCGAGTAGGTCTGCGTCATCGTCGGACCCCAGGTGAAGGGCTGGATGTCCTTCGCCGCGGTGGCGAACTCCTCGTAGATCTTCTGGCCACCGTAGAAGTCGAGCCCCTCGGTCAGGGCCGGCAGGTCGGCGCCGGTGGTCGAGGCCGGGTACAGGTTGGCCTCCTTGTTCAGTGCGGAGAGCGCCTCGGTCGAGGTGTTCAGCCAGACCAGGAACTTCGACGCCTCGGCCGGGTGCTTGCTGCCCGCGAAGACGACGTTCGACGAACCGCCCCAGGCGGCCGACTTGGTCTCGCCGGACTTCCACTGCGGCATCGGAGCGACGGCCCACTTGCCCGAGGTCGACGGCGCGCCGCTCGAGATGGTGTTCGCACCCCAGACCGCGGAGACCCAGGTCCAGTCCTTGCCGCTGTCGTAGGCGTTGTTCCACTGGTCGGTGAAGCTCGGCAGGGTGTTGACGAGCTTCTTGTCGATCAGGTCCTGCCAGTAGTCGGCGACCTTCTTCGACGCGGCGTCGTCCAGGTTGACCTTCCAGTCCTGGCCGGAGTTCTCGAACCACTGGCCGCCGGCCTGCGAGACGAGCCCGGCGAACTGGTTGACGTCACCCTTGGCGAAGTTGGTGATGTTGCCGCCGAGCTTCTTGATCTTGACGGCGTCCTCGGCGTACTCCTCCCACGTCTTCGGGGCGTCGAGGCCGGCCTTCTCGAACAGGTCCTTGCGGTAGTACAGCGCCATCGGGCCGGAGTCCTGCGGCACGGCGTAGACCGACTTCGACTCACCGAAGGTGACCTGGTTCCACAGGCCGTCGGAGAAGTCCTTCTTCGCGTCGCTGATGCCGGCGCACGCGCCGATGTCCTCGAGGCCGCCCTGCACGCGGAACGCCGGCAGGGTGTCGTACTCGACCTGGCCGATGTCCGGCGCCTGCTTGGCCTTCAGCTGGTTGAAGAAGTTCTGGTAGGTGCCGCTGTTGCCGTTCGCGACGATCGAGACCTTGACCTGGATGTCCGGGTTGGCCTTGTTCCAGATCGCGACGACCTTGTCCATGTTCGGCACCCAGGTCGTGAAGTCGAGGGTGACCTTGCCGTCCGAGGGCTTGCAGCTCGCGGCCGCGGTGTCGGATCCACCGCCGCTGCTGCTGCCACCGGTGCTGCAGCCGGCGAGGGCCACGGTGGCGGCCACGGCGATCGCGGCGACGCTGAGGAACTTCGTTGTCTTCATGCTGTTTCCGTTCGGATGTGGTGTGGGGAGAGCTGGTGCGGGAAGGGGTGCGGGTCGAGGGGCTACTTCAGGCCGCCGGAACCCAGGCCGGAGCGCCAGAAGCGCTGCAGGCTCAGGAAGGCGATGAGCAGCGGGATGATCGAGACGAACGACCCGATGAGCACGAGGGTGCGCAGGTCCGGGTACTGGTTCACGCTCGAGTTCCACGTGTAGAGGCCGAGGGTGACGGGGAACAGCGACGAGTCGCGGAGCATCACGAGCGGCAGGAAGAAGTTGTTCCACACGGCGACGAACTGGAACAGGAAGATCGTCACGAGCGCGGGCGACATGAGCCGCACGGCCACGGTGAAGAACGTCCGGACCTCGCCGGAGCCGTCGATGCGGGCGGCCTCGATGATCTCGTCGGGCACGCTCGACGCCGCGAACAACCGCGACAGGTAGACGCCGAACGGGCTGACGATGCTCGGCAGGAACACCGACCAGAACGTGTCGGTCAGGTCGACCTGGCTGAAGATGAGGAACAGCGGCAGGGCCAGGGCGGTCGCCGGCACGAGCACGCCGCCGAGGAACACGTTGAACAGGACCTCGCGGCCGCGGAACCGGTACTTGGCCAGGGCGTACCCGCACATCGCGGAGAGCACGGTGCCGAGCAGGCCGGCCACCCCGGCGTAGGCGATGCTGTTCAGCAGCCAGCGCAGGTAGATGCCGTCCTGCCGCGTGAACAGCTCGACGAGGTTGCCGAAGAAGTCCTGCACCGAGGTGGCGCTGAACCACAGCGAGAACGTCGAGTTGAAGTTCGCGGCGGTCTTGGTGGACGAGACCAGCAGCCAGAAGATCGGCAGCAGGAAGTAGAGGGTGAAGACCCCCATCACGATCATCGCGGCGCTGCGCGAGATGACGCTCTCACGGGGACCACGCGCTCCGCGCTGGTGCGGACGGGAGGCCCGGTTCGGCTCGAGCGGTCGGCCGACGTCGCGGACGAGGTCACCTTGGGACGGGGCGTTGACGGTCATTCGGCGGCCTTCCGCTGGGTCAGTCGGAGGAACCCGATCGACAGGACGAACGTGGCGACGGCGAGGACGACCGAGAACGCCGCGGCGAGGTTGAAGTTCGGCACCGAGGACGTCGAGTAGACGAGCATGTTCGGCGTGAACGTCGACGAGATGGTCGAGGTGAACTGGCGGAACACGGTCGGCTCGGTCAGCAGCTGCAGGGTGCCGATGACGGAGAACACCGCGGTGAGGACGATGGCCGGCACCACGAGCGGGATCTTGATCGACAGGGCGATCCGGAGCTGGGACGCACCGTCGAGCTTCGCCGCCTCGTACACCTCGGCGGGGATCGCGAGGAGCGACGAGTAGATGATGAGCATGTTGTAGCCGACGTAGACCCAGGTCACGACGTTGGCCACGGCCCACAGCACGGTGCTGCCGCCGAGCAGGTCGACCCGCGAGGTCACCGCGGAGAACGGCGACAGGTCGGGGGCGTAGAGGTAGCCCCACATGATCGCGGCGATGACGCCGGGCACCGCGTACGGCGCGAAGAACGCCAGGCGGAAGAACCGCTTGCCGCGCAGCAGCGGGGAGTCGAGCAGCAGGGCGAACAGGAGCGCGAGCCCGAGCATCACCGGCACCTGCACGACACCGAACAGCAGCACGCGGAGCACGGAGCTCCAGAACTCGCCGTCCTGGAACACCAGGGCGTACTGGCTCAGACCGCCGAACACCTGCGTCGGGGCGCCGAACGTGCCCTGCCGCTCGATCTTCTGCAGCGACTCCCACACGGCGTAGAGGATGGGGACCAGGTAGAACGCCGTGAACAGGACGGCGAACGGCAGGACGAAGATCGCGATGGCGCGGCGGTAGCGGAACCCGCCGCCCCGGCGTCGTCGGGTCGCGCTGGGCGACTGTGCGGTGGTGGTCATGAGCGGTTCCTGTCGGTGCGGATGATCTGGGTCCCGCCGGGGGCGATGGCGGTGGTCCCGGTGACGGGGCGGTCGGCGACGAGTTCGTGGCCGGCCTCGTGGTGCTCGACGGTGCGGTCGGAGTGGTTCAGCAGGAAGACCCACTCGTGGGTGTCGTCCCGGCGTCGCACGACCTCGAGTCCGGGGCGGACGGCGGGGTCGGCGTGCACCCCGGCCTCGTCGAGGACGCGGTGGACGAAGCCGCCCAGCGCACCGGCGTCGAGCACCGTGGACGTGTACCAGGCGGTCCCGGCGCCGTGCTCGTTGCGGGTGACGGCCGGGCGGCCGGCGAGCGAGCCCTCGGCGTAGTCGACGACGCTCGTCGCACCGCGCAGCTCGACCGGCTCCGACCAGACGCTGCCGGTCGTGCCGTCGGACAGTGCGATCGTGGCGTCGGCGGCGAGCGGGAGGAACTCGTCCACCCGCACGCCGAGCAGCTCACGGAAGGCGCCCGGGTAGCCGCCGGTGCGGACCCGGTCGCGCTCGTCGACGATGCCGCTGAAGCAGCTGACGATCGCGTGCCCGCCGCCGGCGACGTGGTCGGCGATGACGGCCGCGTGCTCGTCGCGCACCAGGTACAGCTCGGGGACGACGACGAGCGCGTACCCGTCGAGCGGTGCCCCGGGGGCGACGACGTCGACGGTCACGCCGAGGTCCCAGAGCGCGGCGTGGAAGGCGTGGACCTGCTCCAGGTAGCGGAGCGCGGTGCTGGGGTGGGCCTCCAGGTCGGCCGCCCACTGGTTCTCCCAGCTGAAGACGAGCGCGACGTCGGCGACCACGCGTGACCCGCGCAGTTCGCCGAGCCGCTCGACCAGGGCGCCGAGCGCGACCACGTCGTGCCACGTCCCCGACTCGGTGCCGGCGTGCGGCAGCAGCGCCGAGTGGAACTTCTCGCTGCCCTGCACGGACGCGCGCCACTGGAAGAAGCAGACCCCGTCGGCACCGCGGGCGATGTGCGCCGCGGTGTTCCGGAGCATCTCCCCCGGGGCCTTCGCGACGTTGTGCGGCTGCCAGTTGACGGCGCCCGTCGAGTGCTCCATGAGCAGCCAGGGGGCGCCGCCGGCCAGGCCACGGGTGGTGTCGGCGGCGAAGGCGAGCTCGACGTGCGGCCGGGGCAGACGGTGGTCCAGGTAGTGGTCGTTCGCGATCAGGTCCATGTCGCCGGCCCACGACCAGTAGTCGAGCGCCGTGATGTGCGCGGCGACCATGAAGTTCGTCGTGACGGGCTTGTCGCTCAGCTCGCGCAGGACGGCGGCCTCGGCGCGGTGGTGGCCGAGGAGCTCGTCGGACGAGAACCGGTCGAAGTCGATGGTCTGCGCCGGGTTCGTGAACGACAGCGTCGCGCGGGGCGGCAGCACCTGCTCCCACGCCGAGTAGCGCTGGCTCCAGAACGAGGTGCCCCAGGCGGCGTTGAGTGCGTCGACCGTGCCGTACCGGGCCTGCAGCCAGCCGCGGAACGCCTGGGCGGAGACGTCGCAGTAGCAGTGTGCGTTGTGGCAGCCGAGCTCGTTCGACACGTGCCAGAGCCGCACGGCGGGGTGGTCGCCGTAGCGCTCGGCGGTGGCGCGGACCAGGGCGAGGGCGTGCTCGCGGTAGATCGGCGAGCTCGGGCAGAACGCCTGGCGGCCACCGGGCCAGCGGGTGGTGCCGTCGGCGACGACGGGCAGGACCTCGGGGTACCGGGTGGTGAGCCACGGCGGCGTCGAGGCGGTGCCGGTGCCCAGGTCGACCCCGATGCCCGCGCCGTGCAGCAGCTCGATGACGGTGTCGAGCGCGGCGAAGTCGTACTCGCCCTGGCGGGGTTCGACGTGCGACCAGCCGAAGACGTTGATCGCGACGAGGTTCACGCCGGCCTCGCGCATGAGCCGGACGTCCTCGACCCACACCTCGGGGTCCCACTGCTCGGGGTTGTAGTCGCACCCGAACGCGAGGCCCGTCGAGCCGAGGCCGAGCGCGCCGGTGGCGGTCGTCGGCAGGGTGGTGGTCGTCACGGGGATCCTCGCTGATCGGGGCGACCCCGGCCGCCTCGGTCGCGTGCGACCCCTTCGACGGCGAAGGCCACCCAGTGTTCTGGGAGCGCTCCCAGTCCACGCCGGCCGATCGGGGCCGGACATTTCTGGGAGCGCTCCCAGATCAAACACCAGCGGCTGCACCCTGTCAACTGCGAGGCGTTCCGAGGGCTCCTCAGTGGCGGATATGGTTGCCCCATGTCCGAGGTCCGATCCGCTCGTCAGCGCGCCACGATCCAGGACGTCGCCGACGAAGCGGGGATGTCCCGCGGCACCGTCTCACGGGTGCTCAACGACGAGCCGTACGTGTCACCGAAGGCGCGCGAGGCCGTGCAGGACGCCGTCCGACGCGTCGGCTACGTGCGCAGCGCCGCCGCCCGCAGCCTGGTCACCCGGCGGTCCGGGGCGATCGCGCTCATCGTCCACGAACCCTCGGTCGTGGTGCTCGACGACCCCAACATCGGCAACATCCTGATCGGCACGAACGCCGTCCTGTCCGACGCCGACCAGCAGCTCGTCACGATCATGGTCGACTCCGCCCGCGACAGCGAGCGCGTGGTCGAGTACCTGCGCGGCGGCTTCGTCGACGGCGCCATCGTGCTGTCCGCCCGTGACGGCGACCCGATCACCGGCGCGATCGAGGAGATCGGCATGCCCGCGTGCTTCGTCGGGCACCCGTCCGACGCCGCGAACATCTCGTACATCGGCATCGACAACCGCGCCGCCGCCGAGCAGATCACCCGACGGCTGGTCGACACCGGTCGACGCCGGATCGGGATGCTCGCGTCGGGGCTCGACCGCGACTCCGGGCAGGACCGCCTGGCGGGGTTCACCGCGGCACTCGGCGAGCGCTTCGACCCCGACCTCGTCGCCCGGAACCCCCTGTTCAGCTACACCGCCGGCGCCGAGGGCATGCGCGAGCTGCTCGAGCGGGCCCCGGACATCGACGGCGTGTTCGCCGCGTCGGACGCGGTCGCCGCCGGTGCGATGGACGTCCTGCAGCGCAGCGGCCGGAGCGTGCCGGGTGACGTCGGTGTGGTCGGGTTCGACGACAGCGCCTGGGCGCTGCGGTGCGACCCGCAGCTGTCGACGGTGCGGCAGCCGGCGCGCCTGCTCGGCGAGCAGGCGGCACACCAGGTCCTCGAACAGATCGGCGGCACCGACGACGGTCCACGCGGTCTGCTGTTGCCGACGGAGGTCGTCTGGCGCGGGTCCGCGTAGCCGGCCGCAGAACGGACGGGAGGCCCGTGGCGGCGTCGCCACGGGCCTCCCGTCCGTCCGTGGGTGCGTCTCGCACCCGCTGGGTCAGCCCTGCGGCGGCGAGTAGAGCTGCAGGTCGTTGCCCTCGCTGTCCTTGAAGGGGATGATCTTGCCCCACGGGTGCTCACTGATCTCGCCCTGGATGTCCGCGCCGCGCTCCTTGAGCGCGGCGACCTCGTCTTCGATGCTGCCGTCCGGCTGGAACGACACGACGGCGCCGCCGTCGCTCGCCTGGCTGGCGGACTCGCGCCCGTTCAGGCCGATCATCAGGCCGCCGGCGTCGATCTCGCTCCAGTCGTCGGACTGGTCCTTGACGGTGAGACCGAGCGTGTCGCGGTAGAACGCGACGGCGCGCTCCATGTCGCTGACCGGGACCCAGACTGCTGCGACTCCACTTGCCATGGTGTTTCCTCTCGTCGTGGTGTGCCGTGGACGGTAGGCAGGGCTCGTGCACGCCGGTACAGGGTCGGTGTCCCCCGGGGTCGGGTCAGCCGGCGGCCGGACGCCACATGCTGATCGGGGTCGCCGCGCGGAACCCCGCGATCGGCGCGCCGTCCGCGAACCCGTGCCGTCGGTACAGCCGGCGGTTCACCGGGGTGGAGGACTCCAGGTACGCGCCGTCCGACGTCCGGTCCGCGCGCTCGAGTGCGTGGCCGAGCAGCAGTCCGCCGATGCCCCGACCACGTGCTGACGCCGACACCCCGATCTCGGCGAGGTACCAGTGCGGGGTGACCGGTCGGGCGCGCTCCATGCGCCGCAGGTGGGCCACCGCGCGGAGCGCCCCGCCGAGCCCCAGGGTCCGGAGGAACGCCGGTACCTGCCGCACGAAGGCGCGGACGCCACCGGGCTGCCGACCGGGTGCCTGCCAGAAGGCGGCGCCGACCACGCGGTCACCGATCGTGGCGACGTCCACCCGCCGCGCGGGCATCGGCACCGACCGGATGAGCGCGGCGAACAGCCCGGTCAGCACGGCGGAGCGGTCCTCACCGGATCGCGGCGGCCGGAACTCGGCGAGGACCGGGTCGTCGGCGAAGGCCTCGGCGAGGACGGCCGCGGCCGCCTCGAGCTCGGCGGGTCCTGCTGCTCGGACGACGGTCTCCATGCTGACTCCTCGGGTGCTCGTTGATTTGGCCACGTGGCCGACTTCATCTTCCCGGCTGGTCCTGCACGCGCCCCGTACGCTTCCTGTGATGACCGAGGACCAGCAGTCGCGCGGGTACCGCAGCCGACAGGACCGCCGCGCGGAACTGCTCGACGCCGCGGCCCTGGTCGTGCGGGACGACGGCCTGCGCGGCCTCACCACCCGGGCCGTCGCCGCTCGCGCCGGCGTCGCCCACGGTGTCGTGCACTACGTCTTCAGTGCTCGACGCAACCTGGTCGTCGCGCTGCTCGAACGGCAGGCACGTGCGGTCCTGCCGCCGGTGCTCGCGGCCGCCGACGAGCACGACGACCTCGCCGCGGCGCTCGAGGCGGGGATCTCGGCGTACCTCGACCTGGTGCGGCGCGAGCCCGAGCGGTTCCGGGTGCTCGAAGCCCTGAGCGCGACGTCCCTCGCCCCGGACGGCGACGGGGACCTGCTCGACGCCGAACGACGGCTCTGGCGCGACGGCGTGGTGGCCGGGATCGACCGCTGGACCGCACGGCACGGGGCGACGCCGTCCGAGCCGGTGCCCGTGGTCGCCGACGCCGTGATCACCCTGGTGGACGGGCTCGCCCGCGCCGCGTGGAGCGATCCGGACGGCACCGCGACCGCCCGATCGCGGGCGTTGCTGGTGCGCGGATTGACCACCGCGGTGACCGCGGCGGTGACCGCCGCCGTGACCGCCGAGCGCTGACCTGCAAACCGACCGGGGAAGCGCTCCGAATGTCATGTGTGCCGCACACTGCGGCGCGTACAGAAAAGAGGGCTGATCATGACCAGCAGCGCAGCAACCGCACGCACCACCTCCGGTTCGACGTGGACCCAGCGGGGCGCGTTCGTCTTCGGTGTCGTCTTCCTGATCGTCGGCATCGCCGGGTTCATCCCCGGACTCACCATGGACATGGGCTCGATGTCCATGGCCGGCCACGGCTCCATGGCCCTGCTCCTGGGCCTGTTCCAGGTGTCCGTCCTGCACAACATCGTGCACCTGCTCTTCGGCATCGTCGGGCTGCTCGCCGCCCGCCGCGCAGCCTCCGCACGCCTGTACCTCGTCGCCGGCGGCATCGTCTACGCGGTGCTCTTCGTCTACGGGCTCTTCACCGCGGGCATGGCCGGTGGCGCGAACTTCGTGCCGCTGAACAGCGCGGACAACGTGCTGCACGCCTTCCTGGCCGTCGCGATGATCGTGCTCGGCTTCGTCCTGCCGCGGATCGGCACGCGCACCGCGCGCTGAACCGCAGCACACGACGGACGGGAGGCCCGTGGCGACACCGCCACGGGCCTCCCGTCCGTCGCTGGCCCCGTTCGCGCCCCCTGGCAGGCATCGCGCCCGTGTGAGTCGGGGCGCGATGCCCGAACAGGGGCGCGATGCGCGGCGGCACCGAGTTCCGCACCGTGACCGTGGCTGAACCCGACCGGCGTACTGTCCGCTGCATGCCCGCACTCATCGACACGTTCACCCTGTCCAACGGTCTGCACATCCCGAAGATCGGCTTCGGCACCTGGCAGATCCCGTCCGGCTCCGACGCGTACGACGCCACGAAGACCGCCCTCGACCTCGGCTACCGCCACATCGACACCGCCCTGGCGTACGGCAACGAGGCGAGCGTCGGCGAGGCCGTCCGCGACAGCGGCATCCCCCGCGACGAGCTCTTCATCACCACGAAGCTGCCGGCTGAGATCAAGACGGCTTCGGGCGCCCGCGACGCCTTCGAGGAGTCGAGCCGCAACCTCGACCTCGGACACGTCGACCTGTACCTGATCCACGCGCCGTGGCCCTGGAGCGACATGGGCTCCGACCACCGCGACGGCAACGTCGAGGTGTGGAAGGTCTTCGAGGAGCTCTACGACGCCGGCCGCACCAAGAGCATCGGTGTCTCGAACTTCGCCGTCGCCGACCTCGAGGACCTGCTCGGCCGCACGGACGTCGTCCCGCACGCCAACCAGATCCGCTGGTTCATCGGCAACACCCAGGACGAGACGACCGCCTTCGACCGCGAGCACGACATCCTGACCGAGGGATACTCCCCGCTCGCCACCGGCGGCCTGCTCGAGAACGAGCAGATCGCCGAGATCGCGGCGAAGTACGACAAGACCGTCGCCCAGGTCGCGATCCGCTACCTGCTCGAGAAGGACGTCCTGCCCCTGCCGAAGTCCACGACCCCGTCGCGCATCTCCGAGAACGCCGACGTCGACTTCGTGCTCGCCGCCGAGGACGTGGCCGCGCTCGACGCGCTCGAGGACACCGCGAGCTGACGCGGCCCTACCCCGGACGGGAGGCGCGGTGCCAGCTGGCACCGCGCCTCCCGTCCGGCGTCCTGCACCGATTCAAGGGCTCGCCAGCCCGTGGCGCGCCCGCCCGCTCAGCGCTCTGCGCTGTCGTACTCGATGAGTCCGTCGTCTTCCAGCCGCTGCAACCGGTCCGCGAACTGGTCGGCGGCCGCATCCCCTCGGATCGCTACTCCTGTGATCGAGCCCCACGTCTCGACGGCTCCGCCGAATTCGTGGATGACATCGTGAGCGATGCGGAAGGCGCGTGCATCACGAGGGCTGACCCTGAAGACCCACGACTGTCCCCGTTCGACACGACCTCCGTACTCAAGCTGTCCGGTTGAAGTGTTCTCGACCGTGTCGATGATGTCTCCGAGATGGACGTCCTTCGCGAACAAGGGGACGCAGCTGACGACGTTGCGGCCGTCGTCGAGGACGATGATCGTCAGGTCTTCGTAGCGGATCGGGTCCCACGACGGATCAAGCTCCACACGGACGACCTTCTCGACTCCGAGCACTGGGTTGTCGTGCGTGACGACGGTGTCATCCGGCATTCCTACGGTTCCTTTCGCAAGCGCGGCGCGCTTCATCCGATCTTCCGCAGCCCGAGCGCAGCCTTCTTCCGCACCCACGGGCGGTCGTCGGTCAACTTCTCCTCGAACGCCGCCCGCGCTCGCGGGTTCGGCCGCTTGCTCAACGCGAACACCGCATGCCCGCTGATGTCGTGGTCGTCCATGAGCTGCAGGAGGACATCGACCGCTTCGGGCCGCTTCGACTTCCCCAGCGCGAGGGCCACCATCTGCCGTGCTCCTCCGTACTGCGGATCGAGCGCGAGCGCTGCCACGTCATCGAAGTACGTGTCCACGTACGCGGTCTCGATCGAGTTCCCCACCGCCCAGCGCGTGCCCGCTTCGTCGGTGAAGTTCCGGAACGCCTCGACCAGCGCGGGCATGGCTGCGCCCTTTGCCGACGGGTTCGTCAGCGTACGAGCGACTGCCCGCTGCATCATCGGCGTCCGCGCCTTCCCTAGCCACTCGATCAGCGTCGGTACCGCGTCCTTGTACCGGACACCGGCCTGGGCGAAGGCGGACAGGTTCGAGAAGTCGTACCCCAGCGCTCGGAGGTCGGCCAGGATCGCCGACTGCTCGGCGGCTTCTTCTGGAGTGAACGGCATCAGGTCCTCGGGAGGGTGGGGCGGCGATTACGGTTCACGACCGTCATCGGATCGACAGATCGATCGCGACGACACCGAGCACGAAGATCAGGACGATGACCACGAGGCCGATCGTGGGTATCAGCACCTGTCGCCGCACCGTGGGAGCACCGGACGCCCCGATGACCCAGGTCGTGATCGCGACGACGAGTGCGAGGAGCGGCACGAGGAACTGTGCGGTCTCCCCGACGGCGTACGAACACCGCATCGTCTCGTCGGAGCCACACGGGGTGTACTGCAGCTGCGCGGCGAGCATCCCCGGCAGCGAGCCGATCGCCACGAACACCTCGAGGAAGACGAGGAAACAGAACGCGAGTCCGAGCAGCCGCCAACCACGTGGACGGCGCTGGACTTCGTCGATGGATGACCGCTTCATGTGAGGCTGACCGTACCGCGCCGACGTCTCCCGAGAGAGTCTCTGGGCACCCTCGACCGCGAACGCGACAGACGTCCACGTGTTTCCACGAGCAAGGTCATTCCGCTGCGATGCTGATCACGTCGAGTCGAGGGTGTCATGCGTAGGCCTTCGTCACCGCGACGGAGAACGCCGTGACGATGAAGAGGAACCCAAGGCAGATCAGCACGATCTCGATCGGGGTGTTGCGATGCTTCTGCCCTCGTGGCCGACTCCGTGCGCGCCGAGCGGAACTCAGGACCGCGATACCCGACGAAACAGCGCCCCCGAACACGAGCATGCTGAACAAGACCTGCCACAACTGCTGGCTCATCAGAGGAATCGCAGCCGTGCCGTGAGGTCGCCGTCTGCGGTACCGGCGTCGCCGAGGAGCTCAGCGACGGAGCGGCTGCCGCACGCGTTCGTCTCCTGACGGCGCTGGACTTCGTCGTGCACCGATGACCGCTTCATGTGGCCCGACCGTACCGCAGGGGTGACACGGAGCACGGGCTCGTAGGGTCGAGTCGTACCGACCGCACACCCGGGTGGGTCCGCGCCCCACAGCGGACCTGACGACGGGAACAGATCGTCCCTGTTGCCGGTTGCACCACACGGTGTCGCAGCCAGTGACACGAGAGCCCAGGAGGCCACCATGACCACCACCGAGACCGCCATCCTCGCCGGCGGATGCTTCTGGGGAGCGCAGCAGCTCCTCCGTCGTCGTCCCGGCATCGTCAGCACCCGCGTCGGCTACTCCGGCGGCGACGTGCCGAACGCGACGTACCGCAACCACGGCGACCACGCCGAGTCGGTCGAGATCGTCTTCGACCCGTCCCAGATCTCGTACCGGGACCTGCTGGAGTTCTTCTTCCAGATCCATGACCCGTCGACGAAGGACCGCCAGGGCAACGACATCGGTCGGAGCTACCGTTCGGCGATCTTCTTCACCTCGGACGAGCAGAAGCAGGTCGCGCTCGACACCATCGCGGACGTCGACGCGTCGGGCATCTGGCCCGGCAAGGTCGTCACCGAGGTCACCGCGGCCGGCCCGTTCTGGGAGGCCGAGGACGAGCACCAGGACTACCTCGAGAAGAACCCGCATGGCTACACCTGCCACTTCGTGCGTCCGGGCTGGAAGCTCCCGCACCGCGACGAGGCGACCGCGGCCGTCTGACCTGACGAACGATCGAGAGGCACGGAGCCAGCTGGCTCCGTGCCTCTTCCTTTTGCCGTGTCCGCCGAACGCGAGCGGCGAAAGCGGCGTGGTCCCCCAGTTCTGGGTGGTCGCCGAACCACATCGCTGCGGGTTCGCGCAAGGTTCAGAGCTGACTCGATCTCTGCGGTGCACCGGGGTCCGGACCGGTTGTAACGTTTGCTCGCCTTTGCTGATCCTCAGAACTTCCGGAGAACCCGACATGCCCGAGACCACCCCCACCGAGCAGCCTCCTGCCTACGTTCCCGCGGCTCCCGAGCCGCGTCCGGCACGAGGCCGCCTCGGCACCGCAGCGGTCGTCCTCGGGGTCCTCGGGATCCTCTTCGCGGTGATCCCGCCGACCAACGGGTTCGGCATCTTCCTCGGCGTCGTCGCGGTGGTGCTCGGCATCATCGGCATCCGTCGCAAGGGGCGCCGTGCCGTCGCGGGGACCGTCGTCGGCGCTGTCGCAGTGATCCTCGGCAGCATGCTCGCGGGCGTCTACAACGGCTCCTCCGACGACTCTGCTGCCCCTGACGCTCCCGCCGCCACCGAGGTCGCCGCTGCCAGCCCGGCCGCTGCGACCGAGGAGTCGAAGAAGGCGGAGAAGCCGAAGACCCCCGAGAAGGCCGCCGCCGAGAAGCCCGCCGAGGCATCCGGAACCGTCGGACAGCTGCAGGCAGCTGCCGCTGCGAAGAGCTACCTCGACTCCGGCATGGGCTTCTCCGCCGCCAGCCTGCTCCAGCAGCTGACCTCGAGCGCGGGCAACGGGTTCGCCCAGGCGGACGCACAGTGGGCCATCGACCACTCCGGTGCCGACTGGAACGCGCAGGCACTCGCCGCAGCCAAGGGGTACCTCGACTCGGGCATGGGGTTCTCCGAGGCCAGCCTGAACGGTCAGCTGACGTCGAGCGCCGGCAACCAGTTCACCCCGGAGCAGGCGCAGGACGCCGTCGCGAAGGCCGGGGCCGACTGGAACGCACAGGCGGTCACCGCCGCGGAGGGCTACATGTCCTCGGGCATGGGCTTCTCGCGCGCGAGCCTCATCGCACAGCTCACGTCGTCCGCAGGGAACCAGTTCACGCAGCCGCAGGCCGAGTACGCGGCGACGCAGGTCGGGCTGAACTGACCTGACGACCGCCGCGGATCAGCGCGATCCGCCGAGCAGTTCCAACCAGTCCCCGGGAAGGCGATCCGCCGGCCCGGGGACTGCCTGCGTCACGGGGTGGCTGGTGGGGGCTGCGAGCTCGAGCCCCTCGGAGCGGGTGTCGTCGCGGTAGTCCCAGGCCCAGGTCTCGCCGGGCTCGTAGCTCTGGATGACCGCGTGCCCGGTCTCCTCCCAGTGCCGCGTCGCGTGCGTGTTGAGGGAGTCGTCGCAGCAGCCGACGTGGCCGCACGCCGCGCAGCGGCGCAGGTGCACCCACCACGAACCGGTCGCGTCGCACTCGACGCACCCGTCTCCGCTCGGTGCGATCTCGGGGTGGATCATCTCGGCCTGGTCCGTCATGGCCCCATCATGCCTGTGAAGGGCCACATGCGGTCGGGAGGCACGGGGCGGGCCCGCACCGCGCCTCCCGGCCGTCATCGGGTCGCGTCCAGGGCGAGGCGTGGGGCGGTCGCGCGGGTGGCCGGGCCAGGATGGCCCTGGGGCCGACAGCCGATCGGCTCGCAGAGGGAGGACACCGTGGACACAGCGCCGTACTCGCAGCCGTTGCGGGAGTACATCGAACAGCTGCGGACCGAGGGGTACAGCGTCGCGGACGGTCAGACGGCCGACCCGGAGCTGATCGACCCGCACGGCAACCCGGTGCTCACCTGGCAGGACGACTACCCGTACTCGGAGCGCCTGCCGCGGGACGAGTACGAGTACCAGAAGTACCTGCTGCAGATCGAGCTGCTGAAGTGCCAGTACTGGCTCGAGGACACCGGCCAGAAGGTCGTGGTGCTCTTCGAGGGGCGTGACGCCGCGGGCAAGGGCGGCACGATCAAGCGGTTCACGGAGCACCTGAACCCCCGGACCTCGCGGGTCGTCGCGCTGAGCAAGCCGACCGAGCGCGAGCGCGGTGAGTGGTACTTCCAGCGGTACGTGCAGCACCTGCCGGCCGCCGGCGAGATGGTCCTGTTCGACCGCTCCTGGTACAACCGTGCCGGCGTCGAACGGGTGATGGGATTCTGCAGCGACGACGAGTACGAGTCGTTCATGACCCAGGTGCCGCAGTTCGAGCGGATGCTCGTGGACTCCGGCATCCACCTGACGAAGTTCTGGTTCTCGGTGACCCGGCGCGAGCAGCGGACCCGGTTCGCGATGCGCCAGCTCGACCCGGTGCGGCGGTGGAAGCTGTCCGACATCGACCTGCTGTCGCTCGACCGGTGGGAGGACTACACCGAGGCGAAGACGGCGATGTTCACCCGGACGAGCAAGCGCTACGCACCGTGGACGATCGTGCGGTCGAACGACAAGAAGCGCGCGCGGCTCAACGCGATGCGGTACTTCCTGACGCAGTTCGACTACCCGGACAAGGCCGCCGACGTCATCGGCAAGCCGGACCCGCTCATCGTCCGCCGCGGCAAGCGGGACGTCGACGTCGAGTGACCCCGGTGATTACTCGCCAGTGATCCCCCGCCGCTGATCCGCCCGCCGACTCGGAACGTTTACACGCCGGGGCCTGCCGTCACGCACTCGAAACAGACGGGCAACGGCGCCGACACAGGGCCGCAAGACACTTGTCGCACTACCTGTCACCCGACAGGTACTCCGCGAAAGGTCTGCAGTCATGCGTTCTCCGCAAGCACCGCTCCACGCACCGCGCGCCACGTCCGACGTCGACACCCAGGGGCTCGCCCGCCTCGGCTACGAGCAGGAACTCCACCGCGGAGTCGGCTCGTTCTCCTCCTTCGCGGCGGGCTTCTCCTTCGTCTCGATCCTCACCACGGTCTTCCAGCTGTTCGGACTCGGCTTCGGGCTGGGCGGTGCTGCGTTCTTCTGGGCGTGGCCGCTCGTCTTCGGCGGCCAGCTGCTCGTCGCGCTGAACTTCGCGCAGCTCGCGGCCCGCTGGCCCATCTCCGGCGCGATCTTCCAGTGGTCGAGCCGCCTGGCCGGAGCCCGGTTCGGGTGGTTCACCGGCTGGACGATGATCATCGGCCAGATCCTCACCGTCGCGGTGGCGGCCATCGCCGTGCAGGCCGTGCTCCCCGCGATCTGGGACGGGTTCCAGGTCGTCGGCGGTCCGGGCGCGGACCCGTCCGTCGCGTCGCCGACCGGTGCCGCGAACGCGGTGGTCCTCGGGCTGGTGATGCTCGCCGTGACGACGATCGTGAACATCACGAGCGTCCGGCTGATGGCCCGCGTGACGAGCTTCGGCGTGCTCATCGAGATCATCGGCGTGGTCGTGCTCATCGGCGCCCTGTTCCTCCTGCCGCACCGCAGCGCGTCCGTGGTGTTCACGACCGCCGGGTCGACGAGCACCGAGCCGTACGTGTGGGCGTTCCTGGCCTCCTCGCTGATGGCCGCGTACGTGATGGTCGGCTTCGACTCGGCCGGTGAGCTCGCGGAGGAGACCCACAACCCGCGCCGGACCACCCCGAAGACGATCGTCCGGGCACTCACGGTCTCGGGCCTCGGCGGCGGGCTGCTCATCATCGGTGCCCTCGTCGCCGCCCCGAGCCTGACCGACGGCAAGCTCGCCACCCAGGGGCTCGCCTGGGTGATCACCTCGACCCTCGGCGACGTCTTCGGCCGGCTCCTGCTCTGCACCGTCGCCGTCGCCGTCTTCGCCTGCACCCTCGCCGTGCAGACCGCCGGCGCCCGGATGGTCTACTCGATGGCCCGCGAGAAGGCGCTGCCCTTCCACCGCACCCTCGCCCGGGTCTCGCCCCGCACCGGCACCCCGATCGCCGCGTCGATCGTCGTCGGGGTCGGCGCCGGGCTGGCCCTCGCCGTCAACATCGGGCAGTCCGCGATCTTCACCGCCCTGTCGAGCCTGTGCATCGCGATGCTCTACCTGGCCTACCTCGGCGTCACCGGGCCGCTGCTGGTCCAGCGGATCAAGCTCCGTCGTACCGGGCTGCCGACCGGGGTCGACGAGGACGGCAAGCCGCTGTTCACCCTCGGTCGCTGGGGCATCCCGCTGAACGCCCTGGCCGTGGCGTTCCAGATCGGCATGGCGATCAACCTCATCTGGCCCCGGCCGGAGATCTACGACCTGACCGGCACCTCGTGGTGGCTGCAGTACAGCGCCCTGCTGTTCATCGGCGGCGTGCTGCTCGTCGGCTGGGCGTGGTCGAGCTGGCGGCACCGCACACACGGGCCGATCACCCTGGCCGAGGTGCCCACCACCGCGGCGGTACCCGTCCCCGCAGCCGCGACTGTGGCGAGCCCGACCGCCGCCTCCGTCGAAGCCTGATCCGGAAGGAACCCCATGCGTGACCTCCACCAGACCGACAGCGTGCTCGCCTCCCGGTCCGACGCACGCGCCCAGGCCGGCTCGCAGTCCGAGTACATGCCGTACCTGCCGGCGTCGTCGTCACCGTTCGCCCCCGAGGGCGTCGACCCCGCAGAACTCGTCTGGGCTGAGACGGTGGCGCCGGGCGGGTACACGCACAAGGTGCTGGCCCGCGGGTCACGGCTGCGGTTCGACGACCCGACGGGTCAGGCCTGCGCCAACGTCCTGGTGTTCAACGCGCTCGAACCGTGGGAGCGGCTCAACGTCGCCGACACCCAGAAGATCCCGTGGCAGGCGTACCTGGGCCAGGGTTCGCCGCTGCTGAGCGGGGACGGTCGGGCGCTGGCGACCGTGCTCGAGGACACCTCGGGGCACCACGACGCGTTCTGCGGCACCTCGACCGACGCCTGGAACGAGCGGAAGTACGGCGACGCGGCACCCGAGGGGCGCACCCCGAGCGGTCGGTCGCTGTTCGCGAAGGCCGCCGCCAAGCACGGGCTCACCAAGCGGGACCTGCCGCCGAGCATCTCGTTCTTCCAGGGCGTGCGGATCGACGCCGAGGGGGCGATGACCTTCACCGGTTCGGCCGGCGCGGGCACCCACGTCACGCTCGTCGCCGAGCTGCCGCTGCTCGTGCTGGTCGCGAACGTCGCGCACCCGATCGACCCCCGCCCGGACTACCTGGTCGGACCACTGCGGGTGCACGCCTGGCGCGGGGCCCCGACGACCGCGGCCGACGAGCGGTTCACCGCGACGCCGGAGCTCACCCGCGCCTACCTGAACTCGATCGACCACGCGGAAGCCCGAGGCCTGTGATGACCGACACGACGACCCACACCCCCACCTCCACCTCCACCGTCCCGGTCGGAGCCGTCCACGACCCGGACGTCGCCCTCGACTGGAGCGAGTCCCTGGTGCCGGGCACCGTGGTCCGCGACGACCGGGTCGCCCCGCTCGCACCGTGGTCCGCCGTGGTCCGCGCCGGCGAGGTGCTCACCATCGTCGACGTCGGCGGCAACCAGAGCGCCGACTGCCTGCTCTACGACGCCCACGACCCCGACGAGCGGTACAGCGTGCCGGACACCCTCGCCGCACAGGGCAACGCGTACGTCCGGACCGGCACCGTGCTGATGTCGAACGAGGGCCGCCCGCTGATGACCGTCGTCGCGAACGAGATCGACCGGCAGGACACCATCGGCGGCGCGTGCTCGAAGGAGTCGAACACCCTGCGGTACGGGCACCACACCCAGTACCAGCACGGCTGCCGCGAGAACTTCCTGGCCGAGGCAGGCCGCCACGGACTCGGTGCCCGCGACATCGTGTCGAACCTCAACTGGTTCATGAACGTGCCGGTCGAGGCCGACGGTGCCCTCGGGATCGTCGACGGCATGAGCGCTCCCGGCAAGCGGGTCGCGATCCGGGCCGAGCGGGACGTGCTCGTCGTCGTCTCGAACTGCCCGCAGATGAACAACCCCTGCAACGACTTCTCCTGCACACCGCTGCGCATGATCGTGGTCCAGCCGTGACCGCCGCGCCCGACCCCACCGGGACCGCCACCGTGAACCAGACCCCTGCCCTCAGCACGGACACCGTCCTCGTCGCGAACCGCGGTGAGATCGCCCGTCGCATCATCCGGTCCGCCAAGGCACTCGGCATGCGCACCGTCGCCGTCTACTCCGACGCCGACCGCGCGGCACCCCACGTCCGCGAGGCCGACACCGCCGTCCGGCTCGGACCCGCACCCGCCCGCGACTCGTACCTGCGCATCGACGCGGTGGTGCAGGCCGCGAAGGACACCGGCGCCGGACTCGTGCACCCCGGCTACGGGTTCCTGTCCGAGAACACCGACTTCGCCCAGGCCTGCGAGGACGCCGGCATCCGGTTCGTCGGGCCGACCGCCGACCAGATCGTCCGGTTCGGCGCGAAGCACACCGCCCGCGAGCTGGCCGCCGCCGCCGGGGTCCCGATGCTCGCCGGCACCGGGCTGCTCGCCAGCGTCGACGACGCCGTGGCCGAGGCCGAGCGCATCGGCCTACCCGTCATGCTCAAGGCCACCGGGGGTGGCGGCGGGATCGGCATGCAGGCGTGTTCCACCCTCGACGAGGTCCGCGAGGCGTACACGAGCGTCGTCCGCCTGGCGACCGCGAACTTCGGGTCGGCCGGCATCTTCCTCGAGCGGCTCGTGCGGCCGGCACGGCACGTCGAGGTCCAGCTCTTCGGCGACGGCGAAGGCCGCGTCGCGGTGATCGGCGACCGCGACTGCTCCCTGCAGCGCCGCAACCAGAAGGTCATCGAGGAGGCCCCGGCACCGGCGCTCCCCGAGCACGTCCGCGCCGAGCTGCACGCGTCCGCCCGCCGCCTGGCCGAGAGCGTCGGGTACCGCAGCGCCGGCACCGTCGAGTTCGTCTACGACCCGGTGCGCGAAGAGGCGTCGTTCCTCGAGGTGAACACCCGCCTGCAGGTCGAGCACCCGGTCACCGAGGAAGTGTTCGGCGTCGACCTCGTCGAGCTCATGCTCCGCCTGGCCCGCGACGGTGCCGCCGGCATCGACCCCGACGTGTTCGACCGCACCTGGACGCCGAACGGCCACGCCGTCGAGGCCCGCGTCTATGCCGAGGACCCGGCGAAGGGCTCGCTGCCCTCGAGCGGCCTCGTCACCCAGGCCGTGTTCCCGAGCGCGACCACGGCATCCGGCGAGCGCACCGGCATCCGCGTCGACGGCTGGGTCGAGACCGGCTCCGAGGTGTCCGCGTTCTACGACCCGATGCTCGCCAAGGTGATCGCCACCGGGGAGACCCGCGACGACGCCCTCGACCTGCTGCGCGACGGACTCGCGGCCACCCGCATCGACGGCATCGTCACGAACGCCGGGCTGCTCCGCGCGCTGACCGACGACCTCGAGCTCCGCACCGCCACGCACTCCACCTCGACGCTCGACGCGACCGAGGACCCGGACCCGCGCATCGACGTCGTCGCGCCCGGCACCATGACGATGATCCAGGACCTGCCGGGCCGGGTCGGGTACTGGCAGGTGGGCGTCCCGCCGAGCGGCCCGTTCGACGCGGCGTCCTTCGCCGAGGCGAACCGCGCCGTGGGCAACCCGGACGGTGCCCCCGCGCTCGAGGTCACCGCCACCGGCCCGACGCTCCGGTTCTCGGCCGCCGCGGTGGTCGCGCTCACGGGTGCGCCGGCGCCGGTCACCCTCGACGGCGAACCCGTGGCGCTGTGGGAGCCGGTCGAGGTCGGCGCCGGGCAGACCCTGGCGATCGGCACGGCCCCCGGTCCGGGCCTCCGCACCTACCTGGCGGTCCGCGGCGGCTTCGACGTGCCGACCTACCTCGGCTCGACCGCGACCTTCACGCTCGGTGGCTTCGGCGGTCACGCCGGTCGGGCCCTGCTCGCCGGCGACGTCCTGCGCCCGGGATCCCCGGACTCGGACGCCCCGCACCCGGCGTTCCCGTCCGGCACCCGTCTGGGCCTGGTGGGCGGTCCGACCCCGGCCGACCGCCGCACCGCGCTGACCGACGCGTGGGAGATCGCCGTCACCGAGGGGCCGCACGCCGCACCGGACTTCTTCACCCGCGCCGACCTCGACGTCTTCTACGCCACCGACTACGCCGTGCACCACAACTCGGCACGCACCGGCATCCGGCTCATCGGGCCGCGGCCGGAGTGGGCGCGGACCGACGGCGGCGAGGCCGGTCTGCACCCGTCGAACATCCACGACACCCCCTACGCGGTCGGTGCGATCGACTTCACCGGGGACACCCCGATCATCCTCGGACCGGACGGGCCGTCGCTCGGCGGCTTCGTCTGCCCCGCCGTGGTCGCCAGCGGCGACCTGTGGAAGCTGGGCCAGCTCCGACCGGGTGACACGGTCCGGTTCGTCCCCGTCCGCGAAGCCGACGCCGCCGCGCTCGACGCGCACCGGGCCTCCAGGACGGTGCCGCGCACCGGAGGCGACGGCGACGACGGCGTGATCGCCCGCCTGGACGCGACCGACGTGCGGCCGAGCGTCGCGTACCGACGCGACGGCGACGACAACGTGCTCGTCGAGTACGGCGACATGACCCTCGACATCGCGCTGCGGATGCGCGTGCACGCGCTCATGACGAAGCTGCAGGAGCACACGCCGAAGGGGATCCTCGACATCACGCCGGGCATCCGCTCGCTGCAGGTGCACACCGACGCGTCCGTGCTCAAGGCGCGCGACGTGGCGGGGCTGCTCCGCGAACTCGAGGACGAGATCCCGCCGACCGACCAGCTCGTCGTGCCGTCGCGCACCGTGAAGCTGCCGCTGTCGTGGGACGACCCGGCCACCCGGCTGGCGATCGAGCGGTACATGAACGGCGTCCGGAACGACGCCCCGTGGACGCCGTGGAACATCGAGTTCATCCGTCGCATCAACGGGCTCGAGAGCGTCGACGACGTCTTCCGCACCGTGTTCGACGCGAGCTACCTGGTGCTCGGCCTGGGCGACGTGTACCTCGGCGCCCCGGTCGCGACCCCGCTCGACCCCCGGCACCGCCTGGTCACGACGAAGTACAACCCGGCCCGCACCTGGACCGCCGAGAACTCCGTCGGCATCGGTGGCGCGTACCTGTGCATCTACGGCATGGAGGGTCCCGGCGGCTACCAGTTCGTCGGCCGCACGGTGCAGATCTGGAACCGGTTCCGCCGGGGCGGGCTGTTCCAGGAGAACCCGTGGGCGCTGCGGTTCTTCGACCGGATCGAGTGGTACCCGGTCGGTGCCGACGAGCTGCTCGAGCTGCGCGCCGAGACGGACGCCGGACGGGGCTCGTTCGAGACCGTCGAGGGCGAGTTCTCGATCGCGTCGTACAACCGGTTCCTGGCCGACAACGCCGGGTCCATCGCCGACTTCCGGGCGCAGCAGGCGCAGGCGTTCGGCGAGGAGAAGGAGCGGTGGCGGGCATCGGGCGAGTTCGACGTCCGTGACGAACCGGCCGCCGTGGTGGCCGACGCCGTGACCGTGCCCGAGGGGTCGACCGCCGTGTACGCCCCCTTCACCTCGACCGTGTGGCAGGTGGACGTCCGCCCGGGTGACCGCGTGGACGAGGGGCAGAAGCTGCTGGCCGTGGAGGCGATGAAGATGGAGTCGATGGTGCACGCACCGGTGCCGGGCCACGTGCTCGAGGTGTACATCAAGCCGGGCGACCAGGTCGCGCCGGGCCAGGTCCTCGCCGCGATCGGAGCGGCAGCGTGAGCGGGACGAGCGCGGCGAGCGCCGGCGGGACCGCCGCCACCGCGACCGCCACTGCCGCCGCCCGCGTCCGCGACGCCTTCGCCCGCATCGACGCCGTCGACCGCCCCGAGGTCTGGATCACCCTGCGCGACCGTGCCGACGTGCTGGCCGAGGCCGAAGCGGTCGACCCGTCGCTGCCCCTGGCCGGCCTGCTGTTCGCCGTGAAGGACAACATCGACGTCGCCGGCCTGCCCACCACCGCAGCCGCCCGCTCCTACGCCCACGACCCCGCCGCCGACGCCACCGCCGTCGCCCGGCTCCGCGCCGCCGGAGCGGTCGTCGTCGGCAAGACGAACCTCGACCAGTTCGCCACCGGCCTGGTCGGCACCCGGTCGCCGTTCGGCGCGGTCCGGAACGCCTGGGACCCGACGCGGGTCTCCGGCGGGTCGTCGAGTGGTTCCGCCACGGCGGTCGCCCTCGGCATCGTGGACTTCGCGCTCGGCACCGACACCGCCGGGTCCGGCCGGGTGCCCGCCGCGCTCGGCAACCTGGTCGGGGTGAAGCCGACGAAGGGGCTCGTGCCGAACACCGGGGTCGTCCCCGCCTGCCGTTCGCAGGACTGCGTCACGGTGTTCGCCCGGTCGCTCGACCTGGCGCGCACGGCGGCGGAGCTGATGGCCGGTCCGGACGGCGTCGACCCGCTCGCGCGGCCCGACCTCGCCCTCGCCGACCTGCCCGCCGTCCCGCGCATCGCGGTGCCGCTGCCGTCGCAGCTCCAGGGGCTCGCACCCGGCTGGGCCGAGGCGTTCGCCGCGGCCGTCAATCGCTTCCGTGCGCTCGGACACCAGGTGGTCGAGGTCGACATCGCACCGCTGCTCGACGCCGCGTCGCTGCTCTACGACGGCGCGTTCGTCGCCGAACGGTACGCGGCCGTCGGTGCCCACATCGAGGCCCACCGCGACGAGGTCGGTGCCGACCTCGACCCGTCGGTCGCCGCGATCGTGCTCGGTGGCGCACGGCCGACCGCCGCGGAGCTCTTCGCCGACCAGGAACGACTCGACGCGTTCGGGGCAGCGGGTCGCGCCGCACTCGAGGGGACCACGGCACTGCTCACCCCGACGACGACGTGGCACCCGACGCTCGAGCAGGTCGCGGCCGACCCGATCGGCGCGAACAGCCGGATGGGTCGGTACACGAACTTCGCGAACCTGCTCGACATGGCCTCGCTCGCCGTGCCCGCCGGCTTCGTCGACGGCCTGCCGTTCGGCGTCATGCTCACCGGCCCGGCGTTCAGCGACCGGCGCCTGGCGGCGTTGGCCGCCGCGTTCGTCGCCCCGACCGTCGACCTGCTGGTCGTCGGGGCGCACCTGCGCGGTCAGCCGCTGAACGGACAGCTGGTCGCGTCCGGCGGATCGTTCGTCCGGGAGGCCCGCACCGCGTCCGACTACCGGCTGTACGCACTCGACACGGTGCCGCCCAAGCCCGGGCTGGTCCGCGTGGGTCCGGTCGCGTCCGGCGCCGCCGCGCCGGGCTCCGGCTCCGGCTCGGGCTCGGGCTCGGGCTCGGGCTCGGGCTCGGGCTCGGGCTCGGGCATCGTCGGGGAGGTCTGGCGTCTGCCCGCCGCCGGCTTCGGCACCTTCGTCGCGGCCCTGCCGGCACCGATGGCGATCGGCACCGTGGCACTCGACGACGGCACCGAGGTCACCGGGTTCCTGGTCGAGCCGTTCGCGGTCGAGGGGGCCGAGGACATCACCCACCACGGCGGCTGGCGCGCGTACCGGGAGCAGTCGTGACGGACACCGGCTGTCAGGATGGGGGCATGTCCCCCGACGACCGGCCCGTGCGCCCCGGCCGACCGCGGGTCGTGCCGAACGCCGACTCCGCGCTGAGCCCGCGCGACCAGATCCTCGACGCCGCCGCCGCGCTGTTCGTCGAGAACGGCATCAGCGCGACCTCGACCCGGGCGATCGCCGAACGGGTCGGGATCCGGCAGGCCTCGCTGTACTACCACTTCGCCGGCAAGGACGACATGCTCGTCGAGCTGCTCACGACCTCGGTGCGCCCGAGCCTCGAGCTGGTCCGCGGCCTCGAGCAGCTCGTGCCGGAGTCGGCCTCTGCAGCCGGGGCCCTCGCCGCGCTGGTCGTCGCCGACGTGGACACCCTCGCCCGCACGCCGCACAACATCGGCACGCTCTACCTGCTGCCCGAGGTGCAGGGCGAGCGCTACGACGGGTTCCGGGCCGAGCGCGTCGAACTGCAGGAGGCCTACGGGCGCCTCGGCTCGCGCGCTGCCGCCCCGGACGTCGCCGCCGGTGTCTCGCCGTCGCGCCTCGGTGCGGTGCTCATCCAGATCACCGAGACCGTCATCCAGCTCCGCCGGTCCGGCCCCGTGCAGGACGCCGATCGCGACGCCCTCGTCGCGACCTGCCTGCGCGCCTGCGGCCTCGACACCGCCGCCGTGGCCGAGGCCCGGCGCGACGCCGAGTCCCTGCTGGCCACCGTCGCGGTCTGACCCTCCCTCTCCCCTCTGCAAGGAGTCACCATGACCACGATCACCCCCGCCGCACACCGTCCGCTCGCCGACGCCCTGCTCCCCCGCACCGCCGTCGTCAGCACCGCCCTGGTCCTCGGCGGCGCGCTGCTGACCGCCGGTGCCGCGCAGGTGTCCGTGCCGATCTGGCCCGTCCCGATCACCGGGCAGACCCTGGCCGTGCTGCTCGTCGGCAGTGCCCTCGGTGCCCGTCGCGGTGCCCTGTCGATGCTCGTCTACGCACTGCTCGGCGTCGTCGGGCTGCCGGTCTTCGCGGACGGTTCGGCCGGGGTCGGCGTGCTCGTCGGCCCCTCTGGCGGGTACATCGTCGGCTTCGTCGCCGGGATGGCCTGGCTCGCGGTGGCACTCGGCCTCGACCTGCAGCAGACCCTGCAGTACGGGCTGTACCCGTTCGTCCTCGGTGGTGTGGTGAAGACCCTGATCGGCGCCGGCGTGATCTCCCTCGGGTGGACCGCGGCACTCCGCTCGGCCACCCGCCGGTGAGCGCTCCGTCAGGACTCCGCCTCCGGCCGTAGGGGTTCCGTCAGGAGGCCTTCCGCGCTGCTCGAGCCCGCGAGAGCGTGTGGTCGTGACACTGACTGCGATCATGCCGACGCTCCGCGCGTCGCTCCCCGATCCGATGGACCCGTTCCTCTGGCCGGCTCACACCGTCGCGACCACCGACGACCTGCTGGTCTCGGCGATCTCGATGGTCCGGCTCGCCGACCTCACCGGCACCCCGACCGTGCACACCGCCGAGCAGTCCCCGCCCCGGTACCGCCCGCGCGGCTGGGCACCCCGGGACGTGAGCGTCGCCGTCGCGTCGGTCACCCGCGTGCGGCGACCGCGCACCGGGGTGGTGCTCCTGGAACTGGACGCGGTCCTGCCGACCTGTGCCGTGCTCGACCAGGTGCGCCTGATCGGACGCCGGAGCACCGCTCCCCTCTCCCCGATGTACGTCGTCACCCGCTGTGACGGTCAGGCCGACGGTCCGTTCCACCGCCTCCCGGCTCCGTTGCCCGCCGACGTCCGCGAAGGCGACCTGGTCTGCTTCCCGTGCCTGGCGACCGTCCGGCACCGCGACGTCATCGAGCCGGTCCGGGCGGAACTCGCGCCGGTCCGGGCGGAACTCGCGCCGGTGCGCACGGAACTCGCGCCGGTCGATCGATGACCACGGCGCTGCCGGTCCGCACCCGGCTGCTCGACGGCACCCACCTGTGGGGCCGGTACACGATCCGACCCGTCGGGCGGACGCTGTGGAGCTCGCGGACCCTCGTCGTGTTCCCGCCCGGCACGACCACCGGCGAGCGCCTGCTGCTGCGTGCCTGGCACGTCTGGCCGGCCGTCGGGGCGGTCGTCGCCCTCGCCACCCTGGTGCTCGCCGTCTCGGTCCCCGCCGTCGGCACGACCACCGCGCTGCTCCTCTACGGCGGCGGCTTCGCGGTCCTCGCCCGCGCCACCCGCACATTGCGACCGCGGGTGCGGTCCGTCACCGTGACGACGTTCCTGGGCGACGGCCGCCGCGAGGTCCACGGCGACGAACGCCTGCTCACCGGCTCCCTGGACGCGCTGTCGATCCTGGAGCAGGCGCTCCGGGCCGACCGCATCCGCCCCGTCGACTTCGAGCTGATCTGGGGCGACGTGTGGAACGCCCTGGAGTCCCCGGCCCCGGACCACCGCGTGCAGCGGTCATCCTGAAGCCGGTTCCCGCGCCGCGCGTTTGTATGGGTCCGGGAAGGAGTACGCGATGAAGCACATCCACTACGACGCCACCACGATCCTGGTCGGTGACGACGTCGCCGACGCCGTGATCGAGTACGCCGCGGCTCTCGCAGGCGGGGACCGAGCGGACACCGTCGACGTGCCCGCCGTCGCCGACGACGGGACGATGACCACCACGAAGATCCTCATCGGGCCGTCGAGCGAGATCGTCATCGAGGACGCGGAAGAGGACGAACTCGAGATGGACAACGGGGAGTTCGTCGGGCGGCTGCGCGCCGCCGCGAAGACCTTCGGGCACAGCGAGCCGATCCACGCGAACACGCGGTCGGACCTGGCGGACGCGGCGGAGGCTGCCGAGGAGTCCTGACGCCCGGGCGTCGCGCTGCAGCGTCGAAACGGAGAGGGTCTCCTGTACTGTGGTGATTCCGGAGAGCCTCTCCGGTACTCGACACCACAGCCTGGAGGCCCGCCATGCCCGAGCAGACCGCTCCCGCCGGGCGCGCGCCGCGTGCTGACGCGCTGCGGAACCGGGACCACATCCTGCGGGTCGCGGAGCGCGCGTTCGCCGAGCACGGCGTGACCGGCTCGCTCGACGCGATCGCCAAGCAGGCCGGCGTCGGCGCCGGCACCCTGTACCGGCACTTCCCCACGCGCGAGGCCCTGCTCGCCGAGCTCCTCGCCGCGCGCGACGAGCACCTGGTGGCCCGTCGCGAAGCACTGCGCGACGGCTCCGTGGACACCGGCGACGCCCTGCACGGCTGGCTCGACGCGGTCACCGAGTGGGCCGGCACGTTCGACGGACTGCCCGAACCGCTCCGTGCCGCCGCGTCGTCCGACTCGTCGCCGCTCGCCCTGACGTGCCAGGGGTTCATCACCACCACGGACGAGTTCCTCCGCGCCGCGCAGCGTTCCGGTCGTGCGCGTGCCGACGTCCGCGCGCGGGACCTGTTCCTCGCCGCGCTGGCGACCAGCTGGGTCCGGGGTGCCGCGATGGCCGACGACTCGTCGTCCGCCGCGCTCTCCGCCCTGTCGCGGCGGGGCTGGGAAGCCCCGGTCCTCCCTTGACGTCCACCTCCTTGAAAGGGCACCACATGAACCGCATCGGCATCATCGGCAGCGGAGCCATCGGCACCGCGATCGCACGCCTGGCCGTCGCCGCCGACCTCGACGTCCTCATCGCGAACTCGCGCGGCCCCGAGTCGCTGCAGGACCTCGTCGCCGAGCTCGGCCCGCACGCCCAGGCCGGCACCGTGCGACAGGCCGTCGAGTTCGGCGACGTGCCCGTCCTCGCGATCCCGCTCACCGCCTACCCGGCACTCGCCCCCGACCTCGACGCCTTCGCCGGGCGGACCGTGCTGTCGACGGGCAACTACTACCCCGGTCGCGACGGCAGGATCGAGCAGCTCGACAGCCTCGCGACGACCACGGCGGAGTACGAGCAGACGCTCCTGCCCGGCACGCGGATCGTCAAGGCGTTCAACAACATCGTCGCGCACCACATCCCGAACCTCGCCGGCTCCGCGCCCCGCACCGCACTGCCGATCGCGGGCGACGACGAGCAGGCCAAGGCCGTGGTCGCCGACCTCGTGCAGCTGCTCGGGTTCGACACCGTGGACGCCGGCACCCTGGCCGACTCGTGGCGCTTCGAGCCGGAGTCCGGGGCGTACACGGGGATCTACGCGGCGAGTGCCGAGGGATTCGCGGCGGACTACCTGGCGGATCAGGGAGCACCATTGCCCGCCGCGCGGCTGCGGGACATACTGGCGGTGTCGCACCGGGCGGATGTGGCGAACCGGCAGTTCTGACGATCGCAGCTCCAGGGGGACACTTGCGACGACGAAACCATCAGCTCCTCACCGCAGCGGCGGGCGTGGTCTGCATCGCAGTGGTCACCGGATTGTCCGCATGTGCCACGCCTGGGGCTGCCTCCGGACCGGAGCCCGATGCGCTGAGCGCAGTGCGAGCCGAGACCATCCTCGACGCGAGTGCCGATCAGGCATGGCAGCTGGTCGCGTCCCACCATCCGGGGCTCGAGCGGCCGGTGGTCGACCGCGTCCGGACCGTCTCGCACGCCGACTGGGCCCCGACGCAGGAACGCTGCATGAGCGCCGCGGGGTTCCCGCAGGCGAAGGCGATGCCCGACGCGAGCCTCGTCTCCGGACAGGTGCCGGCGGAACAGTCCGAGCCGTTCGCGGTCGCCGAGTACACGTGCGGTGTCGAGTACCCCATGGCCGCGAAGTACCGAACGGCCTTCAACGAGTCCCAGCTGGAGTGGCTCTACCGCTACTCCACGGGCGAGCTCACGAAGTGCCTGCAGGACCACGGCATCTCGGTGGAGCGTGGGCCGAGCGAGCAGGAGTTCGTCGACAGCGACGGGGCGTGGTCGCCGTACCGGTCGGTCGATCTGCCGCAGTCCCAGTACTACGAGCTCGTCACCGCCTGCCCGGAGATCCCGGACTCGATCTACGGCTGAGCGGCTCGGAGGAAGGCCCCCGAGACACCGCTCGTCCGAGCTGCCCACCCAGGGAACCGAGGAGCGCGACGACGAAGCCGACGATCTGCAGCGGCGACAGCGCCTGGCCGAGGACGACCCACCCGAGCACCGCAGCGGTCAACGGGCTGAGGACGCCCAACAACGCGATCCGGGCCGACGGCAGCGCCCGTGCGCCTCGGAACCAGACGCTGTAGGCCAGGGCACCACCGACCAGCGTGAGCCAGGCGTACCCCGCGTACCCAGCGGCGGTCGGCTGCCACGGCCCGCTGTCGACGATCGGGATGAGCGGGGCGATCACCACGCCCCCGACAATGAGTTGCCACGCGGTCGAGGTCAGGGGGTGTGTGCCCTCCGGGGTGCCCCACCGACGAGTGAGCAGGAGCCCCAGCGCCATGGACACCGTGCCGAGTGCCGCCGCCGCGAGCCCGAGCACGTCGAACACGGCACCTCCGCTGAGGGAGACGAGCGCGACGCCCACCAGGGCCACGACTCCCCACACCACGTGGGTGATCGCGGGCCGCCCCCACCGCAGCGCCAGGGTGAGGGCCACGACGACGAGCGGCTGGAGCGCACCGACGATGGCCGCCAAGCCACCCGGCAGCCGGTCGGCCGCGACGAACAGCATCGGGAAGAAGCACCCGATGTTGAGCATGCCGAGCACGAACGTCCGGAGGCGCCAGCCCCGCGGTGGGACTCCCGGCCGGAGCGCGAGCAGCAGCAGGCCGGCCGGGAGCGCACGGAGGACACTCGCCGTCATCGGGTGATCGGCGGGCAGGAGCTCGGTGGTGACCACGTAGGTCGACCCCCACACGATCGGTGCCACTGCCGCGCTGAGCGTGAGGCCGGCCGCCGCCGACGTGGACAGCGAGCGATCGGTCACCGGAGCCTCGTTTCCTTCATGCTGAACTTCTCAACGTTGAGACATTATGGCCCCGATAGGCTCGCGTCAAACAGTTCAGCGTGAAGGAGTGCTCTGATGGAGGATGCCGTCGATCGAGTCGTGGCCCAGTGGGGCCGGGAACGACCGGACCTCGACGTTCGTGCGATGGCGGTGATCGGGCGCATCGGGCGCGCCGAAGCGATCCTCGACCGGAGGGTCGGTGCCGTCCTCGCTGAGCACGACCTGCTGCCGGGTGAGTTCGACCTGCTCGCGACCCTCCGACGTTCGGGATCACCACATCGGCTGACCGTCGGGCAGATGCTCGCCGCCACGATGGTGACCTCGGGCGCCGTCACGAACCGCTTGAACCGGCTCGTCGCGAAGGGCTACGTCACGCGGGAGACCGACCCCTCGAACCGACGAAGTGTGCTCGTCACGTTGACCGATCACGGCCTGACGGTGGTGGACGCGGCGCTTGCCCGGCACGTCGAGAACGAACGAGAGCTGCTCGGCACGCTGAGCAGCGACGAGGAGCAGCAGCTGGCCGGGCTCCTCCGGAAGCTGCTGCTCGGCCTCGGTGACGGGGCGGCCTGAGCACAGTCCGCCCTGCTGGCCGCACTCGGAGCCGACCTGACGCGCTCCGCTTCAGGCGGCGCCGTGGCCCCGGCTGTGCCCGTGGCCGTGCTTCGTCGCGTTGGCGTTGACGAGGTGCAGTTCGTTGCCGTGGCGCTCCACCACGGGCTCGTACCCGGCGGGCAGGCCGGCGACGCGGACCCGGCTGAAGCTCGAACCCTTCGCGATCCGGTCCGCCGTGATCAGGACCACGTCGTTCGCCACGGCCGTGCCCTTGGCGACGTGCACCCGCAGCGTTCCGCCGAACGACGCGGTGCCCTCGACGCGCAGGGAGGGACGGGGCCCGGAGACGCTCAGCGACAGTGCGGCGTGCGAGCGCTGCGTCAGGTTGCCGCCGATGCGGATCACCCTCTTGCTGGCCTCGGCGAGCGTGCCGGAGACAGTGGTCACCGACCCCTTGCCCAGGGCAGCAGCGGAGTCCGCGATCAGCGTCCCACCGCGGACGACGGTGCCGCCGGTGTAGCGGTTCGAGCCGGCGAGGGCGAGGGTGCCGGTCCCCCGCTTGGTCAGTGACCCGTTCCCGCCGATGTTGTTGCGCCAGGTGTCGGCGGCGTCCAGGCCCTTCTCGGCGGCGTCCATCGAGACGGTCACCGCGCTGTCGAACGCTCCGTAGCCGGACGCTGCCGAGAAGAGGTCGAGTCGCCCCCACCCTTCCGCGTCGTCCAGCAGGGGGTAGCCCGACGGCAGCGCGGTCGTCCGGAGCACCTCTCGGATCTGGTCGTCGCTGAGGTACGGCAGGCGGGTCCGCAGGAGCGCTTCAGCACCCTTCGGCACCGTGGCGGGGATCGTCTTCGTGCCGGTCCGCGTGAACCCGTACGTCAGACGCCCGCGGTAGTCCTTCTTGTCCGACGCGTAGTCCGCGTAGCGATCGACGGCGCTCGGGCTGGCGGCGGTGAGCACCTTCTCCGCCTGCTGGTGCGCCTGCTGCTCGAGCTGCGTGTTGGCCGGGTCGTCCAGGATGGCCGCTGCCAGCGCAGTCGCCAGGACCCGCCCACCCATGACGTCGAGCGGTGAGTGCATCCCCGCGACGATCCGACTGTTGCCGATCTCCGAGCCGTTGGCGAGGAGCTCGGTGTACTTCTCCGGGTACGCGTACGCGAACGCCAGGGAGGCCAGGTAGCCGGCGTTGGTGTGTCCGCTGGGGAACCCGCCGTCGGTGGCGGGCGTCGGGGACTTCTCGGGGACGAGCTGCGGCAGCACCTTGACGTCCTGGCTCTGCCGGTACGGCCGCGGGTACTGGTAGTACTTCTTCGCGTTGCTGGCAGAGGAGTAGTCGCCCCGCAGCGTGTTCACCAGCTGGACGACGTCGCCGAGTTCCGAATCGGTGTCCGCCCACGAGCCCTTCGCGTTGCCCTGGTCGACGTACTGCTTCGTCGTGGCATCCGCCGGGATCTCGTCGGGGATCGTGGTACCGGCGTTCGTCGCGGTCCGCACCGCGTCGGACAGGTCACCGAACCCCGCGATGGCCGAGTAGCTCTGGTTCCGTCGGTCGATCAGGTACGCCTCGTGCCCCTGCGCATCCGTGCGGGTCTGTGTGGTCCGCGCTGCCTGCGCGATGTTCGAGTCCAGGATCCGCTGCGCTGCGGCACTGGTTGCGACCCCGTTGTCCCACGACGATCCCGGGCGCCACAGGGTGCCGAACTGCGACAGCACCCCGGTCGCAGCGTTCGTCTCCGGCGTCGTGGCAGCAGGGGTGTTCGTCTTGTAGGTGTCGACGAAGTACCCGTAGGCCCCTGGACGCGGCGCGGTCCGCGATGTCGCCGCGGACGCTCCCGCCGGAGCGATCAAGGACACAGCGCACGCGACCGCCAGGACCCCCAGCACCGTGCGGGCCCGACGTCTGGGAACAGCGATCTGGAACCGGCGCATGGCGTTCTCTCCACTCGGGGCGTGGTCACACGATTCGGTGACACAGAGCAGAAGCGTGGCGCAGGCCCGTGAACCGGAAGTGGCAGGTGCGTGAACCGCTGCCGTACTCGCTGCTGTTGCTCACCACGGACGCCTCCGGGTACGGCGACGATGGGTTCGCACTCGTGACCCCTCGACGCGTTGTACTCATGACGCTGGGGCTGCTGGTCATCATCATCGGCTTCGTGTTGATGGCCCACTCGGCCGGCAGGTTCGACCGTCTGGCGGCGGTTCTCGTCATCTTCGTCGGGTTTGCTCTGCTCCTGTTCACAACGGCGCGACCGGGTCAGGCGGCGCTCGCGCGCTCCTGGAGCAGGTACGAGAGGAAGTAGCCGCGCACCCGTCACTCCTGCCGGACCGTCGAACTGTCCGTTACCGGACGTGGAGCTCGAGGTAGTCGAGGGCCCGGCGCACCGTCTCTTCAAGCGGGCGGGTGCTGTCGATGACGAGTCGATCGTCCGTGCGGGGCTCGTACTCGTCGGCGGCCCGCTGTACCTCGTCCCACGTCGGCAAGATGAACCCGGGCAGGTCGTTCGCACGCTGCTCCACCCGGCGACGGTGCTCGTTGACGTCCGCACACACGACCTCGATCACGCGCAGCGGAACCCCGGCGGCTTCCGCTGTCGACGCCCATCCAGCCCGAGCGGGTTCGACACCACTCACCGCGTCGGCGATGACCACCTGTCCGCGAAGCAGATTCGGCACCGCGATGGCGTGCATGATCGAGTAGGCGGTGATCCCGGACTGCTCGGGCGGAATCTGGTACTTCCACATCGCGCCCTCGATCGCATCAACGCGAAGCGTCAGTGAAGGCGTCAGCTCCGCGATCGCAGCAGACAGCGTCGACTTCCCTGCGCCGGGAAGACCACAAACCTGAACCAGCATCGGCAACTCCTTCGTTCCCCGGAGCTCCTTGTCTATCGGTCCTGGACGCGCAGCACCAGCGAAGTGGATACCTTCGTCGGCTTCCGATGACGTGTCCGAATGCCGCGCCGTGAAGCCCTCGGACGGGCGAGATCTGCACCGTCGCAGCGGCTGACGCACGTCACGACGCGCGGGGCACGTTCGCGCGCACGTCGTCGGCCTGCGCCTCGTCGAGCACCCAGAATCCGGTGTGCTCCGGGTAACGCTCCCGCAGGTAGGCCCGCACGGCCCGCCCCGGACGAGACTCGTTCGTGTAGCCGAGCTCGGCTGCCAGCTCTCGCGGTGTGTACGTCGTCATCGGTTGATCTCCCTCTCAGCCGCGCCCGCGCAGCCGCCGAAGCCAGCCGGAGCGCGTAGTGGTCTCGCTACTCGCCTGGGGTGGTGACTCCCCCGCCGCCGGCACGGGCCGAGTCATGGGCGCCGGCGCGCCGATCGTGATGGTCAGCTCGCGCTCCGCAGGGTCCGGGATCGGCGTCATCGGCCAGTCCGACGGCTCGTAGTTGTCCGGAACGACGTACCCGCCGCAGTCGACGACCTCGCCGGCGGCGTTCACCGTGACGTGCTGCACGTACAGCGTCCCGTCGTCGAAGTCGTAGGGGCTGGGCCCGTCCGGTGCGTACGCCGTCTGCTCGCGAAGCCCCTTCGACCAGGAGAGCCGGCCGACGGCGCCTTCGTCCGACGACGCCCACCAGTGGGTCCCTCGCCACTCGACGTGGAGCTCGTCGCCGACGCGGACTGATCCGATGTGCTCGGTGACCGTCGAGTGGTACAGGCTCGACAGCATCGGCGTTCCTCGGCCGGCGTACACACCTGCCATGAGCCCCGCGACACCGAAGCGACGATCGCCGTTCTTGTGCCTCGAGCCGAGCTGCTGATGACCATCCGCGGCCGCCGGCGGTTCTGCCGTCTGCGCCATCACCCCTCCTCGTGCTCGCTGCTCAGGCTACGAGCCGATCAGGCCGAGAGCCACTGCGATGACCAGCCCGCCACCGACGAGCACCGCCGTGGCGCTCCCGATGATCACGGCGAGTCGTTGGTCCCTGTGCATCCCCATGCGTCGAGCCTAGGAGCCGCGGGCACTCGACCGAACACCGCCGGAGCGATCGACGTCGTCGATATCCGCAGACAGACGCAGCATCAGGTCACTTCAAAGGGTGGGACTCAAACCAACGCATAGTGCCACCTATCGCAAGTTCCGGAGCCCACGACCGCAACGGAGTCGGGTGTCACCTTCGTCGAGGAAGACGACGGCCACCGAGTAACGGCCCGGAAGTTGCGGTTGCTCACACCTTCCCGGGACAGAGCGAAAGAGCCCCAGATCCCCGTTGTGACGGGGATCTGGGGCTCTTTGCGTTGGCGGGCTCTTTGCGTTTTCCCTGCATGCCTTGCAGCTGTTGGGGCTGCCCGGGCGCCTGAACCCGGGTTCCCCCCGGGAGGTGGCGGGATTCCCCCCGGTTAGGAAAGTCCTGTTCAGGGCCACGTTCGAGCGCCTGCGAGCATCCCGACTCATCTGGGTTGGGTTGCGTATGCCGCGCCTTGGGCTGCGTCCAGACCGAGCCTTAACGTCTCAGAGGCGCATTTTGGGGGAAATGAACGCCGGTGTTTGTGCTCGTCGGGCGACTTGTGCCCGTGCCGAGCGTCAAAGTTTCAGGGTCACACTTTGATGTTGAGTGCCCGCCGCATGGCCGTCTCCATCGTTTCGATCCGGCGTGCCATCGCCTCACTGCCGAACATCATTCCTTCGGCGACGCGGTGGGCGTTGTCGACGACCGAGCGCGGACCGAGGAGGAAGCAGGCCGCACCGGCGTCGATGACCTCCTTGAGTTGCATGCCCATCTCCGCTTGTAGCCGTTCGACTTCGACGAGCAGGTCGGTGTGAACGGTATCTAGCCGCTCCTGCTCGGTGATGAGGGCTGCTCGTGCCGCGTCGTCCGACGCCGCTGCGATCTGCTCGCGGACTTGGGTCAGATCAGCATGGAATTGCAGGGACCGAGCTTGCGTCCGCTCGAGGTCATCGGCGGCGCTCCACTGGCGATGGACGAACCGCAGAAAAGTCAGGTAGGCGCCGAGCCGTTCCTGCCGCAGCCATCGACGATGCTCTCGCCGGCCCTGCAACCAGGCACCGGCGAATCCAGCCAGGGCGGTCAGGAACGCCGCCCCGAAGATCGTCAAGAGCAGCTGCGTCGTCGGATCCAAGCCAGGGGACGCACTGTCGCTCATGCCTCCGACGTTAGCTTGCCCTCGGACGTTGTCGGGCGCTTGAGCCTAAGCCGATGTGCGGCGCGTGGGTGATCTCTAGACTTCGGTGATGGACGATCGCTGGAAGGATTCCGTCGAGGACGTCGCGACGTCCCTGGCCGCGATCACGGCGGGAGCTGTTCCGATTGTCGGACCGCTTCTGCAAGCGGGGGTGTCCTTCTTCGCCGGCTCCGCTCAAATGCGCCGTTTCGAGCGGGACATCCATGCTATCCGGACTGAGTTGGAACAGGCGATCGCGGCCGGTCGCATCGGCGACGTTGAGGGTGCGCTGACGTCGGAGGCGTTCCTCGCAGGGCTGCAGTTCGCGGTTCGCCGCTCGCAAGAGACGGCATCGGAGGTGCGGCGCCGCCGCCTTCGTCGGGCACTTGTCGCCGGCGCCAGTGACGAGTGCGTCGATCCGGAAGTGACCCTGCGACTCGTCGACCGGCTTGATGACCACCACGTGCGTGTACTCGCGGCTATCCGTGCCCTGGGCACGACGACGTCGGGACGGTTCACGTCGGTGTCGCCAAGCAGGGTGGAGAAGCGGGTGAACGCCAGGGAGCCTCAGCTGCCCTCCTCGCAGGTGCGAACATCCGCGATAGACCTCGCAAGCTTCGGACTCATAGTCCACAACCAGGAATGGCGTCTTGAGGATGCAACGGTCCGCCGAGCGACGGCCGACATACAGGACGAGCTTGAGGACACCAGTGTCGAGGCTGATGAGGAGTATCGGTTGACCGACACCGGGGCTGAACTGCTTCGGAGTATCGCGAAGCCAGCAGGTGCCGAAAGTTCTGTCCCTGGGCAAGATCCCCCGTCCTGACGGACGGTTCAGGCAGCCCAAATGCCGAGCGCCGAATGTGAGCCGTAGTTCGTCGGATGCCTTCCGGAGTGTCGGTGCCGTCCGATAGGAGAAGTGTGAGTGTCGACCCCACGGAGTGCCTCAGTTTGCCCGCGTGAACATACTCTCCGGTGTCATCTTTTGGATGTTCGGCGGCGTGATCTCGTTCAGCTGCGCGAGGGCGTCCTCGACTGATGTGGCCCCGAAGTCCCCAGGGGACCAGTTCGGGATGACGCTGTTAGTGACCATAGCCGTGCTCCTGCCGATGATCGCGATAGGAGTGGAACGACGGATCGATTCGCGCCTGAGACGTCAGCAGAAACAGGGCCGTCCACCTGTCGTCACCCTTCGGATCCTGCAGGGCGTGTACTCGGCGGCGGCGGTGTTCGTTCGCGGGGTAACTTTCGGCGTGTCTTCAGCGCCAGGGAGCGAGTACGCAGAGTTCTGCGTATTCGTGTTCGCGCTAGTGCAATGGGTCGGCCTGCTCCTGCTCAGCTCCGCGATCGGTGTTGAAACGCGACGGCGGGACGCTGCCGATGCACGACTCGAGATGGTCCACCTGCTGGACGAACATCATGATGCGCTCCGTGAACTGACCCGTGCCAGCGACGGATTGAACCGCCAGCCGCCCGCATCAGTGACTCTTCGACTCTTCGGAGGCAAAGTGCAGGCAACCTGGCACGGACGTAACCGCAAGAAGTAGGCCTCGGGTCGCGCCCATGTGGATGCAAGAAGCGCACCGCAGGGGCGAAAGCAATCCGCCGCGCCAGAGCAGGCTCCTTCGACCCGATCTGAGGTATCTCAATGCGCTCGGGTCAGAAGGACTCGACCGTGCCTGGCAGACCATATCTGCATAGTCCGGGCACTGTTGGTCGAACGCCTCGCAGACAGTGCGAATTCGATCACGCCTTCGTGCGTCCAGGGGTCCTCCGTGGCATACTCCTAGCCAGCTTCGGTGGCCTGTTCTTCCGTCGGCGATGCGCCCTCCAGGTGCAACGAGATGCGCAGCTGCCGTTGCACCGCCGATCGGAAGTTCATGTGCGCAGCGTCGAAGGGCCCGCGTTGCATTGGCTTATTGCGGCGAGCGTCGTCGATTGCCTCTTCACCCGCGAGCATCAAAGCTTCTAGAGCGGGCACGCAACCGGCAGCGACGACCTGTAAGATTGGCTTTTTCGACTTGATCAGATTGTAGGCGGCGCTCATCTTCGGCTCATGGTCGGTGAAATGTTTCCCGTCGCCGGTGTTGAACGACCGAGATTCGTAGAAGGCAGCGGTCGCGTTGTCCACCTCAAGATAGATGTCGAGTACACGCTCATCCCACCGGCGTTGGTCGTCTGCGACGCGCTTCCGGTTGTCGCTCGCCCGGACACTGATGAAGGCGATCAGACCGCCGAGCGCTGCACCGATCAGCGCCCCCAGTGGGCTGACGAAAGCATCAAACCACTGCGCGTGCGAGATGAGCTCGACTGGGATTGGTGTCGTGAGGGTGGTCGGATCCACGCTTACCGGCGGGGTGATCGTCGGCGTCGGCGTCGCTGTTGGTGTTGGTGTTGGCATACTCCCATCGTATTGAGTAGATGTCAGGTTCCAAAGCACGGCGCAGCCGTATGTTTCCAAACGACCGAGACGCGCCGTCCACGAATTTCGTCGTTCCGTCGTGCGGTGAACCTCGGAGGAGGTCCGACCGGGTCAGCTCAAGCGATGTACTCGGCGCTGCCGTCCCACCGACCCGTCACGACTCCGAGCGCCACCCCCGACCAAGACCGGTTCAACACGTAGAACGCCACCCCGCGGATCCGCCACGTCACGCCAACTAGGTCGCACACCAACTGGACCACGTCATCAAAGTGTGTCGCCTCAATCCCCGGCGTCTTCCACACCGTCGCGGGCCCCACTGGTCGGCTCGAGGTCGAAAGCGGTCAGGTGCGAAAGCTCAGCGGCTCGTCCATCACCAAGCCGATCCCGTCCACCTTGAAGTCGGTAGGGACCGCGACTGAGACAGCTCTGCGGTAGCGAACCGCTTCCGCCCCGGCCCGCGCACTTCACGCGCAGCGGAACGGCGCGGCAGGCTCAGGCATGCCTGAGCAGCCACCTACGAACTCCTGCGACAGCGAACGGCCCGCAACCTCATCCGGAGTTGCGGGCCGTTCGTCGTGTCAGTGTCGGCGTCCGAGGCTGGGAAGGTCTCCGCTGACGGCGTGGACGCTGCCACTTCTTGAGCCGTAGCAGCCGTCCTTCGCAGCCCACTCTCGACTGGCTGCGCGTCGGGCTGCCTAGCATTCGTCGGCTACACGGCGACCCTCCGCTTGTTCGGCGGGACAGTGCAAGCCACCTGGCGCGGAGGCCAAGCAAGACTAGACCACGCCGCCGCAGGGCCCGCTCGCGCTCGCTCCATGACGGGCTCGAGTGACTGGCGTTAGGTCAGGCGTCAAGCCACGAGCCGGAGAACGTCAGCGAGCTTCGGTCGCCCGACAGACGTGAGTCGAGGATTGTTGCCTGCAGATCACGAAGCCCGCACAGGTAGTCGACAATCGCCACTGTGATCGCGCCGCGTTGCTCCGTTTCGTCCATACCCTGCAACGTCTCCGCGCTCGCCTTTAGGTACTCTCCGAGGCGAGCGGGGAGCGTGCGCTGGCTCCCACCGTCGTCCAGCCAAGCTACGGCCATCTTCAGGAGGGCATCGACGGTCCGGCGCAGGCCGCTCGTCTGCCCGAACTGCATCGTCGCTAGGGCCGAGGACTCAATCACGTAGTAATGGTTGATTGCCTTGAAGAACTCGGCCACGAGCCGCGCTTCGGCGTCAACTCGGAACATGACACGTGGATCCCCCTCGACATCGATCGCTTTCACGCTCGTGCGGGAGCTGAGGTAGGAGATCGTTTCCGAAGCGAACTTTTGGAGGTCGATGTGCGCGCTTCGCGATCCGTCGAATCTGTTCGTCGGCATCTTATTGACGATGACCGCATTCAACTGTGCGAACGCCGCGGGAACGCGCGCCGCGAGCGATTGTCCATCCTCGTCGAGGATCTTCAACATTTTTCCGCGCGCGAAGCGGAGCGCGCCCTTGACCTCTTCGTCGTCGCCGGCGAAGTCGAACGACGTCGTCAACCAGCCGTCCGTGTCCGCAAAGACTTTAGGTGCGGCTGAAAGCGCAGTCGTAAGGCGATGGAGGGGAATCCTCCCCGAACGGTAAAAGTCCTCGAGGTCGTGGACCGCGTACGAGATGTCGTCCGCCCAGTCCATGATCTCCGCCTCAGGCCACCGATACACCGCCTCAACGACTGGCTCCCCCGCAGCATCCGCGGGTGTTTTGCCGCTGACAGTGCGTACGAAGCCCGCGCTTTCTAGGGCGTCGAGGACCTCTCGCTCTTCAGGGTAGAAGCTCCACTTTTTCTTCAGCTTGTCGATGTGACGCGGATGCCCTCCGCGCTCCCAGGGATACTTGGCGATAGCAGCCAGCGACCGAAGAGTGAGATTCAAGCCATCGTGTTGGGGTTTCCGAAAGCTCAGATTGGCGACGATTCGAGTGGACTGGGCGTTCCCCTCGAACGACCGCTCCTTTGTCTTGCCGCCGACTTCCTCAGTGAGAATCTGCAGTGCAGACTCTCCGGCGTGACCGAATGGAGGGTGGCCGATGTCGTGAGCTAGCCCCGCCACGTAGCAGTAATCCGGATCTATCCACTCCTCGATTTTCAGACCATCGAGGTCCATCCGCGTCGGTTCGTCATACTTCGCTTGCCAGAGGGCGAAGCGAGCGAGGGTGGCTGCGACCTGTGCAACTTTGACGCTATGTGTGAGCCTGTCGTGGAAAACGTAGTCTTCTTGGGGCGGGACCACCTGGGTCACACCCTCTAGTCGACGGAATTCGGGTGAATACCATACTCGATCGGCGTCTGTTTGCGCCGGAGTTCGCCAAAGTTCGGCTGCACGCTCGTCTTTGTCGTGCTGTCGTGCGTTCCGGTCCCGCATCGGGCCCACGGTCGGCTCCCCCGCTGCCATCACTGCTGCTTCAGTGGGCGGTGTGCGTTAGAAACCCGGTGACCCAGTCTTTCTGGACGACGCCGATGGCCCGCAGGTAGTCGGTCGCCGAGGAAGCGACAGACTTCGTCACCCGCAGCTCCGTCATGAGCGCCCGAACGAGGTCCCCCTCGAGAATCCCCTGATCGGTGCGGCCGACTACGTCGATAGCCCGCTGCTGTGCTTGATCGAGCGCTGACTGCTCGGCTCGACGAACGTCGACGAGCTTCTGAACACCTTCTGCGGCTAGTAGCGTCATGACACTCCTTCTCGTCCAGCGGCCTGCGCTGTCAGCGCGATCCTATTGCCCTCACTATGCCAGGACCCTGCGACACTGCGGCTCCCTGACAAGCCGTCCGGTGCTGGGCCGGATGTCTAACCGCATTCTACCGCGGCGAGTTCGTGGGGCGTAGCACCGTGTCCGCGCCGGCGGCGTGTCGGCCCGGGCAGGCCCAACAGCACACCAGGGGTGCTCACGCGACCCCGCACGTGTCCCATTGCGCCGGCCTCGGCGGCGAGCCCGCCTTCCGCTCATCGAGTGTGCCTCAGAGGTCGACGTGATCGAGTGCGCCATCGAGGCGGGCTTTGGCGCCTCGACGCTCCACTCTCGTCGGGCGGCTGCGAGGAAGGGATGGGTGGCTTTCCTTCTGGAGCCCCCGTCAGCGATTCACGCCGCACGTCCGCCTGCAGAAGGCTCGTCGTCCGCAAAACTCGCCGCAGCACGGGCGACACGGGAGCGCATCGCGCGGACCTGGAATCTGCCAACGGCGCGGACGGGCACTGTCTGCCGTGCGGAGGAACGTGCGCCCGACGGTGGGATCGGCGGAGGATGGGTCCATGGGTATCGATGGACCACCACGGATCGAATCCGCTCAGAATCTGAGCGGACGTGCGGTGCTGTACCTGGACCAATCCGCGTGGGTGCGGCTGGCCCGTGCGGCCTCCGGCAAGGAACCCTCCTTCGTCGTCGTGCTCGACGCGTTGCGTGCGGCAAAGGCCGATGGGTCGCTGCACATCGCGTTGGGAAGTCTCAACTACCTTGAGTTGTGGCATCGGGCAGCGGCTTCGAGCCGTTCTGATCTCGCCGCGGTGATGGCGGAATTGACCGGATATGTGTCCCTCGCTCCCGTCCACCGGCTCGCGGCTGCAGACCTCAGCCGGTCGCTCGGTCTCACCCGCGAGGTGCCTTCGGCTCTCGGGATCGGGGTCGACCACGCGTTCTCGAGTCCCCTCGGGAGGTTGCGTATCGTCGAACGCATCGCGTCCGAAGACGACGATGAGGGTGCAGAGCTCGCACCCTCAGATGATCTCCTCGCGGTCCGTGCAAGAGTCGACCCTCAGCATTGGGAATGGTGGAACCTCGCGGGTTTCAGCGGCGCGTTCGACTTCGACGGGATCGACCTCAGACCCGAGCACCGACTCGGCGACGGGTTCGCCGAATGGCAGGAGATGCTGCGCCGCAGGGCTGCAGACGAGTCCGGTCCGACGACGTTGTACCGGGCGCTGGTCGCGCAGACGTTCGAAGCAGTGGCGGACCACACCTCGGACCGGGGGACGCAAGAGCTCTCGAACGGTCGGCGGTCGATACCGGAGATGATCGGCGTGCTCAACGGCACCCCGAGCCTCGCGGTGTTCACCGTGTTGCTGTTCCTTGCGCACCGGAACGGCACCTACCGGTTCCGTCAACACGATCGAGCTGACGTGCTCGCGTTGGCGCAGGCGGTCCCGGTCTGTGACGCGGTATGGGCAGACAAGCATTGGGCGTCCCTCGCCCGAGCCGCACATCTCGACGACCATTACGGTACGGCGGTCGTCCACTCCGCTGCGGGACTACTGACGTGGCTCGATCATCGGGTCGTGTCTCCCTGACTCGATGATCGGGCAGCACACCGTCTCTCCTGAACACCTCGCCGCGAGGGCCGCAGCACGGTTCCGGCGGCGTCGGTGTCCGGTCGCCGCATGCACGCCCAACATGCGTGGCCGGTGCGGCCTTGGCCTCGCCAGTCAGTGAATCGGCACCGCTGATTCGTTCGACATCTGACCGCCTCCCAGGGCGTCGGACTCCGCAGCCGGGTCGTCGGCCTTCGGCATGGCGATGTCGAATCCGGGAATGAGCTCGGCGACGAGCTCGCGGGTCAACGCCGGCGGCACCGCGTTACCGATCATGGTCGCGATATCCGAACGGCGGGACACGGTGTCGAAACTGAAGTAGTCGGGGAAGCCCTGGATGCGGGCGGCCTCATGTGCGGTCAGCGCCCGAGGCTGGTCCGGATGCATGTACCGTCCCTGCCCGATACTGCCGAAGCCGCTGGTGATCGTCTGAGCCGGTTCATCCCAGGACAGCCGCCCGTACATCGACTTGTAGCTGTGCTTGTCCTGATGGCAGATAGGGCGGCGGTCATTCGGCAGGTCATACACATCCGCGTCGAGGAGGTACCGCATGCGTGCCAGGTTCTCGTCCGAGGGGGTGGGCGCGACGTCGTAGCCGACACGCTGCGCCAGCGTCGCGAGGTCGCCGATCGCCCACCGCAGATCGTGCCGTCCATCGGGCTCACGGTCGACGAGCGCTGCGAGCAGCTCCGCCGGGTCGACATCCGGTACCCGTGAGGCGAGTACGACGTGCCGCCGACGGGTCTGCGCGACGCCGAGGGGGTGCAGCGCGATCGTCGCGGTCTCGACGCGGTAGCCGATCTGCTCGAGATGGCCGACGGTGGTCTGGACGACCTGGTCCGTGTCGAACCGTACGGAGGGTACGTTCTCGATGAGCACGAAATTCGGGGTGAGTACCTCAGCCGCGCGGCCCATTCGCGCGTAGAGGACGTTCTTCGGGTCCCGGCGTCGAGTCTTGTTGTTGAGGTTGCTGTGCCCCTGACAGGGCGGTCCTCCCATCAGCAGATGCGTCTGCTGCACCTCTCGGCGCAGCGCCGACTCCGTCGCTGTCAGCGGCGCCCCGAGGGCACCGTCGAACGTCTCTTCGACAGCGCCTTCGACGACGTGCGCGTCGGGGAAGTTTTTCCGGTACACGGAGACGGCCGCGGGTTCGAAATCGATCGCCAACGGCACTTCGACTCGCAGCCGTGCTGCGGCAGCAGCCTGTCGGACCCCCAAGGTCAGGCCGCCGCACCCGGCGAACAAGTCGACCACGCGGATCGCCGGCGCGTCCTTCGGCAGCGATGGCCGGGTCTTCTTCGTCAAGGAGGGGATGCGTGACCGGGGCATCCTCTAACGGTACGACGTTTCCGCCACGAACTCGAGCCGGGCACACGCTACGACACGTCGTTGCGTCGGCGCAGCAGATGCTCCACTAACGCCCGGGCTTCGCCGTCGGACACGGCGACGCCGTTCGGTTCGGCGACGCCGCTGAGATGGTGGAGGCCCGGGTCGCTCAGAGATGCGTCCATCTGCTTGATCTTTCGACGCAGCGCGTCGTCGATGCGTTCGTCGACGGTGTCGTTGGCGATGAGGATCGTAGCCTTCGCCGTCGTTTCGGCAGGCATGCCGACCCGGTGGGTGCGGTCCAGCGCTTGCAGGTATAAACCGGCGTTGAACGTCCGGTCGACGTACAGCTGCGACTGGCATACACGGTGCAGGCTCACTCCCTCGCCGAGCGTCTGCGGTGTCGCGATGAGGACGCTGCATCGTGGGTCTTCCCGGAAACGCAGCAGTTCGCGTGCCCGGTCCGTCGGCGCGGCAGGTTCCGACACGGGGGTGGCGCCCGTGATCACCGCAGGCGAGAGCGGCTCGAGGAGCCGCTTGAGCTCGCGGACGTTGCCGAGGAAATTCGTCCAGATGAGCAGTTTCGCGCCGCGTGCAGCATGCTCATGTGCGTGACGGGCGGCTACCAGAAGCTTCGCCGGCCTGCTCGACGCGGCAGCTGCTTCCACGACGTCACGCAACGAGCCGGTCAGGATCGGACCGGACCACGTGAGCTCTTCGGCATCGGCGAGCAGGAGCGTCGGGTTCGATGCGGCGGCGATCAGCTGAGTCGTCGCCGGCGCGCGGGCGCTGTCGTCGCTTTCGAGCAGACGGCCCAGCGCAGCTTCGTAGACCCTCCTGTGCACAGGGTCGAGGTCGATGGTCTCCACATGGATCTCGACCGGCTCGAGTCCGAGATCGTCTTTTGTGATCCGCACCCAGAGCCGGTCCGCAGATGCCGGGTCAGCGGCGAGGGACGCGCCGTGCCCCGGCCACGCGAGGTCGAGGATCGCTTCGAAATCGGCCGGCCCGTTGGGCATCGGGGTGCCGGTCAGGACGATGCGTCGCGCAGCCAGATCGGCGACGTCGCGCGCCGCCATCCCATGCAGCCCCGTGGCACCCCGCTTCGCCCGGTGCGCTTCGTCGAAGACGACGAGGAGCCGATGCCCGGTCGCCCAGCCGTCGATCGACGCTCGGGTTGCCCCGTCGGCGAGACGCTCGTAGTTCACGACGGCGACCTCCGTGCCGCGTCGCGGCGCCCGGGCCGCGATCTCCACCGCCGGCGGTTCGGCGAAGCAGGCGTCGGCCTCATCGGCCCACGCCTCGTACGCCGACTGCGGGGCGACGACGAGCATCCGGTCCACGTCAGCCCGTCCGCGCATCAACGCGTACACGGCGTAGGTCATCGTCGTCTTCCCGCTGCCTGGGACGCTGAAGTTCCCGCTGCTCTGCGCACGGAGCATGCGACCCACCGCGTCTTCCTGCGCGGGGAGCAGCTTCCGGGTGAAACCCGCCGCGAGGAGGTCCGCGGCGAGCTCCACGGCGTCGACATTGGTACCGGCGCCGATCAGATCCCGGAGGTCGTCGGCGAACGCTTCCGCGCGTCCTGCGGCAGCGGCGGCGTCCTCAGTCCACTCCCATACCCAGGACGACCCCGGATAGTCGGCCAGCACATCACGAAGCCCCGCTGCTGCTCCGACCGGTATCCGCACTACCCTCATTTCGGCCGGGTCGTGTGCACCGTCGACGAACGCGATCAGCTGCTGACCGAGCGTCAGCCACGACGGACGCGGCATCTCCGCCGGAGCCGTCAGGACGAGCACATCGCCCTCTCGGCGGAGGCGACCAGTCGCGTTCACCGCGACGACCTGGACGCAGCCCGGGCGTACGCCTTACCGGTGTGGAAGAAGTCGCTGAGGTCCTGCAGCGCTGCGATCGCGTCGTCGGCGGTCTCCGGGACCACACCGATCGCCTCATACAGCAGTTCGTCCCACAGGTGCGCGTCGTCGCGGTCCGCGGCTTCCTCCTCCGACGGCTCCTCGAGACCCAGCATGTGCCCGGCCTTCGCCGCGCGCAACGCCTTCGCTGTCTCCTGGCTTTCGAGGATCGCGTCGCGGAGCAGTCCGATGCGTCGGCTGAACTCGTTGAATGGGCTCTCCTCCGACTCGTCCTCGCCGCCGAGCCACCGGCCCCGCAAGTAGGCGTCGGTCAACGGCTGGTCGTCGCGACGGTCGGTCGGCATGGTGGGGTTCGCCGATCCGGTAAGGGCGAGGATCGCGTCCTCGAGCTCGTCGATCCCGGCAGCGTCGCGCGCCATGTTGCGCAGCAAGACCGCCGGGTCGCTCGCCCGCACGTTCGTCGCCTTCCCACCACCGCCGAGACCCGTCCGGCTGAGGGCCTTCCGCTCGGCGATGAGCGCGGGGTTCAGCATCAGGGCGACACCGCCGAGTGCGGCCAGTGCACGCTGCTCCGCGCTGGCGTCGTACTCGGGGTCGTCCGCGTGCGCCTCGCGGGCACGGCGGGCGGCGGCGGCGAGTTCGTCGACGGGTGTCGTGATCAGCCGCGGCCAGTGCCCTTCATGCGCGGACGTGCGCCAGAACCATCCGCTGTGGAACAGGCCGAACAGTGCCGCCTGCAGCGTGTTGGCCCAGGAACTCTGCAGCATGTCGAGTGCGACGATCGCCTGGGCGGCAGCCACCTTCGCGCGGTCGTCGGCGTGATGCCGTCGGCCGTTGAGCTTCGCGTACCGGTTGACGATGTCGTGCGACGCCTTCTCGCCGTCGACCGGTTCGAGGCCGTCTTGCGCGGTCAGCGCGGCGAGCATCTTCGTGATCGCGACGAGACGGTTCCCCGGCGTGCCGTCATCTGCGGCAGCGGGACCAGCCCACGGCAGGAACTCCTCGCCGAACCACGCCGCCCGCTCATCCGAGGTGATCCGGTGCGCGCCGGCGAAGTCGTCGATCGCTCCGATGGCGATCAGGCCGTTGAGGTCGGCGTCTTCCCACGCGTCCTTGGCCTTGCCGGGCATGTGGTAACCGCGGATCATCTCCTGGATGGTCTCCGCCGCCGGGTTCGGGAAGTCTGCGGTGACGACGGGGTCCGGGTGCACCGCGATGACCAGGTTGATCTCCGTCGTGCGCAGGAGCTGGAAAGCGACGGCTCCCGGGATCCCATCGGCACGCTCCATCCATGCGGCCTGGTCGGCCGGAGGCGGGAAGTACCCCGCCGCCGCGGTCGAGGAGTACAGCAGTGCCTCCTCCTGCGCTCGGAGGTCGTTGGGCTCCAGGTCGCGGAGACGCGGCGTCCCGCGGTCGTACCAGCGCCGAGACGCCACCCGGGCGACGTTCCGGTTCGCGAGCGCTTCCATCGCAAGCATGGCGGAGAAGTACCGCTGCGCGCCCTCGGCAGCCTGCGGCACCCAAGCGGTGCCGGCGGACGGCGAGACGAGCTGGGTGAGGACCACGTCCGGCGGGTCGAGCACACCGAACTGCACGATGCTGTCGATACGGTCCCGCTTCAGCGGACGTGCCGACGAGTAGCTCTCAAGGCCGAGCACCCGGCGCTGCGCGGCGATGAGCTCCAGGACCGCGTCCGGCCCAGAGACCTCCATCACCGGCAGCGCGAGCGTGCTGTGGTCCGACGCCTCGGTAACGATCCGGGTGGAGCCACGCAGCTCGTTTCCCATCCGACGCAGCGACCGGCCGTTCGCAAGCCAGGGCATCAACATCGGCGTGTTCGCCATGAACCGCACCTGCGTCAACGTGCCGTGCTCGGTCCGCTTGACCTGCGGTGCGGCGAGCCCGTTCACGTTGTGGTCGTTGTCGGCGCTGAGCGATTCCACGAGCCGCACGAGACCGAGGTCCACGTCGGATTCGTCGATATCGTGTGCCGCCGCGAACACCTCGCGGAACCGACGGCCGAGACGGCTGAGCGGCACCCCGTCGGCTTCGTTGGGCTGGCCCGCCTCTGGGCGGAACGGCTGCGGGCGGAGCTTACGACCGGTCAGACGCGTCGCGCGAGGCGTCGTCAGCGGGTCGGTCAGCGGCGGAAGCGTGTTCGCTGCGCTTCGAGCGGTGGTCGGTGCGATCGTGCGTGCCACGGTGGACTCCTCATCCATCGGGCCCGTGCTTGTCCGAGGTAGGAGTGCGAGCTGACCCTGCACGCAGGTTCGTCCACACGTCCCGCCATTCGAACCGTCATCTGGGAACTCGGGCGCCCGGACGGTCGAACCGCACGGAGACCCGCTCTGTCCTGATTCGGCACGAGCAGGGAACTGTCTATTTCCGCAGACCGTACCATAGGTTCTCCACATGGGCGACGAAACAGGTCAGGTTCCGCCGGCGCCGGCAGCGACCGCGGCGGGCGTCGCGAAGTCGATGCGCGGGAACCGTGCTCGGAATACCGCCCCCGAACTCGCTATCCGACGAGCGCTGCACCGACGCGGTGCGCGGTTCCGAGTCGACTTCCGCCTACAGCCGCCGATGCGCACCCGCGCCGACGTCGTCTTCACACGGCAGCGGGTAGCCGTGTTCATCGACGGGTGCTTCTGGCACGGGTGTCCCGCCCACGGCACGACACCGAAGACCAATACCGACTATTGGGGACCGAAGCTCGCCCGGAACCGGGAACGCGATGCCGACACCACGGTGGCGTTGCAGGCATCAGGGTGGACGGTACTCCGGTTCTGGGAACACGAGGACCCCGCCGCGGTGGTCGAGCGTGTCATCGCCGAGGTCCAGAGCCGTTGAGTCGGCCACGCCCACGGATGGTGACGTAGTCCCAGCGGTTCCGGCTGCCGATCTGCTTCACCGGCCCATAGTCGTTGACGAGGTCGTGCTGCGTCGTGCGGACGACACGGAGGACACGGACGGTATCGACGGGCGTCAGACAGGTCCACAGACGCCTACCGAACCGCCAGGCGTCGCCCTCGCGGTCGATGCCGAGATCGCCGGATCTGGCGCGCCCGCCAGCCGCGAGGGGCGCACGCTCGCGTAGGTGCTCCCGCTCGACGCGGCCGAGTTCTTCGATTGTGATGGCATGGTCTCGGAAACGTCGAAGCGCCTCACGGAGCTCGTGGTCAATCATCTCGGAACGGGAGTCGTCCAACGCGGGTTGCCCTTCTCTGCGGATGCGGTGTCGAGATCGCTATGCGCGGAAGGACGCGTCTGTCGTGTGCTCCCGAGGCGGATGCACTGCAGGAGGGTGGTCGCACCGGCTGAGCGTGGACGGCAATAGCCTCAGCGATATGGATCTCGAGAACACCGACGCTCGGTCCGACGCGAGTTGGTTCCGACAGCGCTCGGCTGCGGTCGTCGGCAGCGGTGTGGCCGCCGCGCCGTCCGGATACCGGGTCGTGAAGGTGGACACGCCGTCCAGTGCCGAGCTCCGCGACCTGGTGAGCTACCGGCGGGACCTCGAGCTGGCAAAGACGTACGCGGACGCTTTCCGGACGCAGCTCGCGCGGTCGCCGATCGAAGACAGGCTGGATGTAAGGCTTGCCCTCTGGGTCGCAGCCCTGACGACATACGGACGCACGTTCAACGGCGGGACCCGTCATTCCGCGCGAGTACCCATCGACGCGCTCAGTGAGAACGGGGTACGCATGCACGAGTTCTTTCTCGCGCTACGCAACAAACATGTCGCACATGCGGTGAACGGGTATGAAGACGCCGACGTCATCGCCTACATAACCGACTCGGCGTTCATGCCCAGGAGAGTCACCCGTACCGGGCAGGTGCACCACGAACAAATTTTCGCATCCGGGGACCTGCCTCGGTACCTCAGCGACAACTGCGAGACGATCCTACTTACCCTCAAGCGGAGGGTCCGAGACCTCCATTACGAGGTGAGCAGAGAGCTGTCTCGAATCGACCTCGACGAGATCTACGGCATGCCGGACCTGACGGCCCCGACCTCAACCCCCGTGACGAAGCCGCGACGTCAGGCCCGTCGAACGAACAGCCGCGAGCAGACCTGACGCGCAGCGTCCCTCAGAGCCGGTTGGCCGACCGCGGCGCACAGCCACACCTGTCGGAGTGTCCAATCCAAGGAGGGGTGGCCCTACCCTGCCAAGTCACCGGCATAACCAGTGACACCGCGAGGCCACAGCTGGGGAATCTCGTCGCAGGGGTCCCGCGAGTGCACTCCGCGGGCTAGAGCCGTTTTGGGAGCCGACAAGGTTTCTCACTGGCCTGAAACGTCGAAACGGTGCCCGGCGCGCTTTGCCGCAACTACGATCTCCACGCCCCTATATGCCACGCTGGGACGCAATCCCCACGATATGGAGCAGCACATGGCACAGAAGGTCACCACCCACCTCATCGATGACCTCACCGGTGAGGTCATCGAAAACGGCAGGGGACGCACTATTCAGTTCGCCTTCGATGGCGGCAACTACGAGATCGATCTCACCGACGACAACGCCGATAACCTCCGCGAAGCCTTCTCTGACTACATCGCCGCAGCTCGCAAGGTCTCCGGCCGCAGCACCCGCAGCGCATCCGCGTCTCCCGCGGCGAAGGGCCGCAGCAATCCCGACGAGTTGGCGAAGATCCGCGAATGGGCTGCCGCGAACGGGTATGAGGTTGCTGCCCGAGGCCGTATCAGTCAGCAGGTCCGCGACGCGTACGCCGCGGCGAACTGACCGCCACCGCTACGTTTTCCCCGGGGCTTGCCACACACTTGCCTCAGACCGGGTCGCCGTCCCCCACGGTGACCCGGTCGTTCAGTTCGAGCGAGGCGCAACTCAACCGGTCTCTCTCCCGGCGCCAAGACCCGAGCAGCTGCGCCGTTAAAAGGTGCGGAATCTGATCGACTCGGCTCGGCTTCCGGAAGTGCATAAGCGGAAAGACCCTCAATGCTGCTGCTGCTGTGATGTGGCACCTGTGCGCCGTGTCGCGCTGAACTCCAGCCTCCTCCCGCGGTCACCGACAGATCGTTGTACGTTCCGTCGATGGGCGCGGATGGCCGGTTATCGTTCGCGGCTCAGGCGCTCCGCGCGGCGAAGGCTGAGTACCGCGACCAAGAGACCGATCAGAGCCCAGGCCACGAGCACGACTGCCCAAACAGCGGTCGGATCCCGCAAGACGTGCACTTGATAAGTCAGCGGGTTGAAGGCTGCGACTGCTCTGAGCCAACCGCCGTCGATTGGATAGAACAACGGCGCAGCGAGGATAACGGGTAGCGACGTGATGGTGACAACGAAGTCGCGGGTCGCGTACGAGTCAACCCTGCCGCCGAGCGCTGCTCCAAAACCGCACCATCCGATCACGAGGAGGATCCCAAGTCCAGCCTGAGCAAGCATCATTCCTGCACTGGGAAGCGACCCTGCAAATGCCAGGAGCGAGCACAGCAGCAGGAGAACGAATTGGCCGAGGAACACTGAACACGCGAAGATCACGATGCTCGTCATATATCCGATCGTCGCCCCGCCCTGAAGTGTGTAGATGGCGAATACGCCCCACTTCCTGTCGTTGGCGACGTCACTCATGCTCGCGGTCGCAGCCCGAAATGCGAGGAGGCAGACCATGCCTGCGAGGACGAACTCGCTGTACGGGCCGGTTCGCTCTTCGAGTGACGCGCGGAGGCCGGTCGAGAGAAACAGAAGGTAAGCAACGGGCTCGATGAACCGAGCAAGGTAGGACGTACGCCAGTTCCAAAGGGATGCGAAATGGAACTTGGCCAGGATGAGCGGGCGCATCAGCGGGTGGAATCCTTCAACTGCTTGTACACGTCCCAGAGGTCTTCTGTGGGCTGCGGTGCGAGGGCGAGATACGCGTCAGCCGGCAGGTCGGCGAGCACCTGTCCCTCATTGATCGCGACTACTCGGGTGCAGTGCCGTGAGAAGCGTGACGTTTCGTGCGTACTGATCAGCGCGGCCGCGCCTTGCTGACGTCGTTCGTCGAGGTGTCGGAAGACCACTTCGATGCCTTCCGGGTCCAGACCGGTTGTTGGTTCATCCAAAATCATCAGCTCAGGCGCCCCGGCCATCGCGCGACCGATTTGAGTGCGCCGTAGCTCGCCGCCCGAGAGCGTCTCGGCAGTCTTGTCGAGGTGCGACTGGAGCCCGAGCGCTTCTGCGACTGAATCGACGGCAGCCCGCGACTGCCGTCGGAGCGCTGGCCTGCGCAACTCGAGGCCGAGGGCGATGTTCTGTCGAACGGTCAGCGACCAGTCGACGATCTCCCGCTGCGGGCACCAACCGATGTCTGCCCGGTCGATGTTGATTGCGACTGTTCCGGAAGTAGGTCGGGCGAGCCCGCCGATCAGGTCAAACAGCGTCGACTTCCCGGCGCCGTTGTGTCCGACAACAGCGACGATGTCGCCAGGGTAGACGGTGAGGTCGACACCGTCGAGCGCCGGGCGCGCTCGCTTGGGGAACTTCTTGACCAGGCCGGTCGCGGCCACGATGGGCTCAGGCACGTTTCTCCTGTCGGATTGCGTCGGCGATGATTGCCGCGCGCTGAGTTGGGGTCGACGCCTTCGGCGTGCTGACGTGCAGTACCGCTTCCGGTAGCAGCGCCGCAATGGAATCGGGATCAGCCCCGGTGAACCAGCCGAGGCGACGCGGTGCCACGCTGGACCACGACGCGGAGAGTTCGTCCGTCTCTGTGAGCAGAACGAAATGATCGATCGGTCCGCCAGCTGAGTTCCTCACCCCTAGTACATCTTCGGGTCTCACGAGTGCGACCAAGCCGGTGTCCTCCGAAACCGTCAGCCGGTGGTCGATCGTGTCGAGGGTCGGGATGATCTCCTCAAGGCCCTGACGACGGAATCCCAGCGGGCTTTCGAACGTGAGTGCGACTCCGGCCGGGACGTCGAGGACGATGAGGCTATCGCTGATCAGCGCGGCACCGTGGTCCCTGCACCATGCGAGAGCAGTGGAGGTCTTCCCGACATAGTGCTCGCCGATGATGGCGGTCACGTCGCCGTCCTGGGATCGGACGAGTGCGCCCGGGAATGTTGCGGTCCGTGCTGTCAACGCCGCGGATGCGAACGGCGGGAACGGTGAGACCAAGTCGGACCAGTCACGGTACGTTCGTTGCGCCGACCGGCTTGGGTCCCTGTGGTCCTCCACGGTGATGCGCTTCTCGAGCAGGTCTCGGGCGAGGGAGCTCGTGAAGAACCCCCGCGTCGGCCACGTCGTGCATTCGATGGTCACAGAGATGTCCGGGTCATCCGTGCTCGGCGTCAGATACGCGCCGTAGAAAAACTCCACGTCGAGGGCATCCGCTGGCGTGCAGGCCACCTCGACGGTCGCACCCCAGAACGACAACGTGACGGTGGCTGTCACGCTTTGCTCAACCACGGCAGAACTCCTCGATTGCTCGAATTGCCTCGGTTTCGTGCTGTTCGATGTCGAGCTCGATGCGAAGGTTGCCGTTGGCGGCGGTCCCGGCGTTGAACGACCCTGACGGCTGCAGCGTCACGACCCATCGCACCGCTGCCCGTTGCGCAATCTGCCAGCCAAGTTCAGCAGGGTGGATGGAGAGGGTTGTGCCGAGGCTGGTGGCGTAGCGGGGCGCATCAGCGTGTTCAGCGATGCTGATGCCGAGGCGCTCGGCGGTCCTCTGCCGGATCCCTATCGGGCGTGTGAATGGCAGCGCACGTCCCGCCGCGTCGATCGGCACGGTGTCGTCGCTGAGGAACCCCCATCCGCGGCGCATCAACGCGATTAGGAGGGACGATTTCCCCGAGGTTGACGGCCCGTGGATCAAAGCGGCGCTGTTCAACTGGTGAGGTGGCGTCGCCGCGGCGGCGTGGACCGTCGTGACGGTTCCGCTGAGCGGCTCGACCGTGAATGGCGGAAGTGGAGTCGGCGCGTAGACGGTCTCATCGCCGCAGAGGTACTCTGCGTGCCCGTCCGGTGTTGTCAATCGAACCGACCGTCGATCCGCCGCGGCTGTCATGTAGTCGTCGCCAGCGTTAAGCGTGCTCAGGTCGACGCGCACGTCGCTGCGATCTGCCGGCTTCGTGACGTAGTCCTGGAAGTAGTAAGCCAGATGCCGTTCGTCATTTTCGGTCGGGACGACGACGTGAGTCACCGCGCCCCAGAAGTCGAACCACAGCTCTCGCTCGCTGGTCCGCTCAGGCACCATGCACCAGCAGCGTCGATCCAGTGTGCACGGAGGACGCAAGCGTCATCAACTCATCGACTCGGGCAGTCACGACGTTCGGTGCCATGTCTGAGCGATACGGGGAAAAGATGAGGTCGCACTGTCTATCGGGTGGGAAGCGATTGCCGACCTGTTCGAACAATGGGGTCAGCCATTCGAGCTTGCGGCCTCGTTCGGCGATCTCATCGCTACCGACCTCGCCTACCTGCGAGAGAATGAGAGGAGTCGACGGTTCTACTGCCGGCATCTGCGCGAGAAACACGTTCGCCTCGTAGATCTGAACCCCATAGTCGAAGCGGTAGTCCAGGTCACACAGCAGCCGGTCAATGAATGACGTTGCAGCGATCGCTTTCACACGAAAGCCCCCGTCGTCTTGCAGTAACGACCAGGACGTGTCCACAAGGTAGAGGGGATGCCCGTAGGTTAGAAAGCAGACGTACCCGTACTCACGGACCGTTCGCGTCTGCTCGCGGAGGTAGGCCGTCATGTCTTCGTAAGTCGATGCCGCGTTCCGCCCCGAGAAGTACAGGGACGAGAGGTCCTCGACGTTGCCCAGCGAGAGAGCTTGGAGTTCCTCGTGGAAGGCCGTCAGGTGGTAGATCGCTGCGGCTCCGCGAAGCAGCCGGTCGACTTCGACGGTCCGCTGGTCGAATCCGCCAATACCGAGGCCGACCAGATATAGGTCGGCCTCGGCATCAGGGACCCGGAGATCATCACGAAGCGGTCGCAGGGTGTCATCTCCGGAGTGCATCGTGGAACTTAAGCTGCGCTCACGGCCTGACGGTGCGCACCGCTGGCCTTGAACGTCTCCTCGATAGTCGGCACGTACACCGGAAGTGCGATCGTCTCGACATCGTTGGTCTTGATCTCCAGGACCTTTGCGTCATTGCTCATGATGTTCCCCATTTCGAGTAACGCACACGACGGCGTCGCGTGCTCCAAAGGAGGCCACGCCGTAGAACGACCTGTTCCCCCCTCCTTCGACGGTAGTGACGTGTGTTGCTGAGCGCAACCCTTCTTGCAAAGAAGATTTCCGGCTCGGGCAATCGCCCCGCCAAGCACGTGTGCATCGACCCCGAGCGGAACGATTCAGGCGGCTCGACCGGCGCAGCGTTGAAGCCAGTTGAAACGACGCGGTCGGCGGCGTCGCCTCTCCGCCGGAATCGTCTGCGGCGAACTGACTCATGCTGCCAGCATGCCGAGCAGCCCCGCCATCGATGGCATCCGCCTGGCCGTTTGTGGCCGCACGCCTTGTGCCCCCTGCCGCCTCTGTGGCTATCACACCTGCTCGGATGCGGCGGAAGTCGTTCGTACGGGCCATGTCACGCCGCCCTCTTGAACTCCCCCGTTTCGATGTCACGCTTCGGCTCCGGCCTGTTCATCCACGCAGCCTTGAGGCTCCCCGGTCGGATGTCGTCTGCGCAGTCGGGGCAGTTGCTCGGGGTGTGGCTGGACAGGTGGTTCATCGGCCGCTGCGGGAACGGGCCGTGGAGCTCGCACACGATGGTGACCGACGTGTGCTGGTCCACGTATCGAACCCGCGCGTAGTCGTATCGGTCGCCGTGAAGCTGTCGCGCACGGGAGATGAACATGTCTCGGCGGACGGACGGGCGGGAGTTCCGACGGCCTGAGCAGTCCGGGCACCGCTGACCGCGGCGGTGCTCGTTCGGCTCCTGCGTGAACTGCCCATGCTCGGGGCAGCGGATGGTGACTTTCGTGTGAGCGTTGACGTACTCGGCGAGCACCTCGGAGTAGTCGTATCTCCCGCCGTGCTTCTCAGTTGAAGCAGCGACGAACGCGTTCGCTCGAGCAGTGAGGGTGTCAGGCGACATGGGGGTCCTTTCGGTCACCTCCCCTATGCGCGGAAGTGCCGCCCTGTCGTGTAATCCGTCGCTGCCGGTGTGATCGCGGCCGTCAGCTGGCGTGTTCGTGCAGCCAGACGAGGACGTCCGGCCGTTCCGACGTCCCTCGAGAGCGGAGGATCTCGACCGCCTCGGACAGCGCGGCGACGAGGACCACGGCGTCGTCGAAGTCGACGGTCATCGACGCCCCAAGCAGTCCTTCAACGTCGACCATGCCGCTGGGTTGGAGGGTGACGGGGATCTCGTCCATCACGATTGCGATCGCGGTCCCGCCGGTGCGGTCGCTGGTAAACCAAGTGCGGTGCTGCATGGTGCTCCTCCCGCACCGCCCGGTGCGGCGCTGTCATCCGTATGCGCGGGCGGCAGATGGTTTGAGCGCTCCGATGGAAGCGGGCCGTCGCCGAAGGCCCGGAGGCTGCGCCGCATGTAGGTGCGGAGGCGTCTGTCGGATCACGCGCCGACTTGCGATCTCACGCTCAGACGGGTGGAGGACGACTATAGGGATAGACACGTTTATAGACAGCCCGTCTATCTATACCTTCTTACTTATATATAAGTAGTAGTAAAGGTAAGTAAGTAAGGAGGGGCCCCTAGATCCCCGCTACTTCCCCGGAACCGCGCGGTTACGGTCGACTTGACCTTCGGCGGGCTCGGGCAAGCGACCGGCAAGCAGAAGCCGGGCCTCGACCTCTCTCGCACCGCAAAGCGTCGGCGTTTTGCGATCTGACGACGAGCCGCGGCCCCGTCGATGACCACCCTCGCGGCGGTTCAGCGCATAGCTGCGGCCGCGGCGGCGCACCTACCGCTTCCCGCCGGGGCCCGCACAGAGTCGCGCACCGCAGGATGCAAGCCCGGATGCGTGACCGGAGTCAACGATCTCGTCGCCATGAAGTGTCGACAGCGGGCCACTCGTTCCTTACTATGAACGCATGGTGGGCGAAGCGCCGGACCTGTGGGTCTCCGTCGACGAGTTCGTCGCGGAGCCCGTCCGATGGTTCCTCGAGGTGATGGACGGGCGGGACGAGATCATCACACGAGGCGGTATCCCGTTCGCGCTGTTCCGCCCATCACTCGAAACGCTGCACCGTCACGACGACACCGGCCAGGGCAGCGACGGCGTACCTGCGGAGAGAGGCACACGATGACCAACGGGAAAGACCGCCAGGACGACGCAGCCGCTGCTGGCGTGAGCAACGAGAATGCCGGTGCGGGCGGGCAAGGCACGCGGCAGCCGCACGCGGCGCATCACCTGGCGCGGATCCCGTTCACCACCCTCCGCAAAGAGGTGCCCGCTGACCTTCATGCGTTGTACGTGCACGTTGACGCCGACCAAGCCGTCATTCCCGGCCTGCAGATGGGCGTCGGTGCGCTCGTCGTCCAGCAGTGGGACCCCACGTACGCAGCCGCAGGGTGGACGCTCTACGGCGCCGACCTCACCCTCGACATGGGACATCCGTTCGGCGCGCTGTTCTACCGAAACGACGTCGACGAACGGGTGCTCCGAATCGGCGTCCAATGGCACCCGCCGGTACAGCGGCTTGAGTTTCCCGCCCTGCATCCGTCGAAACCGGAACTCAGCGGCGACTGCACCGAAGCAGAGGTCGACGCGGTCGTCCTCGACGCCCGGAGCCGCATTGGAGCGCTCGTCGCCATCAACGCTCAGATCGGGTCATGGGTAGCCACCGAGGAGAGCGAGGACGCCATCCTCGCTGCAGCGGGTCTGGGGTTAGAGCGGCTGGCGGAGGACGACGCACGGTTGGCTCACGATGCCTGATCGGGAGAGGCCGTCGGCGGAACCGGTGCCGGCCCACGTGGCCACATGCTCTCTGATGAGGTGCGCGTGATGGCGGGTCGGCAGTGGGTGCAGGACATCCGGCATCAGCAGACGATCCTGTCGTTGCCATTCGGGCTTGGGTGGACGATCGATATCACCGCCACCCTCACCGCCCTGGCTGTGGCCGGCATGCCTGCTCGTGTCGAGGCGTTTGACCGGCTGCGGTTCGATGACGGCCGGTCCGGGTTTCTGTCCACGCCGGACCCGACAGCCACGATTAACGACGACGGCACTCCGGCCGAACGAACCGAGGACCTCATCATCCTGCCCGGCGGGTCAGAAGGTGGCGTCCTGTCGTTGGCGCGGCGGTACCCCGACCTCGTAGTCGTGAACGGGAAGCGGCAACGTGTCTGGGCGAACGGCCGGCAAGTGCACGGCAGCTCGATGCAGCGCGACGCGACGCCTGGATGGCAGACCGTGTTCGCCAGCGCCCGGACGATCGTCTTGCACGGAGGCGGCACGCACGCCATCGCGGACCGCGTCGGCATCCCGGCGGATGACATCCAAGCCGTGATGCCCGTGCTCGGTGCGCACATCGTCCACACACCAGTCGGGTGGGAAGCAGCCGACCGGCACGCACTGTGCGACTGGGCGTTGGCGGCGTATCCGGGTCCCGGCGGGATCCGCACCTGCTGGCGCCGCGACGTCAGCATCGACGCTCAAGCAGACGAGCTGATCGGGCTTGGCGGGGTGATGTCGGACCGGTGGGCCGCGCAGCAGTCCGGCGTCTTCGTCCCGCCGAACCGCCTGACTGCGTTCTTCGCCCAGCACCCCGACATGCAAGCGCTCGGCTACGAACCGGTCACCGTGAACGACGCAACCGTCAGAGTCGTCATTCCGCAGGACACCACCATCCTGACCGCGGCCGAGGGGTGCTGCACAGACGACTTCATCACCGCGCACGTCATGTACGAAGACAGCTGGGTGACCGCGAACACAGAGGCGGTGAACGCGCTGCGGCAGCTGCTGCACTTCCAAACCGACCTCGCCCACGACCTCCGCTGGCACCCCAGCGGCAGCTGACGAGAGTCCACCGATGACGCTGCAGCTGCTGTCCCTGACGTTGGCGTACGACGACGCACGCTTCTTCGGCGCCGTCATGTTCACCAACCTCGACCACCCTGACGACAAGCCCGACACGGTGCTGATCGACCACACCGACGCGGCGCCATGGTTCCGGCTCACCAACATCGACCCGGACGCCCAGTACCCATCGGTCCCAGCGATGGCGGAAGCGGACCGCATCATGCGGTTCATCCTTCGCTACACACCCGAACGCATCGGCCGCACCGCGCCGACTTCCCAGCCCTAACCCTCGCGCTCCTGTCCCGACTTCTTGGAGGTACCGCTGATGATGCGTCTGGTTTCCCTGCACCTCTCGAACGACCGGATCCTGTGGGGGCATGTCCTCCTCGAGGACACCGAGAACCCGGACGCGTCGATGGCGCGGATCATGATCGAACACAGCGACAAGGAACCCGGCTACGAACTCGTCGACCGGAACCGGCGGCGCCTCACCGATCTGACCGTCCCCGCAACACGGGAAGCTAACCGCATCGTCCAGACCCTCCTCATCCCCGCCTCCGAAATCGCGAAGCGGGAGAAAGCGGTCCGCGCCGTCATCCACTCCGGCTACTTGGAGGGGTTCCCGGACGACATGCCCCGGCAAGGGCAATTGTGGATGTACGCCCGCGGGGAAGTCACCCGCGAGCAGCTCAGCGCGTACGCCGACAAAGGCCGACAAATCCCACGCGCACCCGGTGCCGCTCCTGCTGACGTGCCCGAGGAGTGGTGGCAGGCCACGCGAGCTCGCATCCGCCGGCACCTGCTGGACACGACCCTCACCGAAGCGGAAGCCGCCGCCGCGCTGCAGATCAGCATCGACGAGGTCGGTGAACTGTTTGGGTCGAACCGGCTGACCAGCTTCGACCTCGACGGCGAAGAACGCATCCCCGACTGGCAACTCATCCGACCTGCCCTGCCCGAGTTCGGCGACCCATCCAGTCTCCTGCCGGGCCTGGACGTCCTCTTCGCCGCGGCACCGCAGCGGCTCCTCGACGCGGCAGCGATGACCGAGTTCATGACCACACCCCGTCAATTCCTCAGCGTCGACGACGTGCCCCTGACACCGTTGGCCTGGATGCAGCAAGGCAGGCCACGCGCCACCGTCATCGCCTTGTTCCGCGGACGGCGGTGGCGGTGGTGACCACCCGACCCGAGCTGTTCCTCCTCACCGTCGCGTTCGACATGGCCGGCACCCACGGACACATGTACTTCCGCGACCCACCGGACCCCGAGCTCCGGCAAATCATCGTCACCAGCACCGACAGCGACGGCGGCTACCACTGCGAACCAGCACACGGCGACACCCGCGACGGCTGGGAGCCGTTCCTCACCGAAGCCCGCTGGCTCATCGCCCTCATCCGCCCAGACACCCCCGAAGAGCGCCGCTGATGGGCCCCGCACTGCAATGGGTCGCCGACGCCTACGCCGGACGACCGCAAATCACCCTCCCCTACGGACTCGGGGACACCGCGGACCTCACCGACGCCCTCGCCGTCCTCAAACTCGCCGGCCTGCACGCGTTCGTCGAGTCCCACGACACGCTCCGCCTCGCCGACGGCCGCAGAGCCCGCTTTCCATCGTTGACGCAGCGACCACGCGACGAGCCGGACGCCGCCGCGGAACTACTGCTGTTGGCGCCGCAGACGGTAACGCAGATCGCACTCGCAGAACAAACCGCGACCGTGTTGCTCGTTGACGTCGACCGACGACGGGTCTGGGTCGACGGGAAACAGGTCCTCGGCGTCCACGACCGGTGGAAAGACGCCGCACCCATCTACATCACGTTCGCCGTCGCACGGATGCTCGCAGTCAACGGGTCCACCTTCGAGGGCCTGGTGCGGTCGGGCCTCACTCCCGGGCAGATCGACGACGCGCTCGCACGCCTCGGTAAACGCGTGCACCGCACCGACATCGGATGGGAGTCACGGAAGATCGGTGGACTCATCGACTTCGCGATCGCCTGCTACCCGGGGCCCGGCGGCATCCGCACCCGATGGCGCTCCGACCTGCCGTTGCCGGAGCAAGCGGAGCGGCTCATCGCCGCGGGCTGCATCAACTCCGGCCGTAGCATCTCCGACCGACCTGGCTACCCAGCGATCACGAAACGCCCCACGCCTTACCGACTCGTCGCGTTCAGCCGTGACGAGGTCGACATGACCGGCCTGGGCTTCGAGTCAGAGGGCCCGACCGCCGCCAGCTTCATCATCCCCGCGGACGTCAGCAGCATCGCCGACGAAGACGAGCAGTGGGCGAGCACCGAGCTCGTCATCCCGGCCGACCCCACCATCTTTCACCACCGCAACCGCCGCCGGCTACACCGACCGAACCGACGACATCATCATCACCGCCAACACCCTCCTCCGCGCCGACACCCGCAACGTCGACGACAACCGGGCGTTAGAGGAAGTGCGCGGCAGCCTGCAGTTCCTCGCCGACACCGGCTACGACCTTCGGTGGAACCTGCCGAGCTAAAGAAGACCCGCCACCGGTGTGCGTGCATCGAACCGGACTTCCTGTCAGCGAACTGAACCGACTGCGTTGTGCACACTGGCGGACTCATCACTGACAGCGACACCGCAGGGTGCCCGACTGGGCACTGAAGGCATCGGACGGGTTCACAACCTGTGAACCCGTCCGATGTGCTGAGTTGGTTAGCCGCGGCTGCTTCGCGGGTCGTTACCGGGGACGATGGTGTCCTTCGCGCGGATTTGTCCATCTCGGCTGTGGATGTTGAGCTCGCCGCCGCCGGCGTTGCCGATGATCTGCCGGCCGCGGTCGATTGCGTCGGCCTGCGTGTTGGTGTGTGCGGAGGCGCGTGCTGCACCGCCTGCCTTGACGTCCCATCCGCCGTTGGGGTTCTTCACGACGTGTCGGTCGTTGCTGTTGGTCACGATGTTCTTCTTCCTGCTTGTGCCGCACGAGGGCGGCGCAGGTAGTGATGGCGGTCGGCGGGTGGGCGCACCCGCCGACCACCGGTGAGGGGTGAAGTGGCTACACGCCGGTGGCGGTACCCGCGTTCATCTGCACGTTGGTTGCGGCCCGTTGCGCGTTGGAGTGCGACTCGAACGCTTCACCGGATGCAGCGACCTTGTCGCTGGAGCGCCATGCGCGCCATCGCCACTTGCCGGCACCATCGAGGTACACGTCGTACCGGGCGGTGAGCGCGCCGGTCTTGAACGACGAAGCGGCGCGCTGAGCGTTTGTGGACGACACGAACGTCTCACCCGCCCAGGCGACCATCTCGCCGTTGCTGGCGTAAAGCCACCAGGACCATTGCGCGTTCTGGGTGGGCTGAATCGAGAATCGGAGGGACACTGTGCCCGCTCCTTCCATTGTCGGCAGGGTGATTCCTGCGAAGTAGGCCACCGGGATCGGCGGCGAAGGAAGATCAGTCACGACGGGTGCGACTGTGATCGTCGGCTCGACAGATGGAGCCGGCGCGAGGACGTCCGGCGGCGTGATTCGACACGCCCAAGCTGGGGCGGCGAAACCCGCAACTTCGCGCGACGCGCGACGCAGGATGCGTCCTCGTGGGTACAGTGAGGCTCAACCGGTAAGGGTGACCATATGGTGGCTCCGATCTGGTTCATGGGACACGGTGAACGCTCCTGGCTTCGAAACTTCGGCGCACATCGTGTTGCGACAACCCTCGACCGGATGACCCGGTCGGGGGTTTGTTTATTGTGGGGCTGTGGAACACCTCACATGATCGACACTACATCTAGTGGCCGACAGCCGGGCCGACCACAAGAGAAAGTGTTACAGCCGTGTAGTTCTCCACAACGTCCTCCACACTGTGGACAGGTATGTGTACCCCGTAATTTCGCGGATCTGGACGTCGCCTCCGACGCTCCTCCACACCTTGTGGACGGCCCGTTCCACAGGTGTGAGCGCACACTCATCGGCGTGTCGCGGGTGGTTGCGTGACCCATCCGGCCCCTCCACGACCCGGCCGCTCGTACGACGTGGCTCAACAGGCGCTCGTGGAGATCGCGACCGCTGAAGACCGGACGTGGCGGCATCCGCACGCGACGGAACAGAGTGCTGCATCTCCGGCCGCAGCATCTCAGACCGGCCCGGCTACCCAGCGATCACGAAACGCCCGACGCCGTACCGACTCGTCGCGTTCAGGCTTGGGCGAGTTGGACATGGCCAACATCGAGTTCGTACCGGACGGCGCCGCCCCCGCCAGCTTCATCATCCCCGCGGACGTCAGCAGCATCGTCGGCGAGGACGAGCAGTGGGCGAGTACCGAGCTCGTCATCGCGGCCGACCCCACCATCGTCCCCACCGCGACCGCCGCCGGCTACCGGGACCGCAGCGACGACATCATCACCGCCAACACACTCCTCCGCGCCGACACCCGCACCGACGACGACACGAAAGCGCTGAACGAAGTTCGCAACCGGCTCTGGTTCCTCGCCGACACCGGGTACGACCTCCGATGGAACCTGCCAAGCTGACGGCCGTCGCGCTCATTCAGGAGCTCGGTGCCGTAGGGAGGTGGACAACCACGTGCAACACCTCGTCCACCGGACCGGCAGCTCAGCTCGGGGCGCGCACAGGGGTCGCAAGGTCGCAGACCGCGGACGGGCCTCGTGCTCTGGAGGACATCCAGACGTAGAAGGTCATCAGTAGAACGGCTCCGAGCAGCGCGCCGATCCAGCCTGGCAACCCGGGCGTGCTTGGGGGATGCGTCGCCGAAGCAACGTCGGTCGGGGGCGTCGGGAGGATCCGGGTTCCCGTCACCAAAATGCGATGGCTGTTCACGCCGAGCGGCGTGCAGGTCACCAGGGTGACCAGATCCTTGCCGGGAGTCGGCAGCAAGGTTCGTGTGTCCGTCGGTTTGATCACGAGCGTCGTTGTGACACGGTAGGTGAGGGTCCGCCCGAACACATCGATCGAGAACCGATCACCAGGTCGGACTTCGTTGAGCCGTGTGAAGAGCTCCGCCGACGCTAAGCCCCGGTGTCCGGTCAGCACCGCGTGGGTGCCTTGCCCGCCCACCGGCAGCGCCGTTCCCTCGAGGTGACCGATCCCCTCAGCCAGGACGGCGTCCGAAGTCCCATGGTAGATCGGCAGATCCGCGCCGATCGACCGGATCCGGAGGCGCGCCATCAGCCCGTTGTCATCCGCGGCAAGCTGCTGACCGTACCCCCGGACTGCGCTCGTCGGTTGGCGTGAGTGTGGGACATCGACGTTCGCATCGACCGGCACCCCCTTCCCGAGAGCGGCGTTGTATCGGGCAGCATCCGCAAGCTCCTGCTTGCGGTTGCTGGGTCCGATCTTCTCGATCGTCTGCACGTAGCGGCCGAGCTTCGCGCTCTCCTGGTAGTGCGATACCCAGGTCGCCGCTGTCGGGTAGAGCAGCAGTAGGATGCCGACGAGACCGACGACGGCGATCGCCAGTGGCGCCCTGGCGATCCGCCGCCGCGTCGTCGACGGCCCCCCTGGGGCTTCGTTCGTTGACTGCATCAGCTGGTCGAGCCGCCCTACGGCCGCCTTGCCTTCATCCTCCTGCGCACGAGGAATGCCGCGCCGGCCGCGATTGCGAGGAACCCGGTACCCGCCGCGGTGAACAGTGCCGCTCCGCCGCCACCGGTGAGGGGCAGCATCCAGACAGGCACCTGCGTGTTGGCGACCCGGAGGACCAGGGCATCGTCGATGGAGCTCTGCACGACCGCGGCTCTGATCGGGCTGGGTGCCGACTGGTACCCGGTCGGGGCTGCCGTTTCGACGTTCCAGTAGTCGCCGACGCGCAGCCCGTCAACGGACGCGTTGCCGTCAGCATCTGTTGTGAACGTCGTCGTGTCACCTGGAACTGCGGTCGTCCGTCCACCGGAAGGATGACTGGAGCGTATCGCGCCGCTCGTTCCGAAAAGGGATCGTTCGTCGAACGGTCGGTACGAGCCCCACTTCGGTGTGTGGACGGGCCGGAGGAGGTTCGTCTCAACTCCGGCCCGCGCAGGAGCTGGTGAGACCCCTGCGCGTGACGGTAGCTCGGTGAACGCGACGGCAGCGGCAACAGTCCGCGATACGTCGCACCCGATGCCGAGCGCCGGCGGTCAGATCTTCGCCAGAGCGCCAGCCGCTGTAGCCGCTGAGTCCCAGTCGATATTCGCCTCCTGGGCATGGGCGTGGAACTTCACCCGGCCATTCATTGCGGCCTCGGTTGCCGTGTAGAGCGGGCTATCGTCGTTCGCGCCCACGCCCGCGGCGACCGTCAGTCGCCCGGTAGTAGGCCACGCCTACTGACAGCGGCCTACTCATCAATCAACCGTCACACTCCAGGCGCTATCGAAGGTGCTGTTACTCACAGAAAATTCGACAAAGATCACGCCTTCATCAGCCGCGGGAACCCTCAACGACTCCTCCGCATCGCGACAGAAGAGATCATCAAACGGCACCTCTGAGGAGCCCCCATCCTCATACTTGAGGCGCAGCAACCCATCCATCTCGCCCTCACCGAAACACGAGAACCGGAGTTCGTTGACGTTGCGCGGCTTCTCGAAAGACGTAGAAATCTTGCTTCCGCCCGATTTTTGGTCTTTATCAACCCGAGCGAATAGAACCACTCCTGAGCCGCCTTCATCGACGGCCTTTTTCTCATTAATCCACTGCGTAATTTTCCCGTCACCGTCGGCACTGCTCCCAAGCGCACATGATGCGAGCGTAAGCGACGCAACCGCAAGCACGAGGGCACCAACAGCCTTAACTCTCATTGAATGACCCGCTCACAGCTCGTCGCCTTTCAGTCGAGGAGGCGCTCGTGTCGCCCTCACGGAGACCGACACGAGCGCCTTTCAATTTAATTTGCGTTCTGCCCTGGCGGCCTAGACCATATAAAAGCAGTTGCTCACTTCTCGAATCGACATTCGAAAAGGTTACGAATAGGTTCGAATGCATATTTCCAACCACTCTTGGATGACGTCGATCCGAAGAGTGAGTAGTGCTGAGTCTGCTGAACCTTGTACTTGAACCGCTTACCCATGGGGGCGCACGTGTACAGCATCCCGTCTTTCTCGAATGCCCGTGAGGTCGACTTCGTTCCGTAGGTCACGGTGGTCGACTTCGTGATTCCCAGTGAACCGGAAACCGCTCCACGAGTGATGCCAAAAGCGGTCTGCACTTCCACCTTTGCCGTACCCTCCATGGTTGCCGTGCACTTGGTCCCCCTCGGGGCCTTGCACCCTCCGATGATATCGGACCAGTTGGTATACCGGTTATCAAGGAGCTTCTTGTCTGTCACCGCGAGAGATGTCCAGTGGGCGACGATTGGACCGGCCCGCAATTGCATGCGATCTTCATCCGAAGATACGTCATCCGGCTCCACGGCGATGGCATTACTGTCTGCCGTGATCGTAGAAACAGGAGAGTCTTTCGTAGCAGCGGGCCCATCCCACGCCTTCTGACTCACAACAGTAGCTTGCCAGTAGTAGTTCTGTCCGTCCGTCAAGAGTCCTTCCGGCACAGGCGTTTCACTATCTTGGACTGTATTCGTCCAAACTACAGCACTCATTTCGGGATCGGACGCAATTGAGAACGTAGTTTGGATCTCGTTCCCGAACGCGGTGTTGCCGGAAGGGGATATGGCCAGCAGGATATCCCCTGCAACATGCCGTCCATCGGCTGGGAATGTTGACAACTCCGATGCCGACCAGTCGCCGAAACCGAGCGAAACTGACTTCTGCGTGACAGCTTCACCGCTCTGGTCAACAACCGTGGCAGTGATGTCATTCGGCCCGCCCGACGGCACAAAGGAGAGCTTGGAGTTTGTCGCTCGCGTTTCCGAAAGCTGGACAGGTTCGGACTCAACGTCCCCTCCGTCAACGATCAGTTGCTGACCAGAGGATGCCGCGGGCGCGGCTGTGACGGAGCAGGTCACGGAGTCGGGCGTGACAGCCGTCCATGATCCGGGGGTGTACGTGCCGCAGTCAATGCTCGGGCTTCGGGGATCGATGTACCACCCCTGCACGTCGATGACGTAGTTGGTGGCGTCTGCAATGTTGTTGAGGCTGATCCTGCCGTTCGCACCGAGGGGGACGGTGACCGTGTTGGTGCGGATCTCGTCCGTCTGGAAGTTGATCGCCGTGGTGTCGGGCTTCGCCGCGCCGTCCGCCCACACAGCGGCACGTCCGTCGCTGCCTCCATGGGCGACGACGAGCGTCAACACGACCGCGGTGATCCCCGAACCCATGACCGGGACGCCGGCGGCGCCGGCGATCTGGATGGACCGCGTCTCATTCTTCGCCAAGATCGTGTTGCCCGTAGCACGGGAGTCGTACGCGCGGCCCGTGCCAGGGGTGAAGCTCGCACCGGTCTGGCCGGCAGCGGTGAAGTAGCCCTGCAAGTCGATGACGAGGTTGACCGTGGACGACGCGTTCGCGATCGTCATCTTCCCGTCAGTCGACAGGCCCACCTGCGCCTGAATCGAGGTCGTCGTCGATGGCGTGTAGTGGAGCGAGTTCTGCGGCTTCGCACTGCCCGTGGCATATGGGGTGAGGTTGCCGTCGGAACTGGTGGAGTTGATTGCGATCAGGTTCACCACCGCTCCCGACGCATCAGCCGGGACACCGTTCGTGCCGGCGACCTGCACGTCGACGCTCTTCCCGGGAGCGATCGTCGCCTTCGGCGCACCGAGCCCGGAACGGGTGTCGACGAACCGCTTGCCCGCGACCGGAACGAACCCGCCGGCGGCCGTACCGTTCGTGTTTGCGGTGTAGTAGCCCTGCACGTCCAGGATCACCCGCGCCGAAGTCTCAGCCATGATCTGGATCGTGCCGTCCGCACCAACCGCGACGGTGGCGGTGTTCGAGACGTACTCCCCAGTGTTGCCGTTGTAGATCAGCATCGACGTCCGCGACGTGTCCGCGTCGGGCCGGCCGAACAAGGTGCCGTACCCCGGCGCAGTGCCAACAGTGGCGTTCAACGACACTGCACCCACGGAGCCGTCATCCGGGACGCCAGCAAGGCCTGCCACCTTGATGGTGCGGTACTTCCCCGCCTCCATCGGCGTGCTGAACCCGCCGGTGCCCTTCGCGGTGTCCAGGATGCGGCCAGTCGCGGGCGTGAACACACCGCCAGTACCGGTGTCGTTGAGTGCCTGCGCCGGCGTGGCGACGAGCAGTGATCCAACAAGTGCGAGCGCGCCGAGGGCGGCAGCAGCGATGCTGCGCCTTCTCGAGCGCGGAGCGTGCAGCAGTGTGCGCACGAGACCCCCTACGTGATTGACAGCACGGGTTGCTGTCGGCTTGCGCAGCATAAGAGAACGCTGTGCACGCCTGCGTGACACCCGCACGGGGGCAGAACTCAAAAGCCCCGTTCACAACGGGTAGTTCCACCTCGGCCTTAACGGTTGCTCAGGCAAGAGTTATGACCGCGTGATCTTCGATCGTCAGCAGTCGAGGCTTGCCGCCCCGCCGACCGGCGCCCGCAACGCCATGGACGAACACCCAGCCGAGCTCGACCAGATCACCGCCGTCCTCCGCGACGACCGGTTCAAGGAGCGCGCGACGCTCCCCTATGGCGGCGCCCAGCGAACACAACGTCGTCGTCGAAACCGCATCGGTCTTGCCCTCGCGACCTGATGGTGTCGCTCACGGAGGCGTTCAACGGCACTGCGCCGACACTGCCGTCGTCGGGGATGCCGGCGAGCCCGGCAGTGCGCAACTGCACCTGCGGTCCACTTGCAGACCATGCTCGCGGACGACCGTTCGCTCGTCGCAGCCCGACCGCTTCTTCCCGAATCATGCGGGGGCTCGCCAGCCGTTGGAGGCTGGACAGGAACCACCCTCGCGGGCTACGTTCCTACTTATGACCACCCCGGACGCGTTGGCGGACTTTCTCAGTCTGGTTGCTGATGTCGACGTGCCACGTCTGGGCTGGCCGACGTCCCTGCTGCCCCCAGACGGCGTCCACGTTGAGGCTTTCGAACGTAGCTCGAGCCTGAGCATCTTTGCGTCCTCCGAGGGCGCGGAAGCGGGCGCACGACTTGACCTCATCACGCGAGAAGTGGTGGTCACCTCCAGCGGCATGGACGCGGTGCAGGAGCGAGCCCTCCGTCGCCTCGTGCTGAGCTACGTGGCGGATCGCAATGCATTCGACGAACAGTGCGGCATCGAAACTCATCCCGCACCGCCCGACCGTGGTGAGGACGACCCCGACAGGTGGACATCGATGCAACTCCTCGCAGCGGTGACGGAAGGCTCCTGGTACCCGCCGGCGCCTGCACGAAAGAGACCCGCAGACTGGGCGGAGTTCTTCGCCCGCACCGAGGAATTCAACCGCGAGTTTCGGAGGCCCCGCGACGTGGCCACAGCTCCGCGTCCAGTCCCGCCTCAAGCCGGGCAATCGTCTGCAGGTCTGGCCACGCCTGACCCGCCAGGACCCGCTGGAGAGTGACATGGCCAATGCCTGCGTCAGCGGCGACCGCGCGGAGACTGCGTCCCGCCATCGCGTCGCGGAGATTGAGGACGAACTGGCGGGCGACTTCACCGAACGGGTCACGGGACCGAACGCTCGGCCACGGTGCGTCAGCGAGCTCCACTGGCAGCGCACGCATCGGTCGACCCATGCATTCAGCGTAGAGGGCGCCACCACTACCGAAGGCACGTCACACGCACGCGATCCCCGACGCAGGGCCAAAGCGCACTCGCCGTCCGCTCGCGCGGAAAGACAATTGAGCTCCGATGACGAGGTTTTCACGCAATGACGCGCGGTTCCAGCAGCAGTCCGTACCGGCCGCAGATGGCCGACGCCGAGTGGGCGACCATCGGACCGTACGTCCACGACGTCGTCGCCCGCGCAGAACCCCTCGTCACCTACGCCGCACGAGACCTCTACCCCGTCGTCGCCCGATTGGCGTTGACCGCCCATCAGGTCCACATGCCCCTTGAAGACGATGAAGTGCTCGACCCATTCACGGTCGAACGGTTCGTGCAGTTCCACCTCAACTCGTACAACCGCGCCAGCCGTAACAGCATGCGCGCCCGCCTACGCCGTGTCTCCGAAGCACTCCTCGGCGAGGGTGCCGCCGTTCGGACTCGAGCACTCGGGAAAGCGGAAGCATCCCGCCCGTACACGACGAAACAGGTCGCGGAACTCGATGGGTGGGCGCTCGCGCAACCCTCCGAGGAACGACGAACCTCAGCGCGAGCACTTCTTGCGCTCGGGCTCGGCGCCGGCCTCACCGGCGCCGAGATCATCGCACTCCGCTCCAGCAGCATCCGCACCATCGGGGCCGCAACCTACGTCGATGTGGCGGGGGCAGACGAGCGCATCGTTCCGGTCTTACCCGACTGGGCTCCCGAACTCGGGGAACGTCTAGCGTTCGTCGGCGAAGACGGGTGGGCGTTCCGCTCTGCGCAACGCGGCGGCAACATCAACCTCATCACCGACTTCGTCTCCCGGAACGGGCCGCACATGCCCTTGCAGGCGCGGCGGATGCGCGCCACATGGCTCGTGCACCACCTCGAGGCGGGAACACCAGTGAAGGCACTGCTGCGCATCGCTGGACTGCGATCAGCGGAGGCGCTCGACCGGATCCTGCCCTTCGTGGAGGACTCGACGCCGTGACCGGCTCCGCCGCCTCGCCACCCACGTCGTAGAACGGCGCAGGAGAAGGGATCGAGGCGGCGGAGCCAACCAGCAGCTACCGCAGCGCGCGCGGCTCGAGGATCAGTCCGCGGTCGGCGAGGATACGTACCGCTTCGGTGAGCGCGGCTGCGAGGTCGGCGGCGTCCTCCATATCGACGGTTAGGGCGGCTCCCCCGGGGCCATTGATCGTCATCGTGTCCTTCGTGCCGAGGAAGACGGTGAGGTCGTCCGCGAGCTCTGCGACCGTCGTTCCGTCGGCGCGGTCCACTTCGAACCAGTTGCGCTTCGTCGTTGCCATGGTGTTCTCCATCCTGGGGTGACCCGGTGCCATCCCGGAAGTGCATATGCGCGGACATCCAGGCGACATGCCCGGGATGCACCGTATGCCGCCATGAGTTTCCGCTGGATCCAGTCGGCGTCGAACTGATCCCTGATCTGGACTTTCGGGTTCCAGGGGGATCCGAAATCCCAGATCAAACGCGTCAGATCCGCAGCTCCTCGCGCTGCCCGCGCATAGCTCCCGACGTGAAACCGATACTCCCCGCCTCTTCCGAAACCGCCGCCGCGATAGCACACTGTGTTCCTAACAATGAACACAACACGCCGGACATCGTGGAGGCAGTCATGCAGTACTTCCCACAGCGGGCGAACCCGGCCCAATGGCAAGTCATCCGACAGTTCGTCGCGGCCTGCGTCCTCGACTACCGACCGCGCACCGCCCAGGTCGCGGGAGACCTCATGTCCACGCTGACGCACTACGTGCTCTGGGCTGTCAGCGAAGCCCACGCGTCCCTCGACCGCGACGACCTGTTCTACCCGATGATGATTCGCCGATACATCAACGCCATCGCGCGCACTGCCTCATCGAAACGGACCTACGCGTCGCGCCTGTACCGAATCGCCAACGTCATCGGGGGACTCCCCGATAAGTCCCGCCCAACCACCTCCGACAGAGGGCACACGGTCCGGACGTACTCCAACCGCGAACTCGGCGACATCGACGGCTGGATTTCAGTCAGGAAGACCGCAACGAAACGACGCGACGCGCGCATCGCCGTCGGACTCGCCGGCGGCGCAGGCCTCCGCACCCACGAAATGTTCACCCTCCGACACTCGGACATCCAACGAACAGGCGCCCGGGTCCAGGTGACCGTCGGCAGCGAGAACCGCCGCACGGTCGATGTCCACGACGACTGGACCTGGTACTTCGATGACCTCCTCGACGAGCCCCCTACGTCCGATGCCGCCGTCCTCAAAGGAACGACAACGGCCGGGAGCTTCACCAAAGTCCTGGGCGAGCTCCTCCGAGGCCCGCACCCCGCCCCGAACCTCACCCAGCTCCGCGAGACCTGGGTCATCCGCGCACTCGGCACCCTGCCCGTCGCCGACTTCCTTCGGCAGTCCGGCTTCACCAGCGCCGCATCCCTCACCCGATACCTGCCCTACCTCACCACAGGAGAAACCAACCGATGACTACCGCAGCTAGCAACAACGACGACGACGCCACAAACCGCTTCGACGAACTCGTCTGGGGCAAACTCACCGCGCAGGAAGCCCGCGCAGGAAGCGGCAGCCACGCGATGATTCCCGGCTGGTGGGCCGCCGCATGGCTCGCCCGGATGCTCGCCTCCCCACTGCCCGGACGCTGCGACCTCTGGCGCACCGAAGACAACGCCGACAAGAAACCCGGCGGACGGAAGCCACTGTTCAGCGACGCCGTCACCCTCACCCTCTCGATGCTGCTCGTCCTTGAAGGGCAGCCGCTGAACCCCACCACGCTCGGGCACCTCCTCGAAACCCGACTCGACGACGACGCCAAGGAAACGCTCGGTATCGCACACCTCTACAACCGAGCCGACCGCGACTGGTACCACGTCGCCTACCGGGCGCTGCACCGCATCATAAAGCTCATCGACGGATGGCCCGCGCCCAAACGCCTCATGCTCGTCGACGAACGAGAAGCGATTCTCGACAGCCGCGACGAAACCGACGTCGCCGCAAAGCGTGCCCGGGGGCAGGAGTTCGGCAACATGCTCCTCGACATCGTCATCAGCATGCAGCCCGAGGAACACCAGCGAACCAGCATCTCCGTCTCCGTCGACCAGACGTCCCTCCGAGCCGGCAGCCAACGACGCCGGTGGAAGCGCGACAAGAAAACCGGGAAGGAAATCCGCCGCTACCACCCGACCACCGGAGCCGAACTGGACCGCCCCACCCTCGAGCTGGAAGCAGGTCTCTACCCGAAGGAGAAGGGCGCAGCAATCAAGGACCCCTCCGGTGCGGACGTGTTCATCGCCTCCCAGTGGGAGAACGTCTACCTAGCCAACATCCTCATCGACACTCGTGCGGACCCGACCGCCGACCACAGCGACGCACCCCCGCTGCTCATCCGCGCCATCAGCGTCGCCACCCCCAACAAGCGCGTCGGCGAAGACACCCTCGAACTGCTCGACTCCATCCAGTCGCGCGGCTACGACATCACCCGGCTCACCTTCGACATGGGTTACAACCACGCCATGTCCGGCGGCTTCCACAAGGGGCTGCGCGAACGAGGCATCCCGAACGTGCAGGACTACCGCGCGGAACAGAAGGGCATCACCAACGGCGTCGGCGGAGCGAAGTTCGTCGAAGGTGACTACTACTGCCCAGCGACAGCTCCCGAACACCTCGACGCCACAGTCGACTACGACAAGGCCAAGGGCAACATCAGCGAACGGCAGTGGCGCGACAACCTCGCCGAGCGATGGAAGTTCGCGCTGCACCTCAAGGACGTGAAACCGAACGGGAAAATCCGACTCAGCTGCCCCGCGCTCGGACCGTCCGCCACCGTCGCATGCGACATCCGCGAAGCACACGCACGAGCATTCCGCGGGAAGCGGGAGCCCGGCCAGGTCCTCAAGAAGAACCTACCGAAGCGCTGGGCCGAGACCGCGGTCTGCTGCCAGGACTCCATCACCGTCGACCCGAACGAGTTCCTCACCGAACAGCAGAAGTACCGCTACGGCAGCGACACATGGCTCGACGTCTACCGGACGGACCGGAACGTCGTCGAATCGGTCAACGACAAGCTCAAGTCCGACTTCCGCGTCGACCTGAACACTGAGCGACGGATGCGCGGCCTCGCCGCAAACCAGTACGTGTTCGCGTTCAAAGCCGCCGCCCTGAACTACAAGCGCATCGCCGACTACGCGCGCGCCCAGCTCCGCAAGGCGGAGAAGGCGAAGCGTCGCTCTAACCTCACCCCCATCCGCCCCAACGTCGAACTGCCCGCCACGGTTTCGAAGCCGGTCGAGAAGAAGGTCCGCAGCCGCGACCGGCACGGATGGTCCGACTACGGACGCAACCGGAAGAAGTTCCGCAGCGTCGCAGTCAAGCCCGACATCACGCCCGAAGGCTGAACCAGAAGAGCCCCCGACCGCTAGGTCGGGGGCTCTTCTGTGTTTAGGAGTTTCGCAAACTGGGCGACCCAGTTTCGCAAACAGCCCGTTGGCGGTACCGGTGGGATTTGAACCCACGGTGGAGTTGCCCCCACACATGTTTTCGAGACATGATCCTTCGGCCGCTCGGACACGGTACCGGGAAAGAGTTTACACGATCCGGGAGGCCCGTGATGACACCCCGGGTCGGCTCGCCCTCCACAGGCGGTCACCTGCTGGGCTCTCCCCACACCCACAGGTCCTCCTCGTCTCCGGCAAGACCGGCGGGCGTACCGTCCACGGCATGAGATCCCGCACGCTCATCGCACTCCTCACCTCCGTCGTCGGCAGCCTCGGCGTCGTCGGTGCCGCAGCCGTCGGTGCCCGCGCCGGCGTGAAGGGCCAACGGGCAGCGGCGCAACGGGTCGTCGACATGCTCCCGATCCACGCCGACTGGTGGCGGGAACGACAGCAGCACGAGGGGCAGCTGCTCTACGTGGCGATCGGTGACTCGGCAGCGCAGGGCGTCGGTGCGACCGCACCCGGGCGTGGCTACGTGGGGCTGCTCGCGCGGCGCATCCGGCACCGTTCCCACATGTCGGTCCGGGTGGTGAACCTCAGCGTCTCCGGTTCGACGACGTGGGGTGCGAAACGTGACCAGCTGCCGAAGCTCCGGCACTACGCGCCCGACGTCTGCACGGTGTCGATCGGGGCGAACGACATCGCCGACTTCGACCCGGACAAGTTCGAGCGCAACATCCGGGCGATCTACGGCGCGGTGCCGTCGCACGCCGTGGTGGCCGAGCTGCCGTGCATGTTCGTGCCGGACCGGGAGCGCAAGGTGGCGGTGGCGAACGAGATCGTGCACCGGGTGGCCGACGAGTTCGGGCTGACCGTGGCGCCGCTGCACACCATCACGAAGCGCGTCGGGGTCCGCCGCACCTTCTTCAACAGCTACGGCGACCTGTTCCACCCGAACGACCGCGGCTACGAGGTCTGGGCGAGCGCCTTCGAGCCCGCGGTCGACGCGCGCGTCGACACCGTGGCGGCGATCCGGCACTACCTGTCCGTGCGCGAGGCCGAGAACCTCGGTCGCGAAGCCGGGGCGGTGGCGAACGCCCGCGCCGAGCAGGACACCGACGGTGCCGAGGCACTCGATCACGCCTCGCGCCAGGGTCCGGGGCCGGTCGAGCGCCTGCGCCACCGGATGACCGGTTCGATCGCAGTGCCCGACGAACGAGACCGGTCGGACGAACCAAGCGGACCAGACGAGCCGGACGATCGCGCCGGTGATGTCGGCCGTACGGCCTAGCCTCGACGACATGGCGCGCCCGCAGTCCCTCTACCGTTGCACCGAGTGCGGCTGGACCAGCATCAAGTGGGTCGGCCGGTGCGGTGAGTGCCAGACCTGGGGCACCGTCGAGGACAGCTCTGCGGCGTCGGCGAGCACCCGCGGCACGTCAGCGGTCGCCGTCACCGGCGCCCGGGCCGCGCGACCGATCACCGAAGCCCGCGGCACCTCGGTGCAGCGCTGGCAGACCGGCATCGGCGAATTCGACCGCGTCCTCGGCGGCGGCGTGGTGCCAGGCGCGGCGGTCCTGCTGAGCGGCGAGCCCGGCGTCGGCAAGTCGACCCTGCTGCTCGAGGTCGCTTCGCGAGCCGCAGCCTCGGGCAAGCGCGTCCTCTACGTCAGCGCCGAAGAGTCCGTCGACCAGGTCCGACTCCGTGCCGAACGCACCGGGGCGATGCACGACGACCTGTACCTGGCGAGCGAGGTCGACCTCGGCGTCATCATCGGCCAGATCGACCAGGTCCAGCCCGACCTGCTCATCGCCGACTCCGTGCAGACCATCTCGTCGAGCTCGATCGACGGCATCGCGGGTGGCACGTCCCAGGTGCGCGAGGTCGCCTCGACCCTGATCCGCATCGCGAAGGACCGCGCCCTGCCCGTCCTCATCGTCGGCCACGTCACGAAGGACGGCACGATCGCCGGCCCGCGGCTCCTGGAGCACCTGGTCGACGTGGTCTGCCACTTCGAGGGCGACCGGCAGACGGCACTGCGCTTCGTCCGGGCGCTCAAGAACCGCTTCGGCCCCACCGACGAGGTCGGGTGCTTCGACATGGGCGGCGACGGCATCCACGAGGTCCCCGACCCGAGCGGCCTCTTCATGTCGAAGAACGCCACCCCGGTGTCCGGCACCTGCGTCACCGTCGCACTCGAGGGGCGTCGGGCGCTGCCGGTCGAGGTGCAGGCGCTCATCGTCCCGAGTTCGGCGCCACAGCCACGCCGGGTCGTGAACGGTGTCGATGCCTCCCGTGTCGCGATGCTGCTCGCGGTGCTCGAACGCCGCGCCGGCCTCAAGCTCTCCGACGCCGACGTCTACGTGTCCACGGTGGGCGGCATGAAGCTCACGGAGCCCGGCGCCGACCTGGCGATCGCACTGGCCCTCGCGAGCGCCGCACGAGACCGTCCGTACCCGCACACGCTGGCGGCCGTCGGCGAGATCAGCCTCGCCGGCGAGATCCGTCCGGCCACGGGCACGAAGCAGCGCGTGAACGAGGCCACCCGCCTCGGGTTCACGACCGTGCTCGGCTCGGACTCCGGGCACCTGCGCGAAGCCCTGCGTGTGGCGTTCTCGATGACGCAGTCGCCGCGCGAACGCGAGCTCGACCGCGCGTTCTGAGGCGCTACGCGCGCAAAGCGGCCAGCAGGTCCGCCGGCGCGGCCTGCATCGTGTGCGGGCCGGCGATGTCGAAGAACACGCCCTCGAGCATGTCGAGGTGGGCAGCCAGGAACTCCTCGAGCCGCGGCCCGTCGTAGACCATGACCTGCCGGATCTTCTCGTCCGGCACCATCGCCGTGTAGGCGTCCGCCGACGAGAACAGCAGCAGGATGCGCTTGTCCGACCCCTCACGGCCGAACACCCGCACCTGCATGTCCTTCTTGCCGGTGACGAGTCGGGGGACGATCACGATGTCGTGGCGGAGCGCGAACGCCACCGCAGCGACGTCCTGCTTCGCGAGGGCTTCCTCGAGTTGTTCGCTCCGGAAGCGCTGTTCCTTGTCTGCCATCAGCTCAATTCCACCAGATTTTCGTCGTTCCGTGACGCACGGGTAGCCAGTCGGCCCAGAGCACGCTAGCCTGATGGAACCGCTTCGGCGGCGCTCAACGTCCGGGCGAGGTGGTTTGCCCCTCAACCCGGGCCCCAGGGTCACTGGCCGACAGGCCTGGCCCCGAACCCGTCCCGCCGGCACCTGCCCGCGTGGCGCATTACCCCCGTCGACGTACGTCGGGGTCTCCGTCGGTGCATCTGCACCTTGGCGGAAGCAAGAAAGCTAAGGAAACGCCATCATGGCATCTACCGGTACCGTCAAGTGGTTCAACAACGAAAAGGGCTTCGGCTTCATCGCCCCGGACGACGGCAGCGCTGACGTCTTCGCGCACTTCTCTGCGATTGCTGGCAACGGCTACAAGTCGCTCGAGGAGAACCAGAAGGTGGAGTTCGACATCACCGAGGGCCGCAAGGGCCCGCAGGCGGAGAACATCACCGTCCTCGGCTGATCACATCAGCTTGAACAGGCCCCGTCGTCTTCGGACGACGGGGCCTGTTGCTGTTCCCCGGGCCTCTGCTCGGCACAGCACAGCCGGAACGGATCGGAACCGCGTACCGCGAACCGCGCACCGAGCACCCGCCGCCTACTGCAGGATGAACTGCACCGAGGTCTTCGACTCGAGGTTCCCGACGGCGACCTGCAGGTGGTAGCTCGCGCCTCCCGCGGTGACCGCCGGCCGTGACGAGTCGCACGTCGACGTGGACGAGCGGGTGCGGTCCCAGGCGATCGCCGGGGTCGTGAGCGTCTGACCGGACTTGATCGTGACGTCCTGGTTCGTGCCGCCGGTCTGGCAGTCCTTCGACGACCAGTACTGCTCCTGGCCGGAGCTGATCGTCAGCACCTGCTGCGCCGATCCGAGGTCCAGGTGGCAGGAGTTCGTGCCGGAGTTCTTGATCGACATCGCGATCTTCGGGTCCTCGGTGGGGCCGTAGGCCGACTTGTCGAGCACGGGGGTCAGGACGATCTGGTCCTTCGTGCAGGTCGACCCGTCGGCAGCTGCGGGCTTCGACGCAGAAGCCGAGGCAGATGCCGACGGCTTCGGCGCAGCAGACCGCGAGGACCCGGAACCGGCCGCAGACCCGTCCGACGATGCGCCGGCAGCAGACCCGGCACCAGCAGAGGCCGACGCACTCGGCGCCGCCGACGTTGCCCCGCTCCCCCGCCCGACGACGATGAGCACCACGACCAGGACGACGACCAGCAGCGCCCCGAGCACGAGCGCTCGGCGGCGCCAGTAGACGACCGGCTTCTCGGGCCCGACGGGGTGACGCAACGACGACATGCGCACAGGGTAGACAACGGCGCGGGCCGCACACGGCCACCCCGCCGGGCGGCACGGGAAAGCGTCAGAGGTTCTTCAGCATGCGGGTGTTGCCGAGGGTGTTCGGCTTGACCCGGGCGAGGTCGAGGAACTCCGCGACCCCTTCGTCCGACGAGCGGACCAGTTCGGCGTAGACGTCCGGTGACACGACGCTCTCGCCGATCTCCAGGTACCCGTGCTTCGCGAAGAAGTCGACCTCGAAGGTCAGGCAGAAGATCCGGGCGACGCCGAGTTCACGGGCGTCGTGCTCGAGCGCTTCGAGCATCCGGTGCCCGACGCGCTTGTGGATCCACTGCTCGTCGAGGGCGAGCGTGCGCACCTCGGCGATGTCGTCCCAGAACACCGCGAGCGCGCCACACCCGATCGGGGTGCCGTCGGGCCCTTCGGCGATCCGGAACTGCTGGATCGAGCCGTACAGGGCGACGTTCTCCTTGCCGAGCAGGATGCGCCGGTCGACGTAGGGGGCGATGAGCCGCTGGATGTGCGGGACGTCCGAGGCGAGCGCCGGACGCACGAGGATCCCGTGGTCGTCGCGCTCGTGGAACGCGTGCTTGCCGTGCTCTGTCATCCGCCTCACACTACCGGGGTTGCAGGGGGACAGCGCTGCTGAGTGCCGCCCAGGTCGATCGGCCTACCGTCCGGTGCATGCCTCAGATCATCGAAACCGTCGACGTCAACGTCCCCGTCCGCCAGGCCTACGACCAGTGGACCCGTTTCGAGGAGTTCCCGCACTTCCTCGACGAGGTCGAGAAGATCGTCCAGGTGGACGACAAGACCACCGACTGGACCGTGAAGATCGCCGGCCAGGAGCGCGAGTTCCGGGCCCTCATCACGGAGCAGCACCCCGACGAGCGTGTCGCCTGGACCGTGAAGGACGGCGAGACCGACCACGCCGGTGTCGTCACCTTCCACAAGCTCTCCGACGCCGAGACGCGTGTCACCGTGCAGATCGACTGGGAGCCCTCCGGCATCCTCGAGAAGCTCGGCTCGGTCGTGGGCGTCGGCGGCCACGCCGTCAAGAAGGACCTGCAGAACTACAAGGAGCGCGTCGAGAACGCACCGACCCAGCCGGGCTGGCGCGGCGACGTGCAGGCGTAGTCCGCACCACACGACGGACGGGAGGCGCGGTGCCAGCTGGCACCGCGCCTCCCGTTCGTTCGTCCCCCGTTCGGCATCCCCCCATCGAAATGCCGACCTGACGAGCGAGCGCGAGCCTGGCAGAGTGGTGACACCGGCCGACGCGCTGGATCAGTTTTATCATGTCTGAGACAGATGTGAGAGTGGGGACACGTGATCGAGTACAACGACGACGACGCACACCGTCGGGAACTGTCGCGCAAACTGCAGCTCCTGATGGACGTCGTCGAGGCCAACTCGGGCCAGCGACCCCCGTACAAGGAGATCGCCGCCGAGATCGAGACGCAGGGTGCGTCGATGAGTCGACCGCGCTGGGGTTACATGCTCGGCGGCAACGGTCCGGCCGTCCGAGACCAGCGACTCCTGGCTGCCCTGGCGACCTACTTCGGCGTCCCGGCGGAGTACCTGACCGACGCGGCCGGCAACACGGACGTGCCGGAGCGGGTGCAGGCGCAGCTGGAGCTCGTGCTCGAACTCCGCAAGCGCGAGGTGGTGGCGTTCGCCACCCGGCGTCTGGGCGAGTTCGCCTCGGCGGACGAGATCCGCGACTTCACAGACCACCTGCGTCGCCTGGACGAGTCGGGCGGCACCCCGTGAGCGGGTACCGCGACCGCTTCGACGCCCTGCGTCGGCAGACCGAGGCCCGTCGCCGCGTGCAGCGCCTCGGGCTCCCCCGTCGGCTGTCCCTGCCGGAGCTGACCGCCCGTGCCGAGGCGGCGCTCGGCAAGCCGATCCACGTGCGCACCACGGAGCTGCCGGGCGACCTGTCCGCGCGGCTCATCCAGCGCACCGACCACGCCCTGCTCGAGACCCGCCCCGGGCTGTCCGAGCGCTCCCGGGTGGCCTGCGTGCTGCACGAACTCGCCCACGTGTTCATGGACGACACCGGCTGCGACCACCAGGCGTACACGGGGCTGCTCAGCGGCCGGACGGCGTTCACCCGCTCGCTGGACACCCCGCACGAACAGGCCGTCGAGCTCGTCGCCGACCAGCTCGCGCTGCGGATCGGGCTGCTCGACCCCGAGGGCCAGCCCGGGATCTTCCGGTGACGCGGTGACGCTGCACGTCTGGGGGTCGATCCCGGTCTGGCTGATCCTGGCGGTGCTGGTCGCCCGGCTGCTCCTGGTGCGCACCCAGTCGGCCAGCGTCACCTGGCTGATGGTCTGCTGCAGCTGCGTCGCCGTCGGGCTCACGATCAACCAGCCCGACGTCACGACGTTCCTCGCCGGTGTGACACACGTGCCCAACATCGCCGACCTGATCGGCCGCTGCCTGATGGTGTGCGGCATGTTCGCCCTCGCGCAGTCGGTCGAGGCCGCCGCACGCTCCGCCAAGCTCCTGCGCGCCAGCCGAATCATCGGCTGCGTGCTCGTGCTCGTCGCCCTCGTCGTGCTGTTCAGCCTCATCGACGCGCCGACCCCCACGGCGCAGTTCATGGTGGCCTACGGCGACCAGCTGCCGACCGCGCTCTACTCCGCGGTCGAGATGACCTACATCGCCATCGTGATCGCCCGGTCGGCCGTCGCCGTGCTGCGCGGGTTCCGGAGCGGCGACGGGCTCGGCCGCCTGTACTGGCTCTTCGTCGTCGGTGCCGCCGGCCTCGTGCTGCTCGCCGGCATCGCGATCGCCCTCGACGCCGTGCACGTCGCCGGCGTGGACGGTGCGGTCGGGGTCCTGTCGACGCTCTACACCCCGGTGTTCCTCGGCTCGATGGTCCTGCTCGCCATCGGCGCGGCCGGCGGCGTCCTGCCCGACGCCGCGCGGGAGTTCCGCGACTGGCGGGCCGCCCGACGACGGTTCCGCGTGCTCGAACCGGAACTCCGGCGGCTCGAGACGGCATCGGGCAACACCGGGCTCTACTTCACGATCGTGTGGCAGCGTCGCCAGTGGCGGAGTCGGCAGCACCGACTCTCCGTCGAGATCGAAGACCGCGCGCGCGAGGCCGGGCAGGACGTCCCGGCCGCTGCGACGCTCACCACGGCACAACTCAGGGAGATCACATGACCGGCGCACGCATCACGGCACTCGGTACCGCGGCAGGAGTGGTCGGCACGCTCGGACTCGGCGCCTTCGTCGCACGGCGGCTGCTGTTCCCGACGCCGTACACGGCGACCGCCACGGTCCGCAGCGCCACGGACACCGAGGTCGAGCTGACCGCCACCCGCGACACCCGCCTGCCGGGCACCTACGACCTGCAGCGCGACGGTACCCGGGTGCAGGTCGGCGCGATCACCACCGCGAGCACGGCGACCGGAGCAAGCAGTGACGGCGACACCGTCCGCCGCAGCGTCACCGCCCCCGTGGCGACCGGTGCGTGGGGCTGGGACGCCCTGCGGTACGACGGACCGGACGACGTGCCCGGCACCGAGCCCGAGGCCGCCACGACCCGCGTGGTCCACGTGCACGGGCAGTCCCTCGGCCCGCGCCAGGTGCTGCGCGGTGTCGGGGTCTGGCGTTCGCTCGGCGCCTCGTCCGAGGTCGTCGACACCACCGACCTGCCGCTCCGCTCCCTCGACGCCGGGGCAGCGGACCGCATCGTCGCCGCCGTCCGCGCCGCCCGAGCGCGTGGTGCTCAGCGCGTCGTGCTGCAGGGTTGGTCCGCCGGCGCGCTCGCCTGCTCCGTCGCCGCCGCACGCGTCGACGTCGACGGAATCGTGGCCGTGTCACCCCTGCTCGACGTCGCCTCGGCACTCCGCGGGGCTGTCCGCGGCGCGCACCTGCCCGCGTTCGTCGGCACCGCCGCCGCCCGCATCGCGACCACGAACGTGCTGTCGCGGCTCGCCGGTGCCCCGACTCCCGTCACGACGACCACCTGGCAGGACTCGTCGACGCCGACGCTGCTGATCCACTCCGAGGCCGACGCCCTGGTCGCGGCCGACGACGTCGCCGCCGTCGCCGCGGGGCAGGGCGCCACCACGGTCACGTTCCGCACGGCACCGCACACGCTCGAGTGGAACGAGGACCCGGAGCGCTGGGAGCGCGCCGTCCGCGACTTCGCCGCACAGCTGCCCGACGCCGCCTGACGCGGCGGACGCCCGCACGGCCGACCGGCAACGTCCCCAGACGTGCAACGGCCCCGGTCTGCGAACAGACCGGGGCCGGCTGCGTCTCGATCCGTTGGGGGGAACCGATCGAGCGCGACGCGCGAGGAGTTGGGGGGAACGTCTCGCGCGTTGTCATCACAGTACCCCCGGACGGGGGTCCGTGGCCGCAAGGACGCGCAGATCGGCGATGCGGGATCTGAACGCGACCCGAGAACGGACAGGAGGCCCGGTGCCAGCTGGCACCGAGCCTCCTGTCCGTGGGGTGGCAGGTCCTAGGACTCGATCTCGCCCTGGGGCGTGTCGGTCGCGGCCTCGACCGCGGCTGCACCGGCGAGGACCTCTTCGCGGCCCGGCTGACGCCCGGTCTCGAAGTGGAACGCACCGTCGACGAAGTCGACCTTCACGTGGTCACCGGCGTTGAGCTCACCCTGCAGGATGTGCTCGGACAGCTGGTCCTCGACCTCGTGCTGCATCGCGCGACGCAGGGGCCGAGCACCGAGGGACGGGTCGAACCCGACCTTGATGAGCTGCTCCTTGGCCGGCAGCGTGAGCTCGACGGTCATGTCGCGGTCGAGCAGGCGGTCGGCCAGACGCTTCACGAACAGGTCCACGATCTGCAGCAGCTCGGGCTGCGACAGCTGCGGGAACACGATCGTGTCGTCGACACGGTTCAAGAACTCGGGCTTGAAGTGCTTCTTGAGCTCCTCGTTGACCTTGCCGCGCATGCGGTCGTAGCCGACGGCCGAGTCACCCTCGACCTGGAAGCCCACCGGGCCACCGGCGATGCCCTGCGAACCGAGGTTCGTGGTCATGATGATGACGGTGTTCTTGAAGTCGACCACGCGGCCCTGACCGTCGGTCAGACGGCCTTCCTCGAGCACCTGCAGCAGCGAGTTGAAGATGTCCGGGTGGGCCTTCTCGATCTCGTCGAACAGGACCACTGAGAACGGCTTGCGGCGCACCTTCTCGGTGAGCTGGCCGCCCTCCTCGAACCCGACGAACCCGGGAGGGGCACCGAACAGGCGGGACACGGTGTGCTTCTCACCGAACTCCGACATGTCGAGGGAGATCAGCGCACCCTCGTCGTCGAACAGGAACTCGGCGAGGGCCTTGGCGAGCTCGGTCTTCCCGACGCCCGTGGGGCCGGCGAAGATGAACGAGCCGGAGGGACGGTTCGGGTCCTTCAGGCCGGCACGGGTACGGCGGATGGTCTTGGACAGGGCCGAGATGGCCTCTTCCTGACCGATGACGCGCTCGTGCAGTGCCTTCTCCATGAAGACGAGACGCGAGGTCTCTTCTTCCGTGAGCTTGAACACCGGGATGCCCGTGGCCTGGGCCAGGACCTCGGCGATGATGCCCTCATCGACGGTGCCGGACGCGGCGACGTCACCCGCACGCCACTGCTTCTCGAGGCGGAGACGCTCGCCGAGGAGCTTCTTCTCCTCGTCGCGCAGGCTCGCGGCCTTCTCGAAGTCCTGCTCCTCGATGGCGGCTTCCTTCGACCCGCGGACCGTCGAGATCTTCTCGTCGAACTCGCGGAGCTCCGGCGGTGCCGACAGGATCGACAGACGCAGGCGAGCGCCGGCCTCGTCGATCAGGTCGATGGCCTTGTCCGGCAGGAAGCGGTCCTGCACGTAGCGGTCCGCCAGGTTCGCCGCGGCGACGATCGCGCCGTCGGTGATGGACACCTTGTGGAACGCCTCGTACTTGTCGCGCAGACCCTTGAGGATGTTGATCGCGTGGGGCAGCGACGGCTCGTTGACCTGCACCGGCTGGAAGCGACGCTCGAGTGCGGCGTCCTTCTCGAAGTGCTTGCGGTACTCGTCGAGCGTGGTGGCACCGATGGTCTGGAGCTCACCGCGGGCGAGGAGCGGCTTGAGGATCGAGGCCGCGTCGATCGCGCCCTCGGCTGCACCGGCACCGACGAGCGTGTGGATCTCGTCGATGAAGACGATGATGTCGCCGCGGGTGCGGATCTCCTTCGTGACCTTCTTCAGGCGCTCCTCGAAGTCACCGCGGTAGCGGGAGCCGGCGATGAGCGATCCGAGGTCGAGCGAGTAGAGCTGCTTGTCCTTCAGCGTCTCGGGCACGTCGCCCTTGACGATCGCCTGGGCGAGGCCCTCGACGACGGCGGTCTTGCCGACGCCGGGCTCACCGATCAGGACGGGGTTGTTCTTGGAGCGGCGGGAGAGGATCTGCATGACCCGCTCCATCTCCTTCTCGCGCCCGATGACGGGGTCGAGCTTGCCGTCGCGCGCGGCCTGGGTGAGGTTCCGACCGAACTGGTCCAGGACCTGCGAACCCTGCTGCGCGTTCTGCTGCTGCTCGCCGCCGACGGCGACCGCTTCCTTGCCCTGGTAGCCGGACAGGAGCTGGATGACCTGCTGGCGCACCCGGTTCAGGTCGGCGCCGAGCTTCACGAGGACCTGGGCTGCGACACCCTCGCCCTCGCGGATCAGGCCGAGCAGGATGTGCTCCGTGCCGATGTAGTTGTGGCCGAGCTGCAGCGCCTCGCGCAGGGACAGCTCGAGCACCTTCTTGGCGCGCGGCGTGAACGGGATGTGCCCGGTCGGCTGCTGCTGGCCCTGCCCGATGATGTCCTGGACCTGCTCGCGCACGGCGTCGAGCGAGATGCCCAGCGACTCCAGCGCCTTGGCGGCGACGCCCTCGCCCTCGTGGATGAGGCCGAGGAGGATGTGCTCGGTGCCGATGTAGTTGTGGTTGAGCATCTTCGCTTCTTCTTGAGCGAGGACGACAACACGACGGGCCCGGTCGGTGAATCTCTCGAACATGTGCTCTCCCTTGGCCCCTGATGAGCGGAGCCGACGCTGTGCCGGTCTCGTGTGAGTCCGGCCAAGTACTTCGAGAGTAACCAGCGCTCCCCCCGGGGGCTGCCCCTGTTCGCCGTGGGCGTGACCAGGGTGCGTCTTGTGCGCAGTGAGCGAACGGCAAGCGGACTGGGCCCCGCCGCCGGTACCGGACCGACGCGCCAGCGGCGGGGCGGCCGTGCCGGTGGGAGAGGCCCGTGGCGGGATCGCCACGGGCCTCCAGTCCGCTTGTCGGTCGCGCTGGGTCAGGTGCGCCGCACCGCGCGACGCAGGTCGCGTCGGAAGCGGCGCGCGTCGACGCCCAGGGCGTCGAGGACGTCGTGCGCCGATCCTGCGAGCGGATCGTCGACCGAGTCGAGCACGGCGAGGACGACGTGCGGCGGTCGGATGCGCTCCGAACGGCCGGCGATCGTCGCGGCTCGGGCGAGCACGCGCATCGCAGCGGGCGTGCACGCGACCCGATCGTGTTCGCCCGGGCAGGTGGTGTGGGCGCCGACGAAGGCGCGGATGCCGGAGCGGACGGTGTCCGGGGAGATCCGGTGGGCGTCGAGGACGGGGCGGAAGCGGGGCATGCCGGCGCAGAGCGTGACGGCGGCCAGCAGCAGGTGTTCGGCGTCGACGAAGCCGAAGCCGGACTCGTGGGATTCGAGGTCGGCGAGCAGCACGATCTCGCGGCCGTGCCGGACGGAGGGGAGGGCGACGGAGAGCTGAGCGGTCTGCATGTATTCAGAATATCGCATGCCGCTGCGAAGGGACAGCCCGCATCGGAGGTCCGCTCGGTACGATCCGGTCATGGAGCAGCCCGTCGTCGGCCTCGTCGTCCACCCGACCAAGAACGTGCAGGAGTCCGTGACGACCCTGCAGCGCTGGAACGCGTCCGGCCAGGGCGAGCTGCTCGCCCGGCGGGCGGACGCCCAGCGCATCGGTGGCGGGGTCGACGTGGTGGACGACGACGACTTCACCGACCGTGTCGACCTGGTCGTGGCCCTCGGCGGCGACGGGACCATGCTCGGCGCGATGCGGCTCGTGGCCAAGCGCCCGGTGCCCGTCCTCGGCGTGAACTACGGCAACGTCGGGTTCCTGGTCGAGATCGAGCCGCCCGAGCTCGAGAGCGCGCTGGAGCGGTTGTCCGCCGGCGAGTACCAGCTCGAGCCGCACCACGCGCTCGAGGCCCGGTTGTCCTGGGGTGGTGCCCGCACCGACTACCTGGCGTTCAACGACCTGACCATCGTGCGACGGCCGGGCTCCGGGCAGGTGTCGGCCGACCTCAGCGTCGGGGGCCTCGGGTACGGGTACTACCGCGCCGACGCCATCGTGGCCGCGACCCCGGCCGGCTCCACCGCGTACAACTACGCCGCCGGTGGGCCGGTGCTCTCCCCCGCGCTGTCCGGCTCGGTGGTGACGCCGGTCGCGCCGATGGCCGGGATCGACCGCTCGGTGGTGCTCGCCGCACGGGAGCGCTACCGGTTCGACATCGCCGAGGGCACCAGGAGCGCCGCGCTCGAGGTCGACGGGCTCGTGGTCGGCGAGGTGGCCACCGGGGCGCAGATCGACATGCGGCTCCGGAAGGACGCCGGGAGCGTGGTGCGCCTCGACGCCGAGCGGCACGGGCGCACCGGACGCGTGAAGCTCAGCCTGCTCGACCTGCCGGTGCGGCCCGACCAGCTGGTCGAGCTCATCCCGAGCGACCTGCGGCAGAAGCTCCGGCGCGAGATCGACGACTGACGCCGCGCCGGGGCTGGCCCTGGCTATGGCTATGGCTATGGCTCCGGCTCCGGCTCCGGCTCCGGGAACGTGAATGGCCCGCTCGAGCAGTGCTCGAGCGGGCCGTCCCATCACCCCACCGGATCGTCTTCCCACAGAACGACCCGGTTTCCCCGCGCCGGCACGGGTGAACGTGCCGGCCGAAGTCCACGGACCTAGTCGGTCAGGTACAGCTGCATGTCCTGCGAGACCGCCTTGGCGAACAGGCGCAGCTTGGCGCGCGACTCCACCCGGCTGACGGCCTGGCGGGTCGTGTGCACGATCTTCGAGATCTCGTCGAGGGTCATCGGCTTGTCGTCGTCCAGGCCGTAGCGCATGCGGATGACGTTCGCCTCGTCGCTGGGCAGCTCGGCGACGATGGAGCGGATGTCGCGGTGCAGCAGCGTCGTCTCGGTGAGCTCGTTCGGGCTCGCGGCGTCCTCGTCCTCGATGAAGTCACCGAGTTCGCTGTCGTCCGAGTCACCGACCACGGTGTGGATCGACACCGGCTCGTGCGAACGGCCCTTGAGGTCGACGAGTTCCTCGACGCTCATGCTCAGCTCGGCGGCGACCTCGTCCGGCATCGGCGCACGGCCGAGGTCGACGGTCAGGTCACGCTCGGTGCGCGAGATCTTGTTGATGAGCTCGACGGTGTGCACCGGGATGCGGATCGTGCGTGCCTTGTCGGCGAGACCACGCGAGATGGCCTGGCGGATCCACCAGGTGGCGTAGGTCGAGAACTTGTAGCCCTGCGTGAAGTCGAACTTCTCGACCGCACGGACCAGGCCGAGGTTGCCCTCCTGGATGACGTCCATGAAGGGCAGGCCACGCTGCGAGTACCGCTTGGCGATGCTCACGACGAGGCGGAGGTTCGAGGTGATCATGCGCTCCTTGGCGCGCTCACCGTCGCGGACCAGCCAGCGGAGTTCACGCTGCAGGGTCTTCGCGAGACCCTTCTCGGTGGCGAGCTTCTCTTCGGCGAAGAGCCCGACCTCGATGCGGCGTGCGATCTGCGCTTCTTCCTCGGCGGTGAGGAGCGAGAGACGGCCGATGTGACGGAGGTAGTCGCCGACCTGGTCGACCGAGGCGCCGCGGACACCGGCGAGCTGCTCGTCGGCCTCGACCTCGGTGTCGAGGGAGGTGGTGGCGGACTCGGCGGTCGCGGTCTTCGATGCCGATGCCTTCTTGGTGGCGGTGCGGCGGGTGGTGCTGGGTGCAGCCGTTGCGATCGTCATGGTGTTTCTCCCTGCGTTCGACGGTGATGGCTTCGTGGGGCGTTGCCGGGGGGTGCTGATGAGTAAAGCGGCCCGGAGGTGTACCCCACAAATCGTTCGGAGCGATTCTCAGGGTTCTCCGTGCTTCATCATCGAAAGCGTCCCCCGCGGGGTACAGCCCACCGCCAGTCTGGTCCCCCAATCGGCCCTGGATCAAGCGGATAACGCCGTGTTTCCGGCGTTGCAGGCGTGTTTCACCAGCGTTTCCGATCGTGTACCCCAGGCGACTGCGTACTCCGGACATGCAAAAGGGGTACGTCCGACCGGATCAGTGCGATCTGGTCGTCGTACCCCGAATACCGAATGGGTGGGGGTCACCAGGAGGGTTCGAGCCACCCGTCCCGGCGCTTGGAGACCTCGAGGTCTGCGTCTCGGTCGAACTCGTCGTACTCGCTCTCGATGTCACCGACGAGGCTGCGGCCCGTGAAGGGATGTGCGGTGGTTGCCATGCGGACGATGCTCACCCCGGCACGCGTCGGCGAGGTGAACGGTGTGTGTCGGTCCGTCGGCGCTCAGACGTCGAGGTCGTCGACGTCACCCTCGTCGTCGAGGGGTCCGTCGTCACTGCCGACGGGCGAGACGGACGCCCCGGCCGCCCCGGACGCCGGGTGTCCGAAGGCGTCCTCCACGTCGAGGTCGTCGAGGTCATCGACGCCGGCGGCGGACTCCGGGATGGTGGGCATGCGCGACAGGATCACACCGCGCGGTGAACACGGGGTGAAGTGGATCGTGCGCGGGCGGCTACTCGGCCGACGTCGGAGCCGGTGCGGGGCGACCGTGCTCACGCTCGAAGCGGGCGCGCTCCTCGGCCTCGACCTTGGCGTACGCGGCTCGCTCGGTCCGGTCAGCACGCATGATCGCGCGCATCACGAACCAGAAGATCAGGCCGACGACGATGGTCGGCGTCAGGGCGAAGACGATCCCGCTTACGACTCCTTCAGGCACCCGAGCATCGTACCCCGACTATCTGTTCCGACCGGACTCGCAAGCTCGTCCGGGGCTGGCGTCGCGCAGCGCTGGCACGCTGCCCTAAGCTCCAGCGCCCTTGACCAGCGGGAACAGGATCGTCTCGCGGATGCCCAGGCCCGTGATGGCCATGAGCAGGCGGTCGATCCCCATGCCCATGCCGCCCGACGGGGGCATCGCGTGCTCCAGGGCCCGCAGGAAGTCCTCGTCGACGCGCATCGCCTCGAGGTCACCGCCGGCCGCGAGCTTCGCCTGCTCGACGAACCGCTCCCGCTGCACGACCGGGTCGACGAGCTCGGAGTACGCCGTGCCGAGCTCGAAGCCGCGGACGTAGAGGTCCCACTTCTCGACGACGCCCGGACGGGTGCGGTGCTGCCGGGTGAGCGGCGAGGTGTCGACCGGGAAGTTCATCACGAAGGTCGGGCGGTCGAGCGAGTCGATGACGAAGTGCTCCCAGAGCTCCTCGACGTACTTGCCGTGCGTGGCGTGGGCGACCTCGACGCCCTCGGCCTCGGCGAGCGCCTGCAGCTCGGACAGCGGGGTCTCCGGGCTGATCTCGCGCCCCGCGGCCTCGGACAGCGAGCCGTACATGTCGATGCGGGGCCACTCGCCACCCAGGTCGTAGGTGCTGCCGTCGGGCAGGGTGACCTCGAGCGCCCCACCGGTGACCGCGCGGGTCGCGTTCTGCACGAGCTCCTGCGTCAAGTCGGCCATCTGCTCGTAGTTGCCGTACGCCTGGTACGCCTCGACCATCGCGAACTCGGGCGAGTGCGACGAGTCGGCACCCTCGTTCCGGAAGTTGCGGTTGATCTCGAACACCCGGTCGATGCCACCGACGACGGCGCGCTTGAGGAACAGCTCGGGTGCGATGCGCAGGAACAGCTCGGTGTCGAAGGCGTTCGAGTGCGTCACGAACGGTCGTGCCGAGGCGCCGCCGTGCTGGGTCTGCAGCATCGGGGTCTCGACCTCGAGGTACTCGTGCGCGGTGAAGGTCTGACGGAGCGAGGCCATCACAGCAGCGCGGGCACGCACGGTGGCGCGGGCCTCGTCGCGGACGATGAGGTCGAGGTAGCGCTGGCGGACCCGCGTCTCCTCGTTGAGCTCGTTGTGCAGGTTCGGCAGCGGCAGGATCGCCTTCGCCGCGATCGCCCAGTCGTCGACCATGATCGACAGCTCGCCGCGGCGCGAGGAGATCACCCGTCCGTGCACGAACACGTGGTCGCCGAGGTCGACGAACTCCTTCCAGCGGGCGAGGGACTCGTCCCCCACCTCGGCCAGGGAGACCATCGCCTGGATGCGCGAGCCGTCGCCGGACTGCAGGGACGCGAAGCAGAGCTTGCCGGTGTTGCGTGAGAACACCACACGACCCGCGATGCCCACGACGTCCTGGGTCTCCTCGCCGGTCTCCAGGTGCGCGTACTGCTCGCGCACGGCCGGGATCGTCGTGGTGATGGGGAGCTCGGCGGGGTACGCCTCGATGCCCGACTCCAGCAGCTTCGCCCGCTTGTCGAGCCGGACCTGTCGCTGCTCGCTGGTCTCCTGCTCGGCCAGTGCGGCGGCGTCGGCGATCGCGGTGTCGGGGGTGACGGTCTCGTCGGTCATGCGGGTGCGGCTCCGATGGTCGTGGGGGTCGGGGGAAATGCTACCCGCGCCGCGGTCCCGCCCCCGAACCGCTAGAGCGTCGACTGCCCGTCGGCGGCGGTGAGCGCGTTGTCGACGGCGGAGCGGACGAGCGCTCCGAGGACACGTCCCGGGTGTTCGACGCCGATGCCGGAAAGGGTGCCCGCCGACTGGTCGACGATCGCGGTCGAGAAGCTCACGGCGGCCCGCACCGCGTCGGCGTAGGCGGGCCGGTCCGCCTCGGCGACGACGAACGGTTCGGCGCCCATCTCGACCACGAGCGCCTGCGCGATCGGCAGCACGGGCGCCGGGGCGGTCACCGCGCAGTACGCGTCGCGCAGCCGGGACAGGTCGACGCTCGTGCCCGTGAAGGCCATCGCGGGGTGGATCGCCAACGGGATCGCACCGGCCGCCATCGCCGGGGCGAGGATGCCGACGCCGTGGTCCGGGCTGGTGTGCACGACGAGCTGCCCCGGCTGCCAGATCCCGGCGTCCGCCAGACCCTGCACGAGCGAGGCGAGCTGGTCGTCCGGCACCGCGAGCAGCACGAGTTCGCTCCGCTCGACCAGGTCCGGCGTCGCGAGCACCGGGGCGCCCGGCAGCATGGCCTCGGCGCGGTCACGACCCTCGTCGGACACGGCGGTCACCCCGACGACGGCGTGCTCCGCGTTCGCCAGGGCTGCTCCGAGGACGGGTCCGACCCGTCCGGCGCCGACGATGCCGACCCCGAGACGCCCGGCCCTCATCGTGCGGCTCCGGTCGGTGGGACGTCGTCCCAGCCGGCAGGGACGGCGCCGGGCCGGTGGTCCACCGCCCGTCCGGCAGGGGCTCCGGACCCGGGCACGGTGTCGGCCGCAGCGTGCGTGGCGGCCGCGGGACGGGCCTCCCGTTCGCGCCAGCGGTGGGTCGTGTCGACGGCGGCCGCCTCGACGGCACGCTGCGTCGTCTCCGACCACAGGCGCTGCGCGTCACGCGCGTCGAGCGCACCGACGCGGGCCGAGACCGGACCGGCCACGGTGTGGACGTGGACGGCTGCGAGCCGCAGGGCACGCTCGAGGGGACCCTGCTCGACCTTGACGCTCTGCACCCGGGGCAGCGGCACGATGACGAGCGAGCGCCACACGGCACCGAGCCGCAACAGCACCGCACCCTGCACGAACCGGTAGCCGTTGCGGCGGAACGCGAACGGACGGAGCCAGGCGCCACGGCGTGGGGAGTGCACGAAGCCGCCGCGGTCGCCCGAGGTGGTGAGGCTGTCGTCGACGACGTCGACGGCTTCGGCCGCCACCTCGCGCAGGGCTTCCTGCGACGCCTCGGGGCCGGCGACGACGGTGCCGACGAGCCCGGGCAGGATGATGTCGAGGACCTCGCGGACGTCCGCCGTGGTACCGACGGGCAGCACGATCGAGGACACCTGCTGGTTGCTCGACGCCCCGTTGCCGGCGCTCGTCGCACGGTTGATGCGGATGTCCCACCAGCCGAACGGACGCCACAGCAGCGGCTGCGCGACGCTGACGGCGTGGATGCGGCCGGGCGGCAGCGTCTCGTTCGACGTCGAGACCAGCCCGAAGCCGATCCGGATGCCGTCGCGGGTCTCGGCGATCGTGTACTGCAGCGAACGGGAGAACTTGCGGACGTAGTAGCCGCCGGCACCGAGGACGGCGGGGAACAGCCCGAAGAGCACCGCGAACTCACCGGTGAGCGCGACGCTGACGATCATGCCGGCGATGACGAGCAGCAGGAACAGCGTCGTGCCGGACAGCAGCATCGACGCGATGAGCCGACCCGGACGCACCTTGACGATGCGGGTCGCGTGCACGGCTGCCGGGTCCAGCTCCGGCGAGAACATCTCGTCGACGCGGTCCTGCAGTGCCCCGTGCGACTGCCGCGACGGACCGCCGTGGCCGTCGTCGTCCTTCGCGCCGGACGCGAGCACCAGGATCCGCTGCCGCAGATCGTCGGCGGCGCGGGCCCCGAGGTAGGCGAGCTGCACGTTGGCGTCGTTGCCGGCCTGCGCGATCTCGAGCTTGGCGGTGCCGAACACCCGGGGCACGAGCGGCCGCTGGATGTTGATGCCCTGGATCCGGTCGAGCCGGGCCTTGCGGTGGTTCCGGAACAGCACGCCCGAGCGCACCTCGACGATCTCGCCGGTGACGCGGAACTCGTGCATGCGCCAGGACAGGTAGAACAGCCCGATCAGCACCACGAGCAGCACCACGATGCCGAGCAGGACCCAGCCGACGACGCCGTGCTCGTACACGTACCGGACGGGGTCACCGTCCTCCTGCTGCTCGCCCGGGATGAAGAACTCGACGAGCTGGTCCCGCAGGCTGTTCAGCACGTAGCCGAGGATGACGATGAGGAAGATCCCGCCCTTGAGCAGCGGGGTGAGCGGGTGCAGGCGGTGCCACTCACCGTCGGTCAGGGGCGCCGCGGCGGCCGCGTTGCCCCGGGTGGGCGG
>NZ_QKTE01000008.1:0-162204 GCF_003234735.1 Curtobacterium sp. MCLR17_040 | reverse complement strand
GCCCCACACCCCTACCCCCGCAGGGACTCCACGGCCTTCTCGATCCGCCGGGCCCGGGTCTCCGGGGCCTTCGCCTGCGTGACCGGGTCGGCGAGTGCGCGCTGCCGTGAGTTCGACAGGGTGTCGAACGCCGCACGAACGCCGGCCTCCTGCAGCGCGGCGGCCAGGTCCTCCGGCAGATCGACGGTCCGGGGCAGGGTGTCGACCTCGAGCGAGACCTCGACGGTGTCCCCGGCTGCGATCCCGGCGGCCTCACGGTGTGCGGCCGACAGCGGCACCAGGAACTGCCCGTCCATGACCCCGACGGTGGAGCGGTAGGTGTAGCCCCGGTTGATCGTGACGACCACCGCGGGGCGCTTGCCGGATCCGAGCGCCTCGATGACGGACTCCGGGACGGGGAGTCCGGTCGCCGTCTTCCGCGCTTGCAGGACCGTCGTCGTGAACCGCATCCGTGCCTCCAGGCCTGGTCTGGGCGCGACCCTGCGCCCAGAACGAGCAAAGCGTACAGCCGCACCCGCTGTTCCGCCGTCGTTCACCACCGGAGCACGGGCCGGAAACCGGCCGCGTCCACGATCGAGCAGAACCCGGACACCCGGTCCCCGCAGCACCTTCCCCCACCCGAAAGGCCCACCCGTGCAGCACAAGCGCACCCTGGCCGGCATCGCCCTGGCCGCCGCCGCAGTCGTCACCCTCGCCGGATGCTCCTCGACGAGCTCCGCCAGCACGAGCAAGGGCGACGCCGACTGGAAGACCACCACCAGCGCCGAGTCCGCCGGCGGCATGGACGCCCTGGTCAAGGCCGCCAAGGCCGAGGGCCAGCTCAACGTCATCACGCTCCCGCCGACGTGGGCCAACTACGGCAAGATCATCGACGGCTTCACCAAGAAGTACGGCATCAAGATCAACTCCGCGAACCCGAACGGCTCGAGCGCCGACGAGGTCGCCGCGGTCAAGTCGCAGAAGGGCCAGTCCACCGCCCCCGACGTGCTCGACCTCGGGAACGCCGTGCTGCAGGAGAACCTCGACCTGTTCGCCGACTACAAGGTCGCGAACTGGGACGACATCCCCACGAACCTGAAGGACGAGGACGGCGCCTGGACGCGCGACTACACCGGCCTGATGTCGATCGGGTACGACTCGTCGAAGATCTCCGACGCCCCGAAGGACATGACGGACCTGCTCGGCTCCGAGTACAAGGGCAAGGTCTCGATCGGCGGCGACCCGACGCAGGCGAACCAGGCCGCGTCCGCGGTGTACCTGGCGGCGCTGGAGAACGGCGGCTCGGCCGACGACATCACCAAGGGCGTCGACTTCTTCGGCAAGCTCAAGCAGGCCGGCAACTTCCAGAACGTGCTGCCGACGCAGGCCACCGTCGCCTCGGGTGAGACCCCGGTCGTCGTCCAGTGGTCGTACAACAACCTGGCCTGGGGCTCTGCGGCGGGCGCGAGTGGCAACAAGGACTGGAAGACCGTCGTCCCGAAGGGGCAGGCGCTCGGCTCGTACTACTCGCAGGCCATCAACAAGGACGCCCCGCACCCCGCGGCCGCCCGCCTGTGGGAGGAGTACATCGCCAGCCCCGAGGTCCAGAACCTGTACCTGCAGGCCGGCGCCTTCCCGTCCACCCTCGCCGCGCTGACGAAGTCGGGCAAGGTCGACCAGGACGCCCTCGACGCCGCCGGTGGCGCACCGAAGGACTACGTCGAGCTGACCGACGCGCAGGTCGCCGACGCCGCCAAGGTGCTCAAGGCCAAGTGGTCCTCGACGATGGGGTCCTGAGCAGCATGACCACCGCATCGGCAGACGCGCCCGCGGCGAGCGGCACAGCCGCGACCGACGCCGCACCGGCGACGAGCGCGACGAGCCCCGTGCGCCCGACGTCCGCACGCGCGTCCGCCGATGCCGTCCGACGCGGTGCCGGACCCCGTGTCCGGCGCCGCGTCGGCCTCGCCTGGCTGGGGCTGACCCCCTTCGCCGCCTACGTCCTGCTGTTCCTCGCGGTCCCCGCCGTGATCGCGATCGGCAGCGGTTTCTTCGACAGCTCCGGAGCGTTCACGTTCGCGAACCTCGCGGCCTTCGCCGACCCGTCCGTGCTGCGGGCGTTCGGCGGGTCGTTCGGCCTGTCCGCCGCCTCCGCGGTCATCGGTGCCGTGCTCGGCGCGGTCGTCTGCTGGGCGCTCTCGGCACTGCGGCCGGACGGACTGGTCCGGTCGATGATCGACTCAGCGGCGAGCGTCCTCGCCCAGTTCGGCGGCGTCATGCTCGCGTTCGCGTTCATCGCCACGATCGGCGTGCAGGGCCTCGTCACGACGTGGTTGGTCACGGTCTTCCACGTCGACCTCAACGCGGACGGCGCCTTCCTGTACACGGTGCCCGGGCTCGTGATCCCCTACGTCTACTTCCAGGTGCCGCTCATGGTCCTCACGTTCATGCCCGCACTCGAGGGCGTCAAGGCCCAGTGGGGTGAGGCCGCCGCGACCCTCGGCGCCTCGCGCCTGACGTACTGGCGCCGGATCGCGTTGCCGGTCCTGGCACCGGCGTTCTGGGGGTCGCTCCTGCTGCTCTTCGCGAACGGCTTCTCGTCGTTCGCCACCGCCGCGGCCCTCATCTCGCAGGGCGGCATCGTGCCGCTGACGATCCGCACGCAGCTCACCAGCGAGACGCTCGCCGGCCTGCAGAACGTCGCCGGGGTGCTCGCCTTCGGCATGGTCGTCGTGATGGCGGTCGTGATGGGCGCGTACTCGCTGCTGCAGCGCCGTGCCGCACGGTGGCAGCGATGAGCGCGGCGGCCCCGGTCCGCCCGGCGCAGCCGGTTCGGCTCGGAGGCCCGTCCCGCGTCCGCCGCTTCGGCACGGCCCCGTCCCGTGGTGCGGCAGCGATCGTGCTCACCGTGATCGGGCTCCTGTTCGCCGTGCCGCTGGTCGCCCTGCTGCAGTTCACCTTCCGGCAGGGCACCGACGGCGGGCTCACCTTCGCGCACTGGGCGGCGATCGGTGACCCGGCCAACGCGTTCACCTACCAGCCGGTGTTCGACGGGCTCGGGGCGTCGCTGCTCATCGCCGTGATCACCGTCGGGATCGTGCTGCTCGTCCTGCTGCCGGCCCAGATCATCACCGCGCTCCGCTACCCCAGGCTCCGGAGCGTCCTGGAGTTCGTCTGCATCGTGCCGATCACCGTGCCGGTCGTGGTGCTCGTCGTCGGGTTCATCCCCGTGTACCAGGTCGTCTCGCAGGTCTTCGGGTCCGGCTCCTGGACGCTGGCGTTCGCGATCGGGATCATCACGCTGCCCTTCGCGTTCCGCCCGATCGCCGCCGCCATCACCGCGACGGACCTGATCGTCCTGTCCGAGGCGGCCCGGTCGCTCGGTGCCTCGTGGTGGACCGTCACCTGGCGCGTGCTCCTGCCGAACCTGCGCCGGGGCATCACCGCCGCGTGCTTCCTCACGATCACCGTGGTCCTCGGCGAGTACACCCTCGCCGCGTTCCTCTCCCGCAGCACGTTCCAGACCGGGCTCGTGCTCGTGCAGGGGACCGACCCGTACGTCGCCGCGATCTTCTCGGTCGCCGCGCTCGCGTTCGGCTTCGTGCTGCTCGTCCTCATCGGCCGCATCGGGACCCGTCGCACGGGCCGCGTCCGCCGCACCCGCACCACCCGTCGTCCCCGCCTCGAGGAGTCCGCATGACCGTCACCGCTCCGGCAGCCCCGGCGTCCCTCGCCACCACCGGTGCCGTCGTCGAACTCCACGCCGTCGAGAAGCACTACGGCGCACACCGTGCACTCGCGGGACTGTCCCTCCGCGTCGAGCCGGGGGAGTTCGTCTCGCTCCTCGGGCCGTCCGGTTGCGGCAAGACGACGGCCCTCCGCGCGCTCGCGGGCCTCGAGGCCATCGACGCCGGCTCGATCCGCATCGACGGCCAGGACGTCGCCGACACCCCGGTCAACAAGCGCGACATCGGCATGGTGTTCCAGCAGTACTCGCTGTTCCCGCACATGACGGTGCGGCAGAACGTCGCCTTCGGCCTCGAGATGCGCCGGGTCCCCGCCGCCGAGCGCAAGAGCCGCGTGGTCGAGGCCCTCGACATGGTCCGCCTCGGCGAGTTCGCCGAGCGGTACCCGCACCAGCTCTCCGGCGGGCAGCAGCAGCGCGTCGCCCTGGCCCGTGCCCTGGTCACCCGCCCCCGGGTGCTCCTGCTCGACGAGCCGCTGTCGGCCCTCGACGCGAAGGTCCGGGTGTCGCTGCGCGACGAGATCCGCCGCATCCAGAGCGACCTCGGCATCACCACCGTGTTCGTGACGCACGACCAAGAGGAGGCGCTCGCCGTCTCCGACCGGATCGCCGTGATGCAGGCGGGCGACATCGAGCAGGTCGGCACGCCCGAGGAGCTCTACCGCACCCCGTCGTCGGCGTTCACGGCGGACTTCGTCGGCCAGTCGAACCGGCTGCAGGGCGACCTGCGCGGGGGCGACGTCTTCGTGTACGGGTTCCGGGTGCCGGCGCTCGACTCCTCGGCTCCGGACGGGCCGGTGCTCGCCTACGTCCGGCCGGAGGACATCGCCTTCGCCCCGGAGGGCATCACCGGCACCGTCGTCACCTCGAGCTTCCTCGGCTCGATCCGCCGGACCACCGTCCGCCTGGACGACGACACCGTCGTGACCGTCCAGCACGAGGTCGGCGACCGCCGGGCCACCGGCGACCCCGTCGCCGTGCGCCTGCTCGGCGCACCGGTCGCGGTCGCGCCGCTCGCGTAGCTCCCCCCGCGAAAGCGACAGATCGCGCTCGCGACCGCGCTCACCGTCGCGAAAGCGACAGATGGGCGCGGATGCTTCGCGGACTTCTGTCGCTTTGGCGGGGTGGGCGCGACCGACGGCGGACGGGAGGCCCGTGGCGGCCTGGCACCGCGCCTCCAGACCGGTGGGGTCAGCGCTGGAAGCGCGCCTCGCGCTCGTCCGCCAGCCCGGCCTCGACGCGCGCCCGCATGTTCTCCGACATGTCGGGCAGGGCGTCGAGCCGAGCCCAGAACGCCTCGGTGTTCTCGCCGTCGGCGGGGTTCGGCGTCCCGGAGACGTACCGGCAGGCGAAGACGAGGTCGAGGTACTGCGACCGGTCGCCGTTCGGGTAGGTCATCTCGGGCAGCACCTGCACCCAGGCCAGGCGTTCGGCGACGGCGACGACGTCGGCTTCTTCCAGGACCTCGCGTTCGGCGGCGACGGCGGGTTCCTCGCCCGGGTCGACGATCCCGGTGACCGGGGTGTACGCGCCCGTGTCGGCCCGCCGGACCACGAGCAGTTCGCGATCGGCGCCGGAGCCGCGGGTCACGATGGCGCTCACGCCCGACAGCCAGAGCGGTGCCGTGCCGATCTTCTCGCGCAGGGACAGGACGAAGTCGGGGGTCGGCATGCCTCCACGCTACCCATGCGACCCCTGTCGCAGACTGGTCATGACCAGTAGGCTTGCCGTGTGGAGATCATCATCCTGCCCACGCCGGACGAGGTCGGTCGCGTCGCCGCGGCCAAGATCGCGTCCGTCGTCGCCAAGAAGCCGTCCGCCGTCATCGGTCTCGCCACCGGATCCAGCCCGCAGGGCATCTACACCGACCTGCAGCGCCGGGTGCAGGCGGGCGAGATCTCGTTCGCCGAGGCCCGTGGGTTCGCCCTCGACGAGTACGTCGGCATCCCGCTCGAGCACCCCGAGTCGTACGCGGCCGTGATCGCCCGCGACGTCGTGGCGCCGCTCGGCTTCGACGCCTCGCGCGTGCGGGTGCCGGACGGCCGTGCCGCCGACCTGGAGTTCGCGGCCAAGGAGTACGACGCCGCGATCCGTGCCGCGGGCGGGATCGACGTGCAGATCCTCGGCATCGGGGCCAACGGCCACATCGGGTTCAACGAGCCGACGTCGTCGTTCGCCTCGCGTACCCGCATCAAGACCCTCGCGCCGTCGACCCGTGACGCGAACGCGCGCTTCTTCGACTCGCCCGAGCAGGTCCCGACGCACTGCATGACGCAGGGGCTCGGCACCATCCTCGAGGCCCGCGAGCTCGTCCTCGTCGCCCAGGGCCCGTCGAAGGCGGCCGCTGTCGCCGCTGCGATCGAGGGGCCGCTCAGCTCCTTCGTGCCCGGTTCGGCCCTGCAGCTGCACGAGCACGCGACCGTCGTCGTCGACGAGGAAGCCGCTGCCGGGCTGCAGCTCGCCGACTACTACCGCTACACGTACGCCAACAAGCCGGCCTGGCAGCGGTTCGAGTAGGCGTCTGGCTCGGGTTCAGCCCCTGGCGGCTGCGGCGAGGCGGCTGAGTCCCTCGTCGAGCGTCTCCGCCGAGCACCCGAAGTTCAGCCGCGCGAAGCCCCGGCCCTGCCGTCCGAACGCCGGGCCGGAGCCGAGCGCCACCTTCGCCCGGTCGACGAGCTCCGCTGCGGGGTCGTCGCCCCACGGCAGCGCCCGCAGGTCGAGCCACGCCAGGTACGACGCCTGCGGCTGCCGGTACTCGGCGCCGGGCAGCACGTCGCCGATCCGCTCGGCCAGGGTGCGCCGGTTCGCCGCGAGCTCGGTGAGCAGTGACGCCAGCCACGGCCCGCCCTCGCTGAAGGCCGCGACGCTCGCCGTGTAGCCGAGGATGCCGGTGCGCTCGACGACCTCGGTCGGCAGTCCGTCGAACCAGGCGCGGGCCCGCTCCGAGGCGCCGATCATCATCGCGCACTTCGTGCCGGCGAGGTTCCAGGCCTTGCTCGCACTCGTCAGGGCGACACCGAGCGACGCGGCCTCGGGGCAGGACTCCAGGAACGGCGTGAACACCGCGTCGGCGTGCACGAGCGGCGCGTGGATCTCGTCGGACACCACGACGGCGCCCCACTCGGCGGCCAGCTTCGCGAGTGCGACGAGCGACGAGCGGTCGTGCACCAGGCCGAGGGGGTTGTGCGGGTTGCAGAGCAGCACCGTGCGGGCTCCGTCGGCGAACGCCTGTGCGATACCGTCCAGGTCCATCCGCCAGCCGGCCGTGGTGTCGAAGGGGTCGGCCGGGCCTGCGGGGGCGAGCAGCGGGACCTCGGTGACGGTGCCGCCGGCCTCGGACACGTACTCCCAGAACGGCGGGTACACGGGCGGCATGATGACGACCTGGTCGCCCGGCTCGATGACCCGGCGCAGCACCTCGACCGCCGCGACCGACACGTCCGTGGTGGTGCGGACCAGGTCGGGGTCGACCCGCCATGCCCACCGGCTCTCGGCGAAGTCGGCGAACGCCTCGGGCAGGGCCCGTCCGTGCCCGACGTACCCGGTGTCGCCGTTCGTCACCGCGGTGACCAGGGCGTCGCGGATCGGTTCGGCGAGCATGCTGTCCATCTCGGCGACGAACATGGGGAGCACGTCCGGCGGGTAGGCCGTGTACTTCTCGCTCGTGCGGGACCGGTACGCATCGAAGACGGACACCATGACGCTCATGCGCCCATCCTGACAGCGAGGCACGCGGGGCGCGAGGGCGGTGGTCAGGCCGGGCGGAGGCCCGCCAGCAGCACCTCGACGTAGCGCTCGGGGTCGTGCACCCGGGAGCCACCCGCCACGGCGGCTGCCCGCATCCCGCACAGCAGTCGTCGCAGGTCGTCCGCGTCGACATCGGCACGCACGAGCCCCTCGGCCCGTGCCCGTGCGAGCAACGCGTCGACGGACTCGACCAGGTCGCCCGCGAGCGCCGCGGTGTCAGCGCACGAGAACCCGCCGTTCGTCAGGAGGTCGCCGAGGGCCGCGTCGTCGACCATGCTCCGGAACGCAGCCGTCACGACCCCCCGGAGCGCGTCCACCGCGTCGGGCAGCGCGACGGCGACACGGACGAGGTCGAGCATGTCCTCGAGCGCATCGATCGCGAGCGCCTCGAGCAGGTGCTGCTGCGACGGGAAGTGCCGGTAGGCGGTCCCGACACCCACACCGGCCTCGTGTGCAACGGCGTTGAGGAGCGGCTGCTCGCCCCGCTCGAGGAACGACCGGGCGACGTCGAGCAGCGCGGTCCGGTTGCGTTGCGCATCGGAGCGCAGCGCTTCGGGTCGGGCCATCGCGATCGTCATTCGGACACTCTATCCGCTTGTGCTACCGTTCCGGATGGATCATCCGATTCCACACGACGAGTGAGCAGGAGACGACCATGGACACCTTCGAGTGGGAACCGTCCGCGATGCCCGACCAGCACGGCCGGACCGTGGTGGTCACCGGCGCGACCGGCGGACTCGGGCTGGTGGTCGCGACCCGACTCGCAGCCGCCGGAGCACGCGTCATCGCGGCGGTGCGCAACCCCGACAAGGCGGCTCGCGTCCTGCCCGTCGGCCTGGAGGCGCGGGTCGTCGACACCGCGTCGGTCGCCTCGGTCACGGCGTTCGCCCGGCAGCTCGTGGCGGACGGCATCGTCGTGGACGCCCTCGTCAACAACGCCGGCGCGACGCTGGGCGCGTTCGGGTTGACCGACGAGGGCATCGAACGCACCTGGGCCACCAACGTCGTCGGGCCGGCCGTGCTCGCCGACGCGATGCTCCCGGTGCTCGGCGGACCGTCGCCCCGGGTCGTCCTCGTCGGGTCGAACCTGTCGCAGCGCACCCGCCGCGTGCCCGCACCGGGCGGGGTCGACGATCCGAGCGACTACTCGCAGCTCGCCGTGTACACCGACTCGAAGACGGCGGCGACGGCGCTCGCGCTCGACCTCGGTGAGCGGCTCCGCGCGGCCGGCTCGGACGTCCGCTCGGTCATCGCACACCCTGGCATCGCGGCGACGGGGATGAACGACCAGGCCGAGACCCTCGCGCAGCGCCTCGGCGGCATGATCGCCCGCAGCATGGCCCGGACCGCGGAGGACGGCGCTCGCTCGACGCTCTGGTCGGCCACCGCGCCGGACGTCGCCGAGGGGGTGTTCGTCGGGCCGGCGCTGCGACGTGGTGACCGGCGGCTGCACGTCGTGCCCGTCCGCGGGACCGCCACCGACCCGGTGTTCCGGCAGCGGGTCCGCACCTTCGTCGACGCGGTCGCCGCTCGCACCGTCGTCTGACCGGGCGGGGCCGGGCCCGTCGCCGAATCCGACGTGAACAGCGGGAGAGCGCTCGGTGACGCGGGCGGCGTCCCCCGTCCGAGGGGGCTAGCGTCACCGATGTGAACCGATCTCGCGTGCACCGTCGCCCGCTCGTCCGTCCGCTCCCGCTCGCCGCGGTGGCCACGATCGCCGCACTGCTGGGCACGGCGATCGTCGCCGCGCCGGCCGTGGCCACGCCCTCGACGCAGGCCGGGCGCACCGTCAGCGATCCCGCGCGGTACGTCGACCCCTTCATCGGCACGAGCAACAACGGCAACACCTGGCCCGGGGCCACCGCGCCGTTCGGCATGATGCAGTGGAGTCCCACGGGCACCGCGGGCGACCAGACGTCGACCCCGGTCGCGAACGGCTACTCGTACGACGTGAACCGGCTGCGCGGCTTCAGCCTGACGCACCTGAACGGTGCCGGGTGTGCTCCCGGGGCTGCCGGTGACGTGCCGATCATGCCGGTCACGACCCCGGTCACGACCTCGCCGTCCGCCGACTCGAAGGACGCCGTCTACGCCGCCGGGTACTCCCACGACCAGGAGTCCGCCAGCCCCGGCCGCTACGGCGTCACGCTCGACAACGGCGTCCGCACCGACCTGGCCGTGACCACCCGTGCCGGCGTCGGCGCGTTCACGTTCCCGGCCGGCAAGGACGCGAACCTGCTCTTCCGCACGTCGAACTCGATCAACGGCAGCGAGGCCGCGATCACCCGCGTCGACCCCCGCACCCGCACGGTCAGCGGCAGCGTCCTGACCGGCGGCTTCTGCAGCCGCCGCGCGAACGGCGGCGGCGCCACCAACCCGGACCGCCGCAGCTACTACCGCCTCTACTTCACCGCGACCTTCGACACGGCGTTCGCGAGCACCGGCACCTGGAAGGACGGCACGGTCCAGGCTGGAGGCACGTCCTCCTCCGGTGGGGAGGGCTACCTGACCGGCGCCGACCGCGCCGGACGCGGCTCCGGCGCGTGGGTCGGGTTCGATGCGCGTCGCGGAGCGACGGTGCAGGCGAAGATCGGCATCTCGTACGTGAGCGCGGCCGGAGCGGTCGCCAACCGTGACGGTGAGGTGACCAAGCGCTCGACCGTCGCCAGCGTGGCGGCCGGCACACGGGCCTCCTGGAACCGTGAACTGTCGCGCCTGCGCGTCGGTGGCGGCACGGCTGACCGGACCACCCAGCTGTACACGTCGGTCTACCACGCACTCATGCAGCCGAACACGCTGAACGACCGCGACGGGCGCTACCTCGGGCCCGACCTGCGGGTGCACCGGATGGACCGCGGACACCGGGCCGTCTACGGCACGTACTCCGGGTGGGACCAGTACCGGGCGCAGATCCAGCTGCTGGCGCTGCTGCGGCCGGACGTCGCCGGGGACATGGCGCAGTCGATGCTGCGGTTCGCCGAGCAGAACGGCGGCGTGTGGGACCGGTGGCTGCACCTCGGAGCGCCGACGCACGTGATGACCGGAGACCCCTCGGCCGCGACGCTCGCCACCTGGTACGCCATGGGCGTCCGGAACTTCGACGTCCGGGCCGCCTACGCCTCGCTCAAGCGCCAGGCGACGGTCGAGAACGCGGACGCCGAGAGCGACATCGGGTGCCCGGGGCAGTGCCTGGCGCAGCGGCCCGCACTCGACGAGTACCTGGAGCGGCAGTACGCGGCGAACGACGACTGCTCCTGCTGGGGCGGTGCGGCCGAGACCCTCGAGGACTCGATCTCCGACAGCGCGCTCGGGTACTGGGCCGGTTCCCTCGGGCTGCGCTCCGACGCCCGGATGTTCGCGGAGCGTGGGTCCTACTGGAAGAACACCTTCAACGCCGGCGTCGGGTACCAGGCCGCGCGGCAGGCCGACGGTTCGTGGACGCCCGACTGGTCGCCCTCGACCGGCACCGGGTTCGCACAGGGCACCAGCGCGCAGTACACCTGGCTCGTGCCGCAGGACGTGCAGGGACTGTCGAGCGCGCTCGGCGGTGACGACGCCACGGTCGCACGGCTCGACGACTTCTTCCACGACAGCACCGGTGCGTTCGCGGTGACCGGTGGCGACGCCACGAAGTTCGACCCGACGAACGAGCCCGACATCCACACGCCGTGGATGTACAACGCGCTCGGCAAGCCCTGGAAGACGCAGGAGACCGTGCGGCAGGTCGTGGACGACGCCTACTCGACCGGCCCAGGCGGCCTGCCGGGCAACGACGACCTCGGCACCATGAGCGCCTGGTACGTCTTCGCCTCGATCGGCCTCTTCCCGCAGACGCCCGGGCGAGCGGAGATGCTCATCGGCAGCCCGACGTTCAGCACGGTCGACATCCGGCGCTCGAGCGGCGAGCGGATCGTCATCCGGTCCTCGGGGACCGAGCCGTACGTGCACGGCGCCCGGTTGAACGGGTGGACGCACGAGCGGTCCTGGGTGCCGGCGTCCTTCGTGACGCGGGGCGGCACGTTGTCCCTGCGGGTCGGGGACACGGCGGACACGGGCTGGGCGAGCGGGGAGCGGGGGCGCCCGATCGACCGCTGAACACCGGTTGACACGCCGTACTTCAGCGGTGATATGTTGACCTCCTCGGGGAACACGAGGGGGCACCATGGGGGATCTGACGGTCGACCTGCCGACCATGCAGGCGGTCGCACGAGCGGCGGGGCAGGCGGTCACCGACCTCCGCTCTGAGCGCCCGTTGTCCGGTTCGGACGGCGGCGCGTTCGGCTCGGGGGCTGTCGAGTCCGCGTTCGTCGCGTCGGCCAGGGCGCACGACGCGATGATCCGCTCCCTCGGTGACGACGCGGACACGCTGCGCGAGTACGTGACCGCCGCCGCCGAAGCGGTCCTGCGTGCGGATGCCGACCTCGCCCGGCGGGTCCGGTGAGCGCGGACCCGGTCGCGGGCGACCCGGACGGCATCCAGCGGATCGCCCGTCGGCACGACGACCACTCGGACGCGGTCCGTGACGGCGCCCGGCACGTGCTCGTCGCCGCGGAGCACGCGGCGTCCGGCTGGGCGGGGCGGGCGCAACAGCGGTTCCTCGTGACGGCGGCGGCGATGCCGGCGAGTGCCCAGCGCGTCGCGGCGCGGCTGGACGCGGCGTCGGCCGCACTCGCCACCTACGCACGCCAGGTGCGGGAGATCCAGGACGACGCCGCGAGCCTGCAGACGACCCGGCGGAACACCGCGGACGACATCGCGGCCAACCAGCGGGCGATCCGCGATGCCACCGTGGTGGCGTCCGGACCGGATGCGGTCGAGTCGGACCGTGCGCTCCTGCAGCAGCTGGAGCGCAGCGGCGAGTGGTTGGCAGCGCTGGACGCTCGGCTGACGGCGCAGTGGGACGAGCTCGTCGCCCGCCGAGCCGCAGCCGACCGAGCGGCGTCCTCCGCGCTCGAGGACCGGTCGGTGCTCGGCAAGCTGGTCTCCGCCACGGTCGTGTCCGCGATGAGCGACGGGCAGTTCCTCACCTGGCTCGGCACCCTCGACCCGGAGACCGTCGCCGCGCTCGGTGACGACGCACGGGTCGCCAAGCGGCTCGCCGGACTCGACCCTGCGCACGTGGCCGGGTGGTGGCAGGCGATGTCGGGCGTCGACGGTGTGCCGTCCGCGGTCCAGCGGGCGTTCGTCGCGGCGATGCCGGCGGTCATCGGCAACCTGAACGGTGTCGCCTCCTGGGCGCGGGCGCGGGCGAACACGACGGTGTTGGCTGACCGGCTCGCACACGCCCGCAAGCAGGTCCGCCACTGGCGCGGGCGGCACGACGCCGCCCGGAACCCGGCCGAAGCGGCGACGGCACGGGAGCAGCTGCTCGTCTGGGAACGGCAGCGCGACGCCTACCGGAACATCCAGGACACCCTCGCCACGACACCGGTCTCGCTGGTGGCACTCGTCGACGACCGTCCCCCGCTCGCGCAGATCGTCGCGGGTGACCTCGACCGTGCCACGCACGTCAGCGTCATCGTGCCGGGCATGAACACCGCGACGTACCAGGACGGCACGGTGCAGGACTACGGAGCGATCGCCATCGGCATGCGTGCTGCGCAGGTTCGGGTGTCCGGTGCCCGCGCGGGCGACGTGGCCGTCCTGTCCTGGATCGGCTACCACCCGCCGATGGCCGACGACCCGTCGTTCCGGTCCGTCCTGGCGAACGACCGCGCGCGAGCGGGCGCCGAGCGACTCGTCGCCGACCTCGACGGGTTCCACGCGGCACGAGCGGCCGCCGGGCGGGACGCCGACCTGACCGTCATGGGGCACTCCTACGGGACGACCGTGGCGACCATCGCCCTGACGGAGACCCACGCCGACCACGTGGTGCTGCTCGGCTCGGCCGGTGTGACGGACGCCGTACCGAACGCGTCCATGCTGCACGTGCCCGAGGGGCAGGTCTTCGCCAGCCAGGGCGCGAAGGACGGCTGGGCCGTCACCGGGCAGAACCTGTCCGGTCGGCGTGACCCGACCGAGTCCACGTGGGACGCGCACGCGTTCAGCTCCGAGACCGAGGGCCGTGGGTCGGACACCCTGCACGGCGTCACCCGCCACGGGCCTTACGACGGCGATGACGACGACGGCCGGTACTCGTACTTCGACAACGGGACCACCGCCCAGCACAACGCTGCACGAGCGGCGATGGGACACGGGGACGAGATCCCGGAGCGAGGCCGCCCCTTCGACCGGATGCGGCAGCAGACCAAGGACGACTGGCTCATGTACGGCTGGCAGACCGGGGGCACCGGTGACCCGACGCTCTGAACGGTCGTGGGCGGCACTCGCCGGAGCCCTGGTGGTCACCGCACTCCTGACCGGGTGCACCGGCCCCGCCCCGGACTCCCCGATGCAGAAGGACACGTCGATGAACGTCGAACAGTCGCACCAGGACGTCCTGGACATCTTCGCCGCCGTGCGCTCGGTCGTCGGGCAGGACGGCTGGGGCGACGACGAACCCGCGTGGTTCATCTGCGGCACCGGCGACCAGGAAGCCGCCCAGTACTCGTACTCGGCCGCACGCAGGCTCCCGCTCCCGGGCACGCCCGACCAGGTCGCCCAGCGCGTCACGAAGGCGCTCGCTGCGATCGGGTACGACGGAGCCCGCGTGCAGCACGACGACACGCTGACGCCCGAGCGCACCGTCGTCAGCTACCCGAACGGCTACCTCGGTGGGACGGCAGGGGACGGTTTCGCCGTCCTGTTCCAGGCGTACGAGTCCCATGCGGACGTGTCCATCTACGGGCACTGCGTCCCGGGCCGGGCCCCACGGTTCGGTGAGCCCCTCAACCCCCGCCCGACCGACCTACCGTGACGTGTCCGAGCGAGCCGTGCGTGCTCAGCGCAGCTCGCGCCCGCCGCCCCAGACGCGCTCGACCTCGAGCGACGGCGTCAGCGCCACCATGTCGGCGGCGAACCCCGGCGCCAGCCGACCCAGACGGTCGCCGAGCCCCAGCGCGCCGGCCGGCACGCTCGTCAGCGCCGCCACGGCCTCGGGCAGGGTCCGCCCGGCGAGCGAGACCGCGTTGCGGAGCGCCACGTCCTGCGTCAGCGTCGACCCCGCGATGGTCTCCGTCCCCGCCACGTGTGCGACGCCGTCGGTCACCGTGACGTCGAGCGACCCGAGCCGGTACGAGCCGTCCGCAGCGCCGGCGGCACCCATCGCATCGGTGATCAGCGCCACCCGACCCGGCGTCGCCCGGAAGAGCGTGTCCGCCACGACCGGGTGCACGTGCACGGCGTCCAGGATGAGCTCGAGCGTCACACGGTCGTCCGACACGGCGGCGCCGATCGGCCCCGGAGCGCGGTGGTGCAGCCCGGGCATCGCGTTGCAGGCGTGGGTCAGGATCGTCGCCCCGGCGTCGAAGGCTGCCCGCGCCTGGTCGTACGTGCCGACTGTGTGGCCGACGGCGACCGCGACGCCGGCGTCGACGAAGTGGCGGACGGCGTCGAGCGCTCCGGGCAGCTCGGGCGCGATCGTGACCTGGCGGATGACGCCCTCGCCCGCTTCGAGCAGGGCGTCGACCGCGGCGGGGGTCGGCTCGATCAGGAACGACTCGTTGTGGGCGCCCTTGTTGTGCGGGGACAGGAACGGCCCCTCCAGGTGCACGCCGAGCACGAGCGGGTCGGTCGCCATCACGGCGCGGACGTGGGCCAGCGACGCCGCGAGCGCGGGGACCGGGTTCGCGACGAGCGACAGGACGGAGCGGGTCGTGCCGTGCGAACGGTGCATCGCGAGCGAACGGTCGAACGAGTCGTCCTCGTACGCCTCGGTCGCCCCACCGTGTCCGTGCAGGTCCACGAAGCCGGACGTCAGGACCGCGTCGCCCAGGTCGATGACCCGGTCGGCCGCGGGGGCCTCGGGGCCGGAGCCGGTCGCGTGGATCGTGTCGCCGACGACCAGGACCCAGCCGTCGGCCGTGGTGCCGGCCGCGTCGACGACGCGGGCTGCGCGGACCAGCGTGCGCTGGGCCTCCTGGCCGGTCTGGAGGCCCGTGGTGCTCATGCGGTCTCCTTGCGGAACGCGATCACGCCGCTCAGGGCGGCGATCACGATGAAGACGATGCCGACGACCGGGTGGCCGATGGAGATCCAGGTCGCGCCTGCGGCGACGACCAGGGCGACCTCGACGATGGTCTTGCCGACGATGTCGGTCTCGATCGGGGAGCGCGGCGACCGGAAGAAGTACCAGACGACCGCGGCGAACAGGGGAGCCCCGACCATGAACAGGTAGCCGGGGAGCGGGAGCTGCCACGACCAGTAGCCCCAGAAGGCCAGGGACAGCAGGCCGAACACCATCACGGCGATCCGCAGGATCATCCAGGCCTCGAACCGCCGACGCGGCTGCCGGACGGCTGCCGGGTCGGGGACCGATTCCCAGTCGACGGGGGACTGCGGGGCGTTGGTCATGGTGCTGCCTACTTGAAGATGATGGTGCGGGCGCCGTCGAGCAGGACGCGGTCCTCCGCGATCCAGCGCACCGCCTGGGTGAGCGTGCGGGACTCCTCGTCCTGCCCGATGGACACCAGCTCGGCCGGTTCCTTGGTGTGGTCGACGCGGACGACGTTCTGCTCGATGATCGGGCCCTCGTCGAGGTCGCTCGTCACGAAGTGCGCGGTCGCACCGATGAGCTTCACCCCGCGGGCATGCGCCTGCCGGTACGGGTTCGCGCCCTTGAAGCCGGGCAGGAACGAGTGGTGGATGTTCACGGCACGCCCCTCGAGTGCGGCGCAGAGTTCGGGCGACAGGATCTGCATGTAGCGGGCGAGGACGACGAGCTCGATGTCGTCCTCCTCCACCGCCTGCAGCACGCGCCGCTCCATCTGCTCCTTCGACTCGGCGTCGGTGACCGGGCGGTGTTCGAACGGCACGGAGTAGAACGCGGCGAGCTCGGACAGGTCCGCGTGGTTCGACAGCACGAGGGGGACCTCGATCGGCAGCTGTCCGCCGCGCTGCCGGTAGAGCAGGTCGTTCAGGCAGTGGCCCGCCTTCGACACGAGCACGAGGGTGCGCAGCGGACGACCGACGACGTCGAGCTGGACGCGGGCGTCGTAGCGGGCGGCGACGGGGGCGAGTGCGGCCTCGAAGGCGGCGCGGTCCACCGGCGCCATCACCTGCAGGCGCATGAAGAACGTGTTCGTGTCGGCGCTGGAGAACTGCTGCGACTCGGTGATGTTGCCCTGGGCGGCGACGATCGCTCCGGAGACGGCGTGCACGATCCCGGGCTGGTCGTCGCAGACGAGCGTCAGGGTCCAGTGCGTGGGGGTCGGGTCGGTCACCGGATCAGGGTACCGGCCGCGGGGGACGTGCTTTGTGAGCAGGAATGGTCGAGCGCGCCGCGGCGACTCGACCATTTGTGCTCACGAAGCGTCAGGCGGCGGGCGCAGCGGCGGTGGCGCGCCCGGCGTCAGCGCCGGCGCGCGAGCAGACGACGGACGAAGTAGACCTCCATGCACAAGGCCAGGACCGTCGCCGCGATGCCGATGCCGACGTACGCGGAGCCCCGGTCGGCGTTGACGATCGCCGCGATCGGGATGCCGATGCAGAGGATGCCGCAGATCACCACGTTCCAGATCGCGCCTGCCTTGGTGTCGCTGCTGAACCCGCCGCCGTTCGCCATGCCCGCGACGCTACCGGTCCGCGGGTGGCGAGGTGCTCCAGGACGTCCGGAGGCCGCCGAGTGAGCAGAAGACGTCGGGTGCGGGGGTGCGACCCGTCATCTTCTGCTCACTCGGCGTCGGGTGCGGGTGCGGTTGCGGGTGCGGGCGCGGGCGTGGATGCCGGCGCGGGCGCAGCGGCGGCGGCGCGGGCGTCGGTGTCCCGCAGGCGACGGTCGGCCAGGGTCAGCACGGTCAGGAGCACCGCGACGCCGAGGATCACCCACGCCAGCACGTGCAGGTCCGGCGTCGTCGGGGCCTGGCCGAACACGCCACCGATGAGCGAGGACGCCGCGATCGCCCCGATGTACACCGCGGTGCGCGACAGTCCGGCCGCGGTGCCGATGTACTCCGCGGGGACGAGCCGGTACAGCGCCGCCTGGTTCGACACCGACGCCAGGGCCTGCGGCACCCCGAACAGCGCCGGGGTCAGGGCGAGCAGGACGACGGGCGACCCGGTGTGCAGGAAGAGCAGGAGCACACCGCCGACGATCGGCACCAGTGCGGCGACGACGAGCGGCCCGCGGATCGCGGTCTTGCGTGCGACCACGAACGAGGCCACCCCGGCGACGATCGCGGCCGGCAGCTGGATGTACCCGGCGACGTCGCTCGGGTAGCCCGCGACGTCCTGCACCCACTGCGAGAACCCGTAGGTCATCGTGTAGGCGAGCAGGTACGTCAGGAACAGGCGGCCGTACGTGCGCGACAATGCGCCGTTCCGGGCGAGCAGCCGCACGTCGACGAACGGTCGCACGGCCCGCAGCTCCCACGCCACCAGGGCGACGAGCAGCACGACGGCCACCGCGAGCAGCCACCACAGCCCGGCGGACAGGTCGAGCAGGAAGACGAGCAGCGCCGAGACGGTCCCGGTCATCAGCACCATGCCGAGCGGGTCGAGCGCCTGCAGCACCGGCAGCTCGGCGTCGTCTCGTGGACGCAGCCGGTCGGACGGCAGCCAGAGCGTCGCCACGACGATGCCGAACACCGCGAGCGGCACGTTCACCAGGAAGATCGCGTGCCAGCCGAACGCGGCGATGAGCGCCCCGCCGAGCGGTGGGCCGGCGGCGGCGGACACGAGCGACGTGATCGACAGCGCCCCGAGCACGAGCGGCGGCGTCGGCTTCCCGATCCGGGCGGAGTGCTGCCGGAGGGTGGTGAGTGCCGCCGGGTACGCCGACGACGTCCCGATGCCGATGAGCACCCGGGCGAACACGGCGCCGCCGAACCCGGTCAGGACCTCGGGCACCACCCCGGCGATCCCGACGATGACGAGCCCGGTCAGGAACACCTTCTTCGGGCCGAACCGGTCGGCGAGCTTGCCCATCGTGGGCTGCGCGATCGCACTCGCCAGGTACAGGGCCGCGACGAGCCAGATCGCCTGCGCCGCACCGATGCCCAGGTCGCGGGAGATCGGGGTGAGGGCGACGGACACCATCGTGGTGTTGATCGGGTTGAGCAGGGGCCCGACGAGCACCGGGATGAGGAGCTTCGGGCCGAAGCCGTTGCCCGTGGTCGTGTCGGGGGTCGTGGTGGTGGACGTGAGAGCGCTTCTTCCGGTTGCAGGACTGGGCGAGGGGTGCGGGTCAGGGATCGACGATCGGCCCGAGCAGGTCCATCGCCCGCGCGACGACGCGGCGGTCCGCCTCGGGCAGGGTCGCGAGCCGCTCGGCGAGCTCGTGGTTCCGCGCGGCCCAGGCGGTCTGGCGGGCGTCCCGACCGGCCGCCGTCGCGCTGACGATCGCCCGTCGGCCGTCCGTCGGGTCGGCCTGCCGCTCGGCCAGGCCGAGGTCGACGAGGGCCTGGACGGTCGCGCCCATCGACTGCGGTCGGACACCCTCGGCTCGCGCCAGGTCGGCGATGGTGGCCGGCCCGTGCCGCAGCAGGCGTCCGAGGGCGGCGGTCTGCGACGCCGTGACGTCGTCCGACTTCGAGGCCAGCAACGACCGCCGCAGGCGTCCGTGCATCGTCAGCACGGCGTCGGCCAGGTCGGTCGGGTCGGTCTCCGGTGCGTCGGTCACGCCCCGGAGGCTAGTCCGTCACCAGCCCACCTTGCAAGTTTACCTTCTGATATCGCTCAGGGAACGGCGGACCCGTCGTCGCCCGCGTCCGGCTCGAGCAGCGGAAGCAGGGTCGCCGAGATCGCTTCCGCACCGTCGCCGAACCACGCGTTGCTCGCCCGGACGATCGGGTGGGCGCGTGCCAGCAGCGCCTCGCCCTGGTCGGTCAGCCGCATCCGGGAGGCCCGTCCCCGGCCCGGTGCGGCGCCCCGCTCCACGAGTCCCCGCGTCGAGAGCCCCCCGACGAGCGTCGTCATGCTCTGCGGTCGGACGCCGACCGCCCGCGCCAGGTCGGCCTGGCTGAGCTCGCCCGCTGTCGCGAGCTGGATGAGCGCCCCGAACTCCACGGGCGTCAACCCGAGCGGCGCCAGCTCGGCTGCGAGCCGGCGGGAGAGCCTCCGTGCGGCCCGGATCACCGTCCACGCCACGATGCCGTCGACGTCGTCGCGCGGGGCTGGGAGTTCCTGGGGCACGGGGCGATCGTACCGGCGTACGTTCTGGTATCAGGAAACTGATACCAGAACGGGTCAGCGGAACGAGGAGCAGACATGGGCGAGATCGTGGCGGTCACCGGCGTGACCGGGGACGTCGGGGGCAAGACTGCGGAGCTGCTGCGGGCGGCCGGGGTGACGGTGCGTGCCGTGGTCCGACGGCCCGAACAGGTCGACGCGCTCCAGGCGCGGGGCATCGACGGCCGTCTGGCCGACCTGGACGACGAGGACGCGCTCACCGCGGCGCTCGACGGGGTCGACCGGTTCTTCCTCGTGACGCCGGTCAGCCAGCGGCAGCGCGAGCAGGGCACCACCGGGGTCCGTGCGGCGCAGCGTGCAGGGATCGGCCGGATCGTGCAGCTGTCGGGCGGGGACGCCGCCGAGCACTCCCCGATGTCGTGGGCGAGCGCCGCCTGGCACATCGACCGGCTGGTGCGCGAGAGCGGGCTGGCGTGGACGATCCTGCACCCCTCGTCGTTCATGACGAACGTGCAGCCCTCGGCCCCGGCGATCCGACGGGGGTGGTTCCCGCACACCACGGGCCGCGGGGCGATCGGCTGGATCGACACCGAGGACATCGCCCGGACCGCCGCCCGGGTGCTGACGGAGGACGGCCACGACGGCACCGAACCGGTGCTCACCGGGCCGGATCTGCTCGACGCGCGGGGTGTCGCCGCCGCGCTCGCCACCGGGCTCGGCCGACCCGTGCGCGCCCTGCACCTGCCGAGCCGGGTCTACGCCGGTGTGCTGCGCCTGAGCGGCGTGCCCGCGTGGCAGGCCGAGGGGCTCCGGCAGCAGTTCGGCCGGGTCGTCCGCCGCGGCCTCGACGGCGTCGACGTGATGAGCGACGACGTCCTGCGCATCACCGGCACCGCACCCCGGAGCCTGGCCGACTGGGCGCGAGCCCACCGCGACGACCTGCTGGGGTGACCCGCCGCACCGGAGGTGATCCGAGCCTCCAGGCCGTGGGCCGTCAGCGCGACGTGAGCGTGACGACCAGGTGTTCCTGCACGTAGCCGAGCCAGTCGTAGACGTCGCGCAGGCCGACGCCCGCGTCGGCCTCGACCGAGCGCTCCTCGTCGTCGGCGTCCTCGATGCCCAGCCGGTCGGCGATCGTCAGCCGCAGGTCGGTGAGGGTGCGGAGCCACGCCTGCTCGTCCTCGGCGTCGAGCGAACCGTCGCGGGTGCCCGTCAGCCAGTCGTGCACGATCGAGGCGTTCGTCGTCTTCTGCGTGAGCAGGTCGGACTGCGTGTACTTCCGGAACTCCGCGCTCGCCTCGTCGTCGCCAGGATAAGCATCCGGGAACATCCGTTCGCTGATCGGGTCAGTGGACAGGTCGCCGCCGAGCACCTGCTGCAGCTGCTCGGTGAGCGAGGCGAGCAGGTCGCGCTCGCCGGAGGACAGGCCGAGGTGGACGCCGTCGGTGCGGCGGACGAACGGGATCACGCTTCGGGGGCCTTGTCGACGGTCGCCTGCAGCCCGTAGCCGTGCATGGACTGCACGTGGGCCTCCATCGACTCACGCGGGCCCGTCGCCACGATCGCCCGGCCGTCGTCGTTCACCTGGTGCATGAGCCGCTCGGCCTGCTCGCGTGAGAACCCGAAGTGCCGCTGGAAGACGTAGGTGACGTACGACATCAGGTTCACCGGGTCGTCCCACACCACCGTGACCCACGGGGTGTCCGCCCGCGCACTGGTCCGTTCGTCCGTGGTGGTCCGTTCGTCCACGTCGGGCGAGAGCAGCGTCATGCATCCAGGGTGACACAGGGTGCGGTGGCTCGGTACGATCGTCAGGTCGCGACTGGCGTTGGATGGGTCACCATCGGGGAGCGACAAAGACACGGTGCGCGGCCGTACGCCTGGGCTGCACCGACCGACCGTCCGAGTGCGACCAGCTGGTCGTCCGCACACCGTAGGAGTCCCGTGTCCATTGCCGATCTGCCCCCGTTCGTCTCCGAGGAGGCCGAGGTGGCCGAGCAGGCCGCCGCCCGCGCCGCCTTCAACGCCCCGCTCGCCGAGGTCGACCCCGAGATCGCCGCCGTCCTGCAGCAGGAGCTCGGCCGCCAGCGCGACACCCTCGAGATGATCGCGTCCGAGAACTTCGTGCCGCGCGCCGTGCTCGAGTCGCAGGGCTCCGTGCTCACCAACAAGTACGCCGAGGGCTACCCGGGCAAGCGCTACTACGGCGGCTGCGAGTACGTCGACGTCGCCGAGCAGCTCGCCATCGACCGTGCCAAGGCGCTCTTCGGTGCCGAGTACGCGAACGTGCAGCCGCACTCCGGCGCGACCGCGAACGCGGCCGTCCTGCATGCCATCGCCTCGGCCGGCGACACCATCCTCGGCCTCGAGCTCGCGCACGGCGGTCACCTGACCCACGGCATGAAGCTCAACTTCTCCGGCCGCATCTACAACGCAGTGGCGTACGGCGTCGACCCCGAGACGTTCGAGGTCGACTACGACGACATCCGCGCGAAGGCCATCGAGCACCAGCCGAAGGTCCTGATCGCCGGCTGGTCCGCGTACCCCCGCCAGCTCGACTTCGCGAAGTTCCGCGAGATCGCGGACGAGGTCGGCGCGAAGCTCTGGGTCGACATGGCGCACTTCGCCGGCCTCGTCGCCGCCGGGCTGCACCCGTCCCCGGTCCCGCACGCCCACGTCGTCTCGTCGACGGTCCACAAGACCCTCGGTGGCCCCCGCTCGGGCATCATCCTGTCGAACGACGAGACCCTGTTCAAGAAGCTGAACTCCGCGGTCTTCCCGGGCCAGCAGGGCGGCCCGCTCATGCACGTGATCGCCGCGAAGGCCACCGCGTTCCTGCTCGCCGGCACCCCTGAGTTCAAGGACCGTCAGGAGCGCACGATCCGCGGCGCCCAGGCCCTCGCCGCCCGTCTGACCGCCGACGACGCCAAGGCCGCGGGCATCGACGTGCTCACCGGCGGCACCGACGTGCACCTGGTGCTCGTCGACCTGCGCGCGTCCGAGGTCGACGGCAAGCAGGCCGAAGACCTGCTGCACGAGGTCGGCATCACCGTGAACCGCAACTCCGTGCCGTTCGACCCGCGCCCGCCGATGGTCACCTCGGGTGTCCGCATCGGCACCTCGGCGCTGGCGACCCGCGGCTTCGGCGACGCCGAGTTCACCGAGGTGGCCGACATCATCGCGCTGACCCTCATGCCGAACCCGGACGTCGCAGCGCTCTCGGCCCGCGTGAAGGTCCTGACCGACGCGTTCCCGCTCTACGCGTGAGCGGTTCGGTCAGCGCGGCGCTCCCGCGCGAGCTCTGGGCCGGTGAAGGGAGTGCCGTCCGCATCGACGGCACGGCCCTCGCCGCCCGGACGCTCGACGAACTCCGGGGCCGGATCGACCGCCTGCACGAGCACGGCATCCGTCCGGGCCTCGGCACGATCATGGTCGGCTCGAACCCCGGCTCGATGTCCTACGTCGCGGGCAAGCACCGCGACTCGGCGTCGATCGGGCTCGACTCGCACCGCATCGACCTGCCCGAGACGGCGTCCGCTGCCGACATCCGCGCCGCGATCCTGCAGATGAACGACGACCCCCGGGTCACCGCCTTCATCGTGCAGCTCCCGCTGCCGCAGGGCATCGACCCGACGCCGATGCTCGAGCTCATGGACCCGTCGAAGGACGCCGACGGCCTGCACCCGACGAACCTCGGCGAGCTCGTGCTCGCCGTGCCCGGTGGTGCCGGCACGATCGACGCACCGCTGCCCTGCACACCGCGGGGCATCGTCGCGATGCTCGACGCGTACGAGATCCCGATCCGTGGCGCGCACGTCACGATCATCGGTCAGGGGCTGACCGTCGGACGGCCGCTCGGCCTGCTGCTCACGCGGCTCGAGGCGACCGCGACCCTGACGCACTCGCTGACCGCCGACGTCGCCGCGGAGTGCCGTCGCGCCGACATCATCGTCGCCGCGGCCGGGGTCGCCGGGCTCGTCAAGCCGGACTGGGTCCAGCCCGGTGCCGCCGTCATCGACGTGGGGATCACCCGCGTGGTCAACGAGGAGACCGGCAAGGCGAAGCTGCACGGCGACGTCGACCCCGCGGTCGCGTCGGTCGCGGGCTTCCTGTCGCCGACACCCGGTGGCGTCGGGCCGATGACCCGCGCGATGCTCATGAAGAACGTCGTCGAGGCCGCCGAGCGCCAGCTGAAGTAGCGCGCGGTCGCGCGCGGCGTGCGCTCGCGTGCTGGTCGCGTGGCGATGGTGAGCAGCAATGGTCGGGTGGCGTCATCGCACCCGACCATTGCTGCTCACGAAGTGCACTCCGCCGGTGCTACGGTCGCGGCATGGGGGACGAACGACTGCAGGCGACGCCGGTGATGCGAGCCCGGCCCGAGCCGTCGCAATTGACCAAGGACGCCCGGTGGCTGATCGTCATCGTGGCGATCTGCGTGCTGTTCCAGGCACCGGGTTCGAGCTGGGCGACGACCTTCGTGCACGCCGGCCAGGAGTACACGTTCACGTCGGGCCCCTGGTCCGGATGGACGCTCGCGACGGTGGGGTTCGCGGTCGCCGGGTTCGTCGTCGCGATCGCCCGCCGAGGTGCAGCCCGGTTCGACGAGCACACCGTGATGGGCCTGACCCTGGCTGCCGTGCTCGGGACCACCGTCGTGGTGTGGCTGCTCATGCCGGCGCAGACCGCGTGGGTTGAGTGGGCCGTGGAGCACGGTCGGACGCACCCGTTCGTGCTCGGGAACGTCGTGGAGCATGTCCGGTACGCGGACTACCTCGGCTGAGCAGACGGGGGCGCGCGGCGGTCGGGGCTGTCGGGGTGCTGCCGTTCTTTCGCGCTGAGCGACAGTCCACGGGCTGATCGCCGCGTGAGCTGTCGCTGAGCGCGAAACGTCGAGCGCGCGAGCGACCGCGCGCGCCGCAGCCGTCAGTCGCGCCGGGCGCCCTGCGCGGCGTGCACCGTGAACACGTTCGGCTCGCGGAACCCGGCGTCGGCGAAGGCGGCGGTGACGGCGGCGGTGATCGCCCCGCGTGACTCCTGGTCGACCAGCGCGATCGCCGCACCGCCGAACCCACCACCGGTCATGCGCGCACCGACGGCACCGTGCTCGACGGCGGTCGCGACGGCCAGGTCGAGCTCCGGCACGGAGATCTCGAAGTCGTCGCGCATCGACTCGTGCGACGCGACGAGCAGGGAACCGATCGCCCGGGGGCCCTGTTCGCGCAGTGTGCGGACGGTGTCGAGGACGCGCTGGTCCTCGGTCACGATGTGCCGGACCCGGCGGAAGGTCTCGTCGTCCAGGAGCTCCTGCGCACGAGGCAGGTCCTCGACGCTGACGTCACGCAGTGCCTCGACGCCGAGCACCTGGGCACCCTTCTCGCACGAGGCCCGACGAGCCGCGTAGCCACCGGTCGCGTGGGCGTGTTCGACGCGGGTGTCGATCACCAGGACCTCGAGCCCGTTCGCCTCGAGCGCCAGGTCGACGACGGCGGTGTCGAGCGTGCGGCAGTCGAGGAACACGACGGCGTCCTGCTCGCCGAGCAGCGAGGCGGACTGGTCCATGATCCCGGTGGGGGCACCGACGGCGTGGTTCTCCGAGTACTGCCCGACCCGCGCCAGGGTCTTCCGGTCGAGGCCGAGTTCCCACAGGTCGTTGAAGGCCAGCGCGACACCGCACTCGATCGCCGCACTGGACGACAGGCCCGCACCGACCGGCACGTCGGACTCGATGAAGACGTCGAACCCGGTCTTGTCGTCCAGATCGGCACCGGCCTGCTCGCGCAGGGCCCAGGCGATCCCGAAGACGTAGGCCGACCAACCGTCCATGGCCTCGGGCGACAGGTCGTCGAGGGACAGCGCCATCGGCTCGCTCGAGGCGTCGAAGGCGGAGGCGACGCGGATCGTCCGGTCGTCACGCTGCGCGATGGAGGCGGTGGTGCGACGGTCGATCGCGAAGGGCAGCACGTAGCCGTCGTTGTAGTCGGTGTGCTCACCGATCAGGTTGACGCGACCCGGCGCGGAGTACCGCACCGTCGGCTCGTACCCGTAGACCTGCTGGAACGTCATGCGCGCTCGACTCCCTGTCGGATGAACTCGGCCGCCTTCTCGGGCACGAGGTCCCCGATCCAGGCGCCCATGGCGGCTTCGCTGCCGGCCAGGAACTTCAACTTGTCCGCCGCACGTCGCGGCGAGGTGATCTGCAGCATCAGCCGCACGGTGTCGCGGGCGGTGTGCACCGGTGCCTGGTGCCACGCGGCGATGTACGGCGTCGGGTCGCCGTAGAGCGCGTCGAGCCCACGCGTGAGCCGGAGGTGCATGTGGGCCAGCTCGTCCTTCTCGGCGTCGGTCAGGCCGGCGAAGTCGGGGACGTGCCGGTGCGGCAGCATGTGGATCTCGATGGGCCAGCGCGCGGCGAACGGGACGAAGGCGGTGAAGTGCTCGCCAGCGAGGACGACCCGCTCGGACCCCCGCTCGTTCGCGAGGTGCTGCTCGAACAGGTCCGGCCCGAATCGCTCGATGCTCGCGAGCAGGCGCTGGGTGCGCGGTGTGATGTACGGGTACGAGTAGATCTGCCCGTGCGGGTGGTGCAGCGTGACACCGATCGCCTCGCCCCGGTTCTCGAAGGGGAACACCTGCTGGATGCCCGGCATCGCGGAGAGTGCGGCGGTGCGGTCGGCCCAGGCTTCGACGACGGTGCGGGCACGCGACTCGGAGATGGAGGCGAAGGACCCGGAGGTCTCGGGCGAGAAGCACACGACCTCGCACCGGCCGACCGAGCGGAGCTGGCGGTTCAGGCCGACGTCGCTCAGGGACTCGAGCGACGCGGGAGCGTCGTCGGCTTCGAGCAGCGGGCCGAACGACGGCGAGCGGTTCTCGAACACGGCGACGTCGTAGCGGCTCGGGATCTCGGACGGGTTGGCCGGGCTCTGGGGTGCGAGCGGGTCCTGGTCGGCCGGCGGCAGGAACACCCGGTTCTGCCGGGACGCCGCGATCGAAACCCACTCGCCCGTCAGGACGTCCTGCCGCATCCGCGCCGTCTCGGGCCGCGGGTCGAGCACGCGCTCGTCGATGCTGCGTTCTGCGGGCAGCGTCGAGTCGGCGTCGTCGAAGTAGAAGAGGTCGCGGCCGTCCGCGAGCTTCGTCACGCGCTTGGTGATCACCGGAACAGCCTAGCGCCCATCCGAAGCGTTGCGAAAGACATCGGAAGCAAGCGAAACTGTGCACATGACGGACGCCGACCTCTCCTTCCTCGCCGGCGCGCTGCCCGCGCCCCTGCGGCAGGACCGCATCGTCGCGATCGTCGACGGCGCCCCTGGCATGGTCCGGACGGCCGCGTTGGCCGCGTCCCTCGGCACCAGCGAGGTGACGGTCCGCCAGGACCTCGCCGTCCTCGACCAGGAGGCCCGGATCCGCCGGGTGCACGGAGGCGCGGTCCGCCTCGGGGCCGGGTCCACCGAGCGCCCCTTCGAGGAGACCGCCGTCGAGCACCAGGTGGCCAAGGCCGCCATCGGCCGTGCGGCCGCTGCGCTGGTCCGCCCGGGGGAGTGCGTCGTCCTCGACGTCGGCACCACGCCGGCCGCCGTCGCCGAGGCCCTCGTGGCGCGCACCGAGCTCACCGGCGTCACGGTCGTCACGAACTCCCTCACCACGGCGCTCGCGCTCGAGCGAGCTGTCCCGCGCTTCACCGTGATCGTCACCGGTGGCACCCTCCGGCCCCTGCAGCACTCGCTCGTCGCCCCCTTCAACGGCGCGGTCCTGCCGATGATCGCCGCGGACCTCGTGTTCCTCGGCGGGACCGGACTCGACGTCGACCACGGCCTGACGAACGTGAACCTGCCCGAGACCGAGGCCAAGCGGATGCTCGCGGCGACGGCCCGGCGTACCGTCGTGGTCGCGGACGGGTCGAAGTTCGGCCGGGCCCACATCGGGGTCGTCCGCGCGCTCGAGGACATCGACGTCGTCGTCACCGCCGAGGCCGACGCCGCCGCGGTCGCCACGATCCGGGCGGCCGGGGCCCAGGTGATCGTCGCCGACGGCGAGCAGCACACCGAACCAGCCGGAAGGAAGAACACCCCATGACCGCAGCACCCACGGGTGGCCAGTACCGCCTCCACCACGCCGGACCCGACGGGGTCGTCGAAGCCGTGGTCACCGAGGTCGCCGCGGGCATCCGCGAACTCCGCGTCGCCGGCTTCGACATCACCGAGCCGTTCCCCGTGACCGAGCAGCCGCCGGGGGCGAACGGCATCGTCCTGGCGCCCTGGCCGAACCGCGTCGCCGGTGGTGTGTGGGAGTTCGACGGCAAGCGGCAGCAGCTCGACGTCTCGGAGCCGAAGTACGGCAACGCGTCGCACGGACTGCTCCGGTTCGCCCCGTACCGGGTGGTCTCGCAGACCGAGACGTCGATCCAGCAGGAAGCGACGATCCACCCGCAGCACGGGTGGCCCTTCACCCTCGAGACGCGCGTGCTGCACGAACTCGTCGACGACGGCATCCGTGTCACGCACGAGGTCACGAACCGTTCGGGCGTGCGCGCACCCTTCGCTGTCGGCGCGCACCCGTACCTGCGTGCCGGTGACACCCCCGCCGACGACCTGGTCGTCACGCTCGACGCCGCGACCGCCTTCACCGTCGACGAGCAGAAGGTCCCGAACGGTTCGGTGCCGGTCGAGGGCACGCCGTACGACCTGCGCCAGGGGCGACGTGCCGGGGACTCGGACCTCGACACCGCCTACACGGACGTCACCCCCGACGCCGACGGGATCCGCCGCACGACGATGCACGGGCCGGAGGGCGACGGGGTCGAGCTCTGGCAGGACGCCTCGTTCCCCTACGTGCAGGTCTTCACCTCGCGCGAGTACCCGCGGGGCGACGGGAAGGGCCTGGCGGTCGCGGTCGAACCGATGACGGCGCCCGCGAACGCCCTGAACTCGGGCGAGGGCCTGCGCTGGCTCGAGCCGGACGAGACCTGGACCGGTTCGTGGGGGATCCGCCGCGTCTGGTCCTGAGGAGTCCGGTCGGCACCACCGCTGACACGAAGAAGGCCCCGCCGGGTGTCCGGCGGGGCCTTCTGTGTTCGTGTCGGACGCCGGGCGTCAGCCGCGGCGCATCCGGAGTGCCTCGACCGCGAGGGACTCGGTCGCGTACCGGCCGACCTCGTGCGCCCACGCCGGGTCGTCGCCACGGAGCGCGATGAAGTCCTTGCGCTGCCGGCAGACGTAGCCGAGCACGGCGGTGGCCGTCGCGACCTCGATGAAGTCCTTGCGGATGTGGCGGGTCGTGACCTGGGCGTTGCGGCGGAGCGTGTCGAGCAGGAGCTCGTTGCTCATCGTCGTGTTGGTCGCTGCTGCGAGCTCGACGATGCGGCGCGCGTCACCGGTGGTGCTGGTCTGCGTGGCTTCGATGGGCTCGATCACGGTGTACCCCGTTCGTTCGTGGTGGTGCTGTGCTGCAGGATCCGGTGATCGGATCCGGGAACGACACTATCGGCGGCAGCCCAACAATCCGCTGAGGGCGGGCTGTGGTGGGCAGGGGATCTCCCATGAGCCCGCTGGGGACGGGTTGTACCCCGTTCAGGAGCAGATGGCGCCGCTCAGACGCAGCGGGCGCTGCCGACGGGTGCGCCGAGGGCGTCGAGGGACTCGCTGACGCGGTCCGCCAGGTACTGGTAGCCGGCGTCGTTCGGGTGGCCGCCGTCGACGGCGGAGTACCCCGGGCTGTTGCTCGACGTGAACCACCTGCCGGCGAGGGCGTCGATGTACGGGACACCGGCGGCGGCGGCACCCGCGGAGACCGACGCGGCGACACCGACGGTCGAGTTCGCCCACGGCAGCGGTGCTGACGGGCCGAGCGCGACGACGACGGCGTCCGGCCAGGTCTGCTGCGCCGTGTGGAGGGTCCGCTCCACCGTGGCGCGGAGGGTGTCCGAGTCGACGAGCCAGTCGTTCTGGCTTCCCTGCACGATCACGAGCTGGGGGTCGAACGCAGCGTGCCGCTCGAGGCGTGGCCCGTACGTGTAGTGCGACGAACCGGTCCGACCGGTGTCGACGTAGCCCGTGCCCGGGTACCCGTCGATCTTGGCCGTCCACCCACGGTCCTCGCTGAGGTCCTGTGCCCAGCCGCGGAGTCCGCTGGCCGAGCCCCGACCCGAGGTGTACGAGTCACCCACGATCAGGACGCGTGACCCGGGCTCGATCGCCGCGGCGACGCGGTCGGCCGAGACGCCGGGGGCAGCGACGGCCGAGGCCGAGGTCGACGAGGACACCGGCTGGCAGGCACTCGAGACGCTCGGCAGGATCAGCAGGAGTCCGGAGACCCCGAGTGCCATCGCGCCGAGGGCGAGTGCCGGCACCAGCTTCCGGCGGCGTCGGCGCATCGTCGCCGGGCCGGTGGGGGTGCCCGGCCGTTCGCGCTGCGATCGTCGGCCCATCGAGGACATTCTAGACAGGAGCTAATGGGTGGGCCCCGTGGGGCTCGAACCCACGACCCTCGGATGAAAAGCCGGCGTTCAGGAAGGTGTGGGCCCCGTGGGGCTCGAACCCACGACCCTCGGATTAAAAGTCCGGTGCTCTACCAACTGAGCTAGAGGCCCTCACCCGCAAGGCTAGCGGGTGAGGGCCTCCGAGACGGAACCGTCTGATCGGGTCAGCCCCGGCGTCCGGTGAGCGTCCGCAGCAGCCACGCGATGACCGCGATGATCAGCAGCACGATGCCGACGTAGAGCAGGAACTTGAGGCTCGCAGCGAAACCGCCGACGAACAGCAGGATGACTGCGATCACAGCCAGGATGATGAGCAGGGCGTTCATGGATGGTCCTCTCCTTCACGTGCAGGGAGGAGCGCCTCCCTGCCGCAACACGGTACGCGTGGCGCAGCGGTTGCGTTCTGGGCGAACGGGACGCGGGCGTGTCACCGACCGCGCCTACACTGCTGCGGTGCCTCGCGATCACCACCGTCCAGTCCACTTCACCGACGCCGAGTTCGCCGCCATCCAGGGCGGTGAGGACCCGGCGCTCGTGAACCGTGTCGCGCACGAGACCGCGAACGCCCTGCTGCACCGGGTGCGCGAGGACCCGGACCCCGCCGTGGTCGAGCGGCTCGTCACCTACACCGACGTGCACGGCATCGACGCCATCGCGGAACTGTGGGCGCGGGTCGGGGCACACACCCTGCCGGGGGCGCTCTGGCGGGTGTACCTGGTGCGGATCGTCATCCGACAGAACCCGGAGGAGATCGCGTACCTGTTCGAGCGGGGCACGGCGCAGATCGGCACGATCGACCAGGCGGTCGCGGGTGCCGAGGAACCGACGGGGCCGGCGGAGATCCTGACGCTCGCCGACCGCATCCTGCACGGCCTGTACACGGGCGACCTCGCGGTGGCGCTCGACCGCGGGGCGTCGTTCTGCCGTCTGACCGCCGCCGGCGCGACCGCCGTGGCGGACGAGTCCGACCTGGTGGCGTCCGAGCGCGCGAGCGAACTCACGACGCGGGCGCTCCGCCTGACGGAGCTGGCGGCCGACCTGACCGAGGCTGCGGCGCTCTGGCGCCGCGACAGCCTGGACTGAGCGAGCGGCGGGGCGGACCCGCACCGGGCCTCCAGGCCAGGGCCGCGCAGCAGCGCGATGACGCGCCAGGCCAAGGGCCGCGCAGCAGAAAACCCGGACGCGACCGCGTCCGGGCACAAAAAGACCGGGCCGCAGAAGCGCCTCTCGGCGCGAGGCCGCTCGAAGCGGCGAATTTTGGAGCCCGGGGCTTGCTGCGGCCCGGCGAGACCAAGTCTACGAGACGTCGGCTGATCACTCGACCCTGTTCACTCATGGTGGACAGAACCGGCCCCGGGCGTGCCCGCGCGCACCCCGGTGCAGGCCCGCCGCGCCCATCCCGCCGAGAAATCCCGACCCCCATCCAATCCACAGCGGGGACCGCACCGAATCATCTGCGTGACGGACGGAATGCCCGTCACGAAGCGAGAGGCCCGGTGTGACCCGGACCGGCACCGCCGGTCAATTCCCTGTGGGTCACGCCGGCCCCTCGTCTCGACCGCCCATGCGGAGGCTTCGTGCTACCCGCCTGGTCAACGAAAGCAACCGAGAGGAGGGAAACCTGCAATGCTTGCCCTCGTGGATAGCGACACCGAACGCTGGAGCTCGTCAGAGCCAGCTCAGGCATCGCCGGACGACCTCCTCGCCCGGGTCGCCGCCGGTGACCAAGCCGCCTTCGCGGACCTCTACGACGCACTCTCCGGTCGGGTCCTCGGTCTGATCACGCGCCTCCTCCGGGACCGCGCGCAGTCGGAAGAGGTCACGCAGGAGGTCTTCCTGGAGGTCTGGCAGCAGGCCACCCGCTTCGACCGGAAGCGTGGGACGGCCGCCAGCTGGGTCCTCACCATGGCCCACCGCCGAGCGGTCGACCGGGTCCGTGCCTCGCAGTCGTCGCACGACCGCGACACCAAGATCGGCATCCGCGACCTCGAGGCCGGTTTCGACCAGGTCTCCGAGTCCGTCGAGATCCGCATCGAGCACGAGCGCGTCGGCCGAGCGCTGGCGAAGCTCACCGAGTTCCAGCGGCAGGCCGTGCAACTCGCGTACTACGGCGGCTACTCGCACAGCGAGATGGCCGAACACCTCGGTGTCCCCATCGGCACCGTCAAGACCCGTCTCCGTGACGGGATGATCCGACTCCGAGACGAGATGGGGGTGACCTCATGACCGAACGCCACGACGACCCCGCACTGATGACGGGTTCCCACGCACTCGACGCGCTGTCCGACGACGAGCGCGCGCTCCTCGAGGACGCCCTCCGGACGTCCCCCGAGCTGCAGGCCGAGAACGACTCCCTGCGCGAGACCGCGCTGCAGCTCGCCTACGCCGTCGCACCGATCGAGCCCCCCGCGTCGCTGAAGGCGTCGCTGCTGGCCCGGATCGCGACGACCCCCCAGGCCGCGCCCCTCGCCGACACGACGGTCGATCAGGCCCCGGCCGCCGAGACCACCTCCGTCCAGGAGGCCCGTCCCGAGCCCGCCAGGCACGTCGCCTCGATCGCCGACGGCCCCACCGCCGGTGGCCGGGCATCGTCGGAGGCTCGCCGCCGCTGGTTCCAGCGTCCGGCGGTCATGCTGACGGCTGCAGCTGCCGTCGCCGCGGTCTTCTTCGGCGGACTCGGCGTCGGGTCGATCTTCGACCCGAACGGCTCCGGCACCGGCACCACGCAGGCCTCGAGCGGCCTCGACCGCATCTACGCCGCCTCGGACTTCCAGCGCACGACGACCAAGGTCGCGGGCGGCGGTTCGGCGACGGTCGTGTGGTCGAACGACCTCGGCAAGTCCGCGGTGATCCTCGACGGTGTCGAGCAGGCGCCGAAGGGCAAGACGTACGAGCTCTGGTACATCGGCTCCGAGGAGCAGGGCGGCACCATCAAGTCGGCCGGCCTGGTCGACGGTGCGGCTGACGGTGTGCACTCCGCCGTGCTCAAGGGCGCGATGTCCGAGGGCGCGACGATCGGGATGACGGTCGAGCCCGAGGGCGGTTCCGAGCAGCCGACCACCTCGCCGATCATGGCGGTCCCCACCACCACGGCCTGACGCATTCCGGAAGGTGCCCGTGCAGTCGATGCGCGGGCACCTTTCGTCGTTCCACGAGTCGATCGACGCGCGGACTGTCGGAACATGCGCACGCAACGTCTGCGTGCGCATCGAGCGACGAACCACGAGTCGATCGACGCGTGGATCGTCGGAACATGCGCACGTCCCGCGGGTTGCCGTCGCACCCGGCGCAACCACGAAGGCCCGGTGCGCGTCCGTGGCGGACGTGCACCGGGCCTCCAGGCCGTCCGTCAGTGCGACGGACGGATGCCGATCAACCGAAGCGGCCCGAGACGTAGTCCTCGGTGGCCTGCACGGACGGGTTCGAGAACATCGTCGCGGTGTCGTCGAACTCGATGAGCTTGCCGGGGGCGCCGGTGCCGGCGATGTTGAAGAACGCCGTCTTGTCGCTGACGCGCGACGCCTGCTGCATGTTGTGGGTCACGATCACGATCGTGAACTCCTTCTTGAGCTCCTCGATCAGGTCCTCGATGGCGAGGGTCGAGATCGGGTCGAGGGCCGAGCAGGGCTCGTCCATCAGGAGCACGTCCGGCTCGACCGCGATCGCGCGGGCGATGCAGAGACGCTGCTGCTGCCCACCGGACAGACCCATGCCGGGCTTGTCGAGGCGGTCCTTGACCTCGTTCCACAGGTTCGCACCCTGCAGCGAGCGCTCGACGATGTCGTCGGCCTCGGAGCGGGAGACGCGCTTGTTGTTGAGCTTCACGCCCGCCAGCACGTTGTCGCGGATCGACATCGTGGGGAACGGGTTCGGACGCTGGAAGACCATGCCGACCTGACGACGGACGAGCACGGGGTCGACGCCGGCGCCGTACAGGTCGTCGCCGTCGATCTTGACCGAGCCCTCGACCCATGCGCCGGGGATGACCTCGTGCATGCGGTTCAGGGTGCGGAGGAAGGTGGACTTGCCGCAGCCCGACGGGCCGATGAAGGCCGTGACGGTGCGGGGCTCGATGGTGATGTCGACACCCTCGACCGCCTTGAACTTCGAGTAGTAGACGTTGAGGCCGTCGACCTCGATGCGCTTGGACACGTTGATCCTTCTGGGTGGGTGGTGTCGCTGGTTCCGCGGGGGCGGAGGGTCAGCGGCTGAGCTTGGGGGCGAAGAGACGGGTGATGAACCGAGCGAGCAGGTTCAGCAGCATCACGATCAGGATGAGCACGAGGGCCGCGGTCCAGGCCCGGTCGACGAACGGCACCGGGTTGGCGCCCTGCTGCGAGTACTGCGTGTACGCGTACACCGGCAGGGTCATCATCGGGTCACGGAACAGGTTGTAGTTCATGCTCGCGGTGAAGCCGGCCGTGACGAGCAGCGGGGCGGTCTCACCGATGACGCGGGCGATCGAGAGCATGACGCCGGTGGTGATGCCGGCGAGGCTGGTGGGGAGCACGACCTTGAGGATCGTGAGGTACTTCGGCACCCCGAGGGCGTACGAGGCCTCGCGGAGTTCCATCGGGACGATCTTCAGCACCTCTTCGGTGGAGCGCACGACGATCGGGATCATCAGCACCGACAGGGCGACGGAGCCGACCAGGCCGAATCGGGCACCCGGGCCGAGGAACAGCGCGAAGAGCGCGTAGGCGAACAGACCGGCGACGATCGACGGGATGCCCGTCATGACGTCGACGAAGAACGTGATGCCCTTCGCCAGTGCGCCGCGCCCGTACTCGACCAGGTAGATCGAGGTGAGCAGGCCGATCGGCACCGAGATGAGCGCCGCGAACAGCGTGATCTCGAGCGTGCCGATGAGGGCGTGGACTGCGCCGCCGCCCTCGGAGATGACCCCGCGCATCGAGTACGAGAAGAAGTTCGCGTCGAAGCGGGCGACGCCCTTGGCGATGACCGTCCAGAGCAGCGACACCAGCGGCAGGACCGCGATGACGAACGCCGTGATGACGAGCGAGGTGACCAGGCGGTCGACCGCCTTGCGGCCACCCTCGACGATGCGCGAGATGACGACGATGAGGACGTCGAACAGGACCGTGCCGAGGAAGATCGCGGCGACGACGTTGAAGTCCTTGACGGCGCCACCCGCGTTGAGCAGGGCGAAGACCAGGACGAGGGCGACCCAGCTGCCGACGAGGAGCAGCCACGGGACGGAGGCGTGCAGCTTGCCGTTGGCGTAGACGTTGCCGGCGGTGCCGGTCTGACGGAGCGCGAGGGACATCGGGTGCGACCTCTCAGCTGACTCGGCTGCGGACGATGTACCGCGCGAGCATGTTGATGACCAGGGTGATGACGAAGAGGATCAGACCCGACGCGATGAGGGCGTTCAGGGCCGTGCCGGATGCCTCGGCGAACTGCAGGGCGATGTTCGCGGCGATCGTCGAGGGGTTCTGCGACGTCAGCATCTGGAACGTGACGTTCGTCGAGACCGACAGCACCAGCGCGATCGCCATCGTCTCGCCGAGTGCACGACCGAGGCCGAGCATGATCGCGGAGACGATGCCGGACTTCGCGAACGGCAGGACCGACAGGCGGATCATCTCCCAGCGGGTCGCGCCGAGGGCCAGGGCCGCTTCCTCGTTGAGGGTCGGGGCCTGCAGGAAGATCTCACGCATGACCGCGGTCATGATCGGGATCGCCATGACGGCGAGGACGATCGACGCGGTCAGGATCGTGCGACCGGTGCCGGACACCTGGCCGGAGAACAGCGGGAACCAGCCGATGTACTCGTTCAGGAACACGTAGAACGGCTTCACCAGGGGCGCCAGCACGGCGATGCCCCAGAGGCCGTAGACGACCGACGGCACCGCGGCCAGCAGGTCGATGACGTAGCCGAGGACCGGCGCGAGTCGACGCGGCGCGAAGTGCGAGATGAAGAGGGCGATCCCGAGGGACAGCGGCACGGCGATCACGAGCGCGATGAGCGCGGACCAGACGGTGCCGAAGACCAGGGGGCCGACGAAGTCCCAGAAGTTCGTGGCCTTGCCCGGCAGCTCGCCGACCTTGGCGGAGAAGGCCGGGATGCTCTGCCAGACGAGGAACGCTGCGACGAGCACGAGCACGAAGAGGATGAGGCCGCCGGCGATGACCGAGGCGGCGGAGAAGACGCGGTCGCCGACACGGACGACGGGCTTCGGCTTGGTCGGGGTGACGGTGGCCCCTGGCTGGGCCGGTGCGGTCGTCATGGGGTACTCCTGTCGGAGGAACGCCGGGGGAGGCGACGGGTTCTGGGGTGGTGGTGCGCGTCCGGGTGGTGTCCTGGACGGCTGAGTGCCCGGACGCCGGTCGTGTGGGTGGGACCGGCGTCCGGGCGCTCAAGGGGCCTTACTTGATGGAAGCGACCGCGTCCTTGGCCTTCGACGCGAGGTCGGAGGAGAGGGCGGCCGACTTGGCCTCCTTGGCAGCGGCGTCCTGAGCGGCGCTCGAGACGACGTAGTCGAGGTAGCCCTTCACGAGCTCGGCCTTGTCGGCGTCCTTGTACTCCTGGCACGCGATGGCGTAGGAGACGAGGACCAGCGGCCAGGCGCCGTCAGCGGTGTCCTTGCGGTCGATGTCGATCGCGAGGTCGTTGTCCTCACGGCCGGTCGCGATCTTCGAGTCGGCGACGACCTGCGCGGCACCGTCGGCCGAGATCTCGGTCGCCTTGTCGCCGACCATCAGCTTCGCGCGGTCGAGGTCGCCGGCACCGGAGTCGTCGATGTAGGTGATGGCGTTGGTGGCGTTGCCCATCGCGGAGGCGACACCGGAGGTGCCCTTCGCGCTGTCACCGACCGAGTACGGGAAGGTCTGGCTGGGCTCTTCGGTCCAGACGTCCGAGGCGTTCGCGGAGACGTACTCCGAGAAGTTCTGCGTGGTGCCCGAGTCGTCGGAGCGGTGGACGACCGTGATGTCGGCGTCCGGCAGCTTCGCGTCCTTGTTCAGGTCGGCGATCTCGGAGTCGTCCCACTTGGTGATCTTGCCCGAGAAGATGCCCGCGATGGTCTTCGCGTCGAGGGTCAGGTCGCTGACGCCGTCGACCTTGTACGCGATGGCGATCGGGGAGATGTAGACGGGGATGTCGATGCCCTTGGTGTCCGCCTTGCAGGACTCGAACTTGCCCGAGAGCTCCTCGTCCTTCAGCGCGGCGTCCGAGCCGGCGAAGTCCGCGGCACCCGACATGAAGTTCTCGCGGCCGGCGCCCGAGCCGTCCGGGGTGTAGTTCACGGTGACGCCCGAGGCCTCGTTCTGGAAACCGGCGGCCCAGGTGGCCTGCGCGGTCTGCTGTGCCGACGAGCCGGAGCCGGTCAGGGTGCCGGAGAGCTTCGAGTAGTCGCTGCCGCTGGTGGAGGAGGACTCGGTGCTGCCCGCGTCCTCGTTTGCCGCGCACGAGGAGAGCACGACTGCGCCGGCGATCGCGATTGCTGCGATCGAACCGATTCGCTTGATGTTCACAGGGGTCCCTTCGGGAATGGAATGCAGTGGGACCACTGCGGTCCCTGGGCCGGTGCCGACCCGGGAGCGACTGTAGGGACGCGAGGTGACCGCAATCACCCCCGCTGGTGAACGGGAGGTGAACGAGGGGTTGTCCACGTCGGGGCGGCGTGCGCCGCTCCCGCGCAGGGAGCAGGATCGGGGGCACTGTGCGCTCGTTCGGAAGATGCGCACGCATGATCGCGGACGAGCGGTCGGGAGGCCCGGATCGCGTTCCCGGGCGCGGCGCGGCCCCGTCGTGTGGCCGGCTACGCCGGGATCGTGTTGCGGTGCGTCTCGACCGCGACGAGGGTGTCCCCGGCGATGTGCATGACGGAGAAGTCCCCGACGGACAGCATCGCGGCGCGGCGCAGGTCGAAGCGGCCGGAGTCGTCGGCGGTCGCGGTGGCGATCCGGGCGATGATGTCGGGCAGCACCGGGCCGTGCGAGCACAACACGGCGGTCTTGCCCTTGTCGAGCCGACGCCGGACGACGCCCTTGACGTCGGCGGCGCCGCGGTCGTGGGCGTCCTGGCTGATGTCTGCGGTGCTCGAGACCCCGAGCTTCGTCGCGGCGGACAGCGGTTCGACGGTCGCGAGGCACCGCGCCGCCGTGCTGCTCACGATCTTCTTCGGGCCGAACGCCGCGACCGGTGCGGCGGCTGCCTTGGCCTGTGAACGGCCGACGGGCAGCAGTGGACGGGTGGCGTCGGGGCCGTCCCAGTCCGAGCCGGGCACCGTCTTCGCGTGGCGCAGGGTGATCAGGGCGAACGTGCGGTGCTGTCCGGCGGCGGCGCGTTCGGCGAACCGGTCGAGGATCGCGACGTCCCGCTCGTACGTCAGGCGGTTGCGGGCGTCGTCGATGGTGACCCACTCGAGCGCCGCGACCTCGTGGTTCGGCTCGAATGCCCCGGCGCGGGCGTACTCCTTGGCCGAGACCCGGGCCGCCCAGTAGTGCACGACCTTGTCGCGGCCGTTCGGCAGCACGTACTCGGCGGTGCCGAGCGGTGCGCCGAGGTGGACGCGGTACCCGGTCTCCTCGTCGATCTCGCGCACGGCGGTCGTCGGGACGGCCTCGCCCGGGTCCACCTTGCCCTTGGGCAGGGAGACGTCCTTGTGGTGGTCGCGGTGGATGAGCAGCACGAGGGGTGTGCCGTCCTGTTCGCGCCAGACGACCGCACCCGCAGCGACGACGGGGCCCGAGGGACCGCCGCTCACCGAGTCGAGCGCTTCCGGGCCGAGATCTTCCGCATGGTCACATTCTGCACGTCCTCGAGCGGACGGCCCGCATCGTCCGTGGAGTGCCGTGTCCACTCGCCGTCGGACTCCAGGTGCCACGAGCTGGCGGTGTCGGCCATCGCCAGGTCGAACATCTCCTGGACCTCGTTGATGTGGTCCGGGGCGACCAGCCGCACGAGCGCCTCGACGCGTCGGTCGAGGTTGCGGTGCATCATGTCGGCGCTGCCGATGAACACCGCGGGGTCGCCGTCGTTGTGGAACGCGAACGCACGGGAGTGCTCGAGGTAGCGCCCGACGATGCTCCGCACGCGGATGGTGTCGCTGACACCTTCCATGCCCGGCTTGAGCGAGCAGATGCCGCGCACCCACACGTCGATCGGCACCCCGGCCTGGCTCGCCAGGTACAGCGCGTCGATGATCTGCTCGTCGACCATCGAGTTGACCTTGATCCGGATGCCCGAGGGCTTGCCGGCACGGGCGTTGGCGGCCTCGGTCTGGATGCGCTTGAGCAGGCCCTTCCGCAGGTGCAGCGGTGCCACGAGCAGGCGCTTGAACTTCTTCTCGATGGCGTAGCCGGACAGCTCGTTGAACAGGCGGGTGAGGTCCTTGCCCACCGTGTCGTCCGAGGTGAAGAGCCCCATGTCCTCGTAGATGCGCGAGGTCTTCGGGTTGTAGTTGCCCGTGCCGATGTGGCTGTAGTGCTTGAGTGTCCCGCCCTCTTGCCGGATGACGAGCACCAGCTTCGAGTGCGTCTTCAGCCCGACCAGGCCGTAGACGACGTGCACGCCGGCCTTCTCGAGCTTCCGGGCCCAGGTGATGTTGTTCTGCTCGTCGAAGCGGGCCTTGATCTCGACCAGGGCGAGGACCTGCTTGCCGGCGGCCGCTGCGTCGATGAGCGCTTCGACGATGGGGCTGTCGCCGGAGGTGCGGTACAGGGTCTGCTTGATCGCCAGCACGTTCGGGTCGGCCGCAGCCTGCTCGAGGAACGCCTGCACGCTCGTGGCGAAGGACTCGTAGGGGTGGTGGACCAGGACGTCGTTCGCCTTGATCGCGCGGAACAGGTCGGGCTTCGTGTTCGGTTCACCCGGCTGGAACTGCACCGGGGTGGTCGGCACGTGCTTCGGGTAGTGCAGGTCCGGACGGTTGATCTTGGAGATCTCGAACAGTCCGCCGAGGTCGAGCGGCGACGGCAGCCGGAAGACCTCTTCCTCGGTGATGTCGAGCTCACGCACGAGCAGGTCGAGGGTCACCGGGTCCATGTCCTCGGTGATCTCGAGGCGGATCGGCGGACCGAACCGGCGGCGCAGGAGCTCGCGCTCGAGGGCCTGGATGAGGTTCTCGGCCTCGTCCTCCTCGATCTCGACGTCCTCGTTGCGAGTGACCCGGAACACGTGGTGCTCGAGGACCTCCATCCCCGGGAACAGGTCGTCGAGGTGGTTCGCGATGAGGTCTTCGAGCGGGATGAAGCGCATCCGGCCGGAGTTGTCGTCGGGGAGCTTGATGAAGCGCGAGAAGTTCTGCGGCACCTTGAGGCGCGCGAACTCCTGGCGCTGCGACTTCGGGTTGCGGACCCGCACCGCCAGGTTGAGCGAGAGCCCGGAGATGTAGGGGAACGGGTGCGCCGGGTCGACGGCCAGGGGCATGAGCACCGGGAAGATCTGCTCGTTGAAGTACTCCCGCATCCGCTGCCGGTCGGCCTCGTCGAGGTCGGACCAGTGCTCGATGTGGATGCCCGCGGCGTCGAGGTCGGGCTTGAGCGACCCGATGAAGGCCTGGGCGTGCCGGTCCTGCAGCTCGTGGGCCTTCTTCGCGATGTCCCGCAGGACGTCGCTGGGAGCACGGCCGACGTTGGTCGGGACGGCGATGCCGGTGTCGATGCGGCGCTTCAGGCCGGCGACGCGGACCATGAAGAACTCGTCGAGGTTGGACGCGAAGATCGCCAGGAAGTTCGCCCGCTCGAGCAGGGGCTGCGTGCGGTCTTCACCCAGCTCGAGCACGCGCTGGTTGAACCGGAGCCAGCTGAGCTCGCGGTCGAAGTAGCGGTCCGTCGGCAGCGACTCGTGCTCGATCTCGACGACCTCGTCGAAGTCGTCGAGGTCGGGTGCGACGGATTCGCCGTCGAGCTGCGGTTCGGTGTCCATCCCCACATCCTGCCACCCGGCCCCTGCCACCGGAGGGGCCTCGGTGGACGCTGTGGAAACCGGCGGTGAACCGTTCGGTTGTGCAGGAACGGCCGCGACGGACCGAGGTGCTGCGCTCAGCGCGCGAAGACCTGCACGAACGCGCCCCACTGCGCCGGCGCCCGCTGCTCGAGCCACGCGCAGAACTCGGGGTAGGCGGCATCGATGGACAGGACACTGATCACCCCGCGCTGGCCGTGCACCTTGACGTCCAGGCCGCCGAAGCGGTTCGTCGTGGGCCGGATGTGCTTGATGGCAGCGGGGTCGACGGTCCGGGCGGCACGGAACATCGGCGTGACGACCAGCTGCGAGTCGTACGCCTCGACCCGGCGCCGCTTCTGCCCGACGCCCAGGTAGACGAACAGCAGCCCGAACAGCCCGATGCCGAGACCGCCGAGGAGCATCCCGATCGCCTCGGGGTCGTCGAGCAGGGCGAGTGCGGCCAGCAGGAAGAACCCGCCGACCACGATGAAGACGATCCCGATGATCCGGAGCAGCAGGTAGTTCCACCGGCGAGCGCGGACGGTGAAGAGCACGCCGTACGCCTCGTCCCCGACGACCGCCGACGGGGGGCGCTTCCGGTCGCTCTGGCGGACGAGTGCGGTGACGACGGCGGGGATGGCGACCATCGCGGCCATCGCGAGGAACACCGGCGACGGGTTGAAGTTCACCGGCGTGCCCCCGACCGTGCGTGCGGACGTCGTCGTTCGATGGGCGATCCGCCCTGGTCCCCCTGGATCATGGGCGCAGCGTATCAGTGACCTGAGATTTGCTCCGGCGCCGCGTACTGCACGTCGATCGCGTGCTGGGTGAACCCCGAGCGCCGGTACAGCGCCAGCGCCGGCTCGTTGTCCCCCTCGACGTACAGTGCGGCGGCGGTCAGGCCGCGGCCGCGCAGCCGAGCGGTGCCCGCACGCATGAGCACACCGCCGAGTCGCTGCCCCTGCAGGTCGGGCCGCACGGCGACGGCGTAGAACTCGCCGATGCCGTCCTCGACCTTGAGCCAGCACGAGCCGGCGAGCTGCCCGGAGGCGTCGCGGAGCAGCAGCAGGTCCTCGCCGGAGAACCAGTCGTCGGCCTCGCGGGCGTGCAGGTCGTCGAGCGTCATCCGCCCCTGCTCGGGGTGGTGGGCGAAGGCGGCGGCGTTCAGCGTGAGCCAGTCGGTCTCGTCGTCGGTGCCGGGGCGGAACGCCGACAGCGAGTAGCCGTCGGGCAGCGCCACGTCGGCATCAGCGTCGGCGGCGACGTCCACATCGGAGTCGGCGACGGGCGCTCGGAGCTGCAGCAGCGTGCGGATCGCGCGCCAGCCGAACCGGTCGGCCAGCGCTCGCGCTGCCGGGTGGTCCCCGTGCGCCCACGCGAGCCGCGGAGCGGTCCCGCCGCCCAGCGCGAGTGCCTGCGTCACCAGGGCCGTGCCGATGCCCTGGCCACGGGCCTCCTGGGCGACGACGAGTTCCAGCTCGCCGTCACGGACCACGGCGACCCCGTGGTCGACGGTCAGGACGGTCGCGCGCCCGGCTCGGACGTCCACCAGGGTCTGGTCGGAGAACGGGGGAGCCTCGCCGGGGGCGACGAAGCTGTCGAGGTCGGGCAGCACTACTGCCCCATCAGGCGCTCGGCCTCGTCGTCGTAGACGTTGAAGCGGTACCCGACGTTGCGGACGGTGCCGATGAGCGACTCGAGGTCGCCGAGCTTGGCGCGCAGTCGTCGGACGTGCACGTCGACCGTGCGGGTGCCACCGAAGTAGTCGTACCCCCAGACCTCGCTGAGCAGCTGCTCGCGGGTGAAGACGCGTGACGGGTGGGTGGCGAAGAAGCGCAGGAGCTCGAACTCCTTGAACGTCAGGTCGAGCGGCCGGCCGCGCACCTTGGCGGAGTAGCTGGCCTCGTCGATGACGACACCGGACGCCTGGATCTTCGAGCTCGTCTGGCCCTTCGCCGCACGACCGGCAGACAGTCGGATGCGGGCGTCGATCTCGGCCGGGCCCGCGCTCTCGAGCACGACGTCGTCGACGTTCCAGTCGCTGTTGACAGCGGTCAGCCCGCCCTCGGTGACGACGAGCACGATCGGTGTGGTCGACCCCGACGAGGCGAGGATCTTGCACAGGGCCTTCGCGCTGACCAGGTCGGTGCGGGCGTCCACGAACATCAGGTCGCTCTGCGGGGCGTTGACCAGCTGTGCGGCCTCGGCCGGCACGTGGCGGATCCGGTGGCTCAGGAGGCCCAGGCTCGGCAGGACGTCTCCGGGCGCGGTCGAGGTGAGTACCAGGAGCTGTGCCACAGGACCTCCGGAGGTGGATGACGTCGTGGAGACATCCTAGTGATGCTCGGGAAGGACTCATCCGGCCGGACGGATTGCGCGTCGTCCCGCACCGCACGGCGCGACCACCGCACCGCACGTCCCTGACATGATGGAGCGCGTGACCGAGCCCGTGCACCCCACCGACCAGCGTCGCCTGCGGCTGACGTCCGTCCTGCCGGTCTGGGTGCTGGCGGTCGTCGGGGCCGTGCTCGTGCTGACCGTGGCCGAGCGCGACGCCTTCGCCTGGCTGCTGCTCGTCTTCGTCGCCTGCGTGATGGTCAGCTTCGTGCTGCAGCTCATCACCGCCACGAAGGACGGTCTGGTCGAACGGATCAGCATCGCGTCGTCCGGGGCGTTCGTCGTGGTCCTCGTCACCGCGGTGGTGCTCCTGGCGCGTTGAGCCGAGCCGCGTAGACTCCGAGCATGGATTCGCTGCTTGCGCTCGAGCTCTTCTACGTCGGCCTCCTCGGCCTGGCGTCGCTCGCGATCGCGTTCATCTCGGTGGTCGTCGTCGTGAAGCTGTTCAAGGGCCAGCGTTGATCGAGCTGCCCGAGGGCCTCGCCCCCGAACTGGTCCCGCTGTCGTGGCTGGTCGGCGTGTGGGAAGGCACCGGTGTGGTCGAGTACCCGGTCGGTGACGACGACGAGGTCCGGAACTACGAGTTCGGCCAGCGCGTCAGCTTCAGCCACGACGGCCTGCCGTACCTCAACTACTCGTCGACCACGTGGCTGCTCGACGACGACCACACCCCGCTCGCCGCCGAGATGGGCTACTGGCGGATCGACCGTCCGACCGAGCCGGGCGACCGCGGCCCCGCGATGCTCCTGGGCGACGGGCCCACGCCCTTCAGCACGGTCGAGAGCGTCGAGGCACTCCGCAACACCACGGACGGCTTCGACGTCGAGGCCGCGATCATCCACCCGACGGGCGTCAACGAGCTCTACGTCGGCCGGGTGCTGAAGGGCCGGATCGACCTGTCGACCGACGCCGTGCTGCGCTCGCCGAACGCGAAGGACTACTCCGCCGCGACCCGCCTGTACGGGCTGGTCGAGGGCAAGCTCTTCTGGGCGTGGGACATCGCCGCGCTCGGTCGCGAACTCACCTCGCACGCCTCGGGGCAGCTCGCGAAGGTCGACTGATGTCGGTGTTCGCCGCGCGGGACGGCTTCGTCGCGGCCGACTCCGTCGCCGCGCACTTCGGCAACCCGATCGGGGAGCAGCGCCTGCTGACCCGGGGGCGTGCCGTCGTCGAGCTCGGACTCGGTGCCGTCACCGTCTCCGGACCGGACCGGTTGTCGTGGCTCAACTCGATCACCTCGCAGCAGCTCACCGGGTTGCCGACCGGCGTCAGCACCGAGACGCTCGTGCTCGACCAGGCCGGACGCGTTGAGCACGCGGCTCGCGTCGTCGACGACGGTGCGACGGTCTGGCTGCTCACCGAGCGCGCTGACGCTGCGCCGCTCGCCGGGTGGCTCGACTCGATGCGCTTCATGCTCCGGGTCGAGGTCGCTGACCGCTCCGCCGACTTCGTCACCCTCGGCTGGTTCGGGGCGGACGCCCCGTTCGCGTCCGTCGAGTTGCCGGAACCGCCCGTCGCCGAGTGGGTCGACCCGTGGGGCGCCGTCACGCCGGGCGGATGGGGCTACGCCGACCAGGAGGCCCACCCCGGCTCCGACTGGACCCTCCGCATCGCCGTGGTCACCCCCGGCACCGCGGCCGCGATCGCGGCGTCGGACGTGCCCGTCGCGGGGTTGCTCGCGTACGAGGCGCTGCGGATCGCCGCGTGGCGCCCGACCCTGTCCGACGTGGACGAGCGGACGATCCCGCACGAGCTCGACTGGCTGCGTTCCGCCGTGCACCTGTCGAAGGGCTGCTACCGCGGGCAGGAGACCGTCGCCAAGGTCCACAACCTCGGGCACCCGCCGCGACGGGCCGTGCTGCTGCACCTCGACGGGTCCGATGGCGTGCTGCCGGTGCCCGGAACCCCGGTGCTGCTCGACGACAAGCAGGTCGGTCGGCTCTCGGCCTCGGCGATCCACCACGAGCTCGGTCCGATCGGGCTCGCCGTGGTGAAGCGTTCCCTCGACCCCACCGCGACCCTGCGGCTCGAGGCCGACGACGTCGTGGTGACTGCGGCACAGGAGACCATCGTCCCGCCCGAGGCCGGTGCGACGGCGAACGTCCCGCGCCTGCCCCGCCTCGGAGCCGTCAAGCGCTCCTAGCTCCCCGTTGGCGGTCGCAAAACACCGGTGTTCGCCGGTCGCACCGCGGTTTGCGGGTGTTCGGGGCGCGAACACCGGTGTCTTGCGTCGCAGCGTCAGGCGGGCTCGACGGCCGCCCACGGGACGCTGAGCTCACCGAGCCGCCAGCGCGTCACCCCGTGCAGCACCGGCCAGCCGCGGTCACGCATCCCGCGCACCGTGGCGATCCACCGCTGCCGGGGCCCGTACGTGCCGAGCGGTGCAGCGACCGCCCACGACAGGTCGAGATCGCGCAGGAACGCGTGCACCCGTTCGCCGGGCACGTTGCGGTGGATCAGGGCCTTCGGCAGCCGCTCGGCGACGATCGAGGGCACGTCGAGCCCGGCGAGCCGGAGCGACACCGTGAAGGTCTGCGGTGCGACGTCGTCGAGTGTCACCCACGATGCGACCCGGCCGACCTCGTTGCAGGTCCCCTCGACGAGCGCGCCGCCGGGCTGCAGCCGGTCCTGCATGATCCGCCACGACCCGACCACCGCGGACTCGTCGTACTGCCGCAGCACGTTGAACGCCCGGATGACGGCGGGCCGGCGCTGCCCGGGCGTCGGCGTCTCGAAGCCCCCCAGGCGGAACGTCACGCCGTCGCGGGTGCCTGCGTTCGCGAGCGCGACCCGCGAGGGCTCGATCTCGATGCCGGTCACCTCGACGTCCGGTCGGACGGCGGCCAGCCGGTCGCGCAGCTCGAGGGTGGTGGTCGGCGATGCCCCGTAGCCGACGTCGGCGACGAGCGGGTCGTCCGTCCGGCGCAGCACCGGCAGGGTCGCGATCCACCGGTCGACGCGGCGGAGCCGGTTGTACCCGGTCGTCCCGCGCGTCACGTTCCCGATGGGCATGCGTCAAGGGTACGGGGCCGGTACCGCTCGGTAGACTCGGAGGCATGACCTCCACGCTCGTCCTGCTCCGTCACGGCAACAGTGACTGGAACCAGAAGAACCTGTTCACCGGTTGGGTCGACGTCCGGCTCAGCGAGCTGGGCGAGAAGGAGGCGAAGCGCGCCGGCGACCTCATCGCCGAGTCCGGCATCGTCCCCGACGTCCTGTACACCTCGCTCCTGACCCGTGCGATCCAGACGGCCGACATCGCGCTGCTGCAGGCCGACCTGGCCTGGCTGCCGGTGAAGCGCGACTGGCGCCTCAACGAGCGCCACTACGGCGACCTGCAGGGCAAGGACAAGGCCCAGACCCTCGCCGAGTACGGCGAGCAGCAGTTCATGGAGTGGCGCCGCTCGTTCGACGTCCCGCCGCCCCCCATCGCCGACGACGCCGAGTGGTCGCAGTTCGGCGACCGCCGCTACGCCGAGCTCGGCGACCAGCTGCCCCGCACCGAGTCGCTCAAGCTCGTGATCGACCGCCTGCTGCCGTACTGGGAGTCCGACATCACGAAGGACCTCGCCGCCGGCAAGACCGTGCTGGTGACGGCCCACGGCAACTCGCTGCGTGCGCTCGTGAAGCACCTCGACGGCATCTCCGACGACGACATCGCCGGACTGAACATCCCGACGGGCATCCCGCTGGTGTACGAGCTCGACGACGACTTCACGCCGACGAAGCCCGCGTACTACCTGGACCCCGAGGCCGCCGCAGCCGGCGCCGCCGCCGTGGCCGCCCAGGGCGCCAAGAAGTAGCACCCACGCACGAACGCCCCGTCCGGCATCCGGGCGGGGCGTTCACGCGTGTGGGGCTTCGCGAGAGCGACAGTGGGTCGCGAACGTTCCGCCGACTCCTGTCGCTCTGCCAGGAGGAACGGATCGCCCCGTCGACGACCTGTCGCTTCGACAGCACGGTCGGCCCGACGAGCCGTGGCTGGTCAGACGAAGTGCGATGCAATCTCCTGCACCAGCGCCCCGACGTCGTAGGGCTTCGTCGTGTCGACCCGGATCACCGGCACGCCGGGAAGACCGACGGGCCGGGCGTCGTCGCCATGCTCGTCCCAGAAGGCCAGCACGTCGGCCAGGTCCCCGTGCACCTCGTGCCGCACCGGCACGGTGCCCGGTTCGTACCGGTCGCGCAGCCGCTGCTCGGCGGTGGCGCGGTCCGTGTCGCACCACACCTCGACGGCGCGAGGCGACCCGGCGGACGCGAGTCCGGCCTCCAGGAGGTCGCGGTCACGGGACGGCAGCCAGACGGCGTCGAGGACGACCCCGTTCTCGACGGCCCGCGCCATGGACCACATCGTGTCCATCGCGATGCCGCCGAGCGGCCGCGAGGCGATCATCGGACCGACGACGTCGGCGAGGGGCTCCTTGATGCGGTCCTTCGACAGGAACGGGCAGCCGAGCACCTCGGCGAGTGCCGTACCGATGCTGCTCTTGCCGGAACCGGGCATGCCGTTGACGATGATCGCGACCTGGGCCATGCCACGATCCTCGCAGACCGATCGGGCCGGGTCAGACCGATCGGGTCGGGTCAGACCGCCGCGGTCGAGGTGGACGCGCCGGTCCAGTCGCCGGTCGCCAGGTACTCGACCTTCTTGGCGATCGAGACCGCGTGGTCGGCGAAGCGCTCGTGGTAGCGGGAGGCCAGGGTGGCGTCGACGGTGTCGATCGGACCGCCCTTCCAGGCCTCGCCGAGCACAAAGTCGAAGACGCTGGCGTGCAGCTCGTCGACGGCGTCGTCCTCGTCGCGGATCTCGGCCGACAGCGCGATGTCCTCGGTGGCGAGCAGCCGCGTGAGCTTCTGCGCCATCGCGACGTCGTGCCGGCCCATCTCCTTGAACGTGCTGCGCAGGCCCTTCGGCACGACCTTCTCGGGGAAGCGCTGGCGGGCGAGCTGCGCGATGTGCTCGGCCATGTCGCCCATGCGCTCGAGCGAGGAGCTGACGCGCAGGGCCGTGACGACGACGCGCAGGTCGCGGGCGACCGGTGCCTGGCGGGCGAGGATGTCGATCGCGATCTCGTCGAGGCTGTTCGCGGCGAGGTCGATCTTCTCGTCGTCGGCGATCACCTCTTCGGCGAGGGCGACGTCGGAGTCGCTGAAGGCCTGCGTGGCTCGGGTGATGGCGGACTCGACGAGCCCGGCGATCTCGGTCAGTCGCTCCTGGACGTCCTGGAGTTCCTGCTGGAAGACTTCGCGCATGGGGGAGTACCTCTCTCTGCGTACCGGACGAGTGTCGTCAGCCCAGGTGAACGAACGGTGACGCGGGGCTGAACGCTTCGCGTTCTGGCCTTCCGCAGACGGTGAACGGTACCGGAACCCCGCATGACCATCCCTACACTGGCGGCATGGACAACGCGTGGCTCGTGCCACTGTCGATGCTCCTCGGCGGGGTCTTCGGCGCGGGCGTCGTGGTGCTGATCATCACCGCCGAGCGGACGGCACGTGCTGCCGACGTGGCGGAGCGGACCCTGCCGGACGGCGTCGCAGCGGTCATCGCGACGATGCACAACCCGGCGGTCGTCATCGACCCGTCGAACACCGTCGTCGCGGCATCCCCCCAGGCCCTCACGGCGGGGCTCGTCGTGCGCCGGCGCCTGGTGCACCACGAACTGCTCGAGCTCATCGACCGGGTGCGCAAGAGCGGGGAGATGGGGTCGGAGGACCTCGAACTGCCGCGTGGTCGCCACGGGGAGCTCATCGGCTACCTCAGCTTCCGTGCCGCCCAGCTCGGCAACCGGTACGTCCTGCTCACGGCGGACGACCTGACCGAGAGCCGGCGCATCGACGAGGTCCGCCGCGACTTCGTCGCCAACATCTCGCACGAGCTGAAGACGCCGATCGGCGCCATCGGCCTGCTGTCCGAGACCCTCGTCCTCGCCGCCGACGACCCCGTGCACGTGAAGAAGTTCGCCGCGCAGCTCATCACCGAGTCCGAGCGGCTCGGAGCGCTGACGAAGGACATCATCGAGCTGTCCCGGCTGCAGTCGGTCGACGCGCTCGAGAACAGCGAGGAGACCGGCATCGACAAGATCGTGCAGGCCGCGATCGACGCGAACGAGGTCGTCGCCCGCGCCCGCTCGATCGAGATCATCCGTGCCAAGAAGTCGAAGCTGCGGGTGATGGGCGACCGCGGGCTCCTGCAGGTCGCGGTGTCGAACCTCATCGCCAACGCGGTGAAGTACTCGCCGGACAACACCCGCGTCGGCGTGGGCGTCCGGTCCTCGAAGGGCTTCGTCGAGATCGCCATCACCGACCAGGGCGTCGGCATCCCCGAGGCCGACCTCGACCGCGTCTTCGAACGGTTCTACCGTGTCGATCCCGCACGGTCGCGCGCCACCGGGGGCACCGGCCTCGGGCTCGCGATCGTCAAGCACGTCGTCAGCAACCACGGTGGTGACGTGCGCGTCTGGTCGCAGCCCGGCAAGGGCTCGACCTTCACCATCCGTCTGCCCGAGGCAGATCCCGAACTGACCACAGCACTCGAAGAGCAACTGGAAGAGCAGCCATCGTGACCAAGATCCTCATCGTCGACGACGAGCCGGCCCTGAGCGAGCCCCTGGAGTTCCTGCTGCAGCGCGAGGGGTACGAGACCTCCGTCGCTGCCGACGGCGTGACCGCGCTGTCGAAGTTCGACGCGGAGAACCCCGACCTGGTGCTCCTCGACCTCATGCTGCCGGGCCTGAGCGGCACCGAGGTGTGCCGGCAGATCCGGACCCGGTCGAACGCGCCGATCATCATGCTGACCGCGAAGGACTCGGAGGTGGACATCGTCGTCGGGCTCGAGCTCGGCGCCGACGACTACGTGACGAAGCCGTACTCGACCCGGGAGCTCCTGGCCCGGATCCGTGCCGTGCTCCGTCGCCGCACCGAGGACGACCCGGCGGACAGCGGCATCCTGCAGGTCGGCGGCATCCGGATGGACGTCGAGCGGCACACGGTGTCGGTCGACGGGTCCGAGACCCCGATGCCGCTCAAGGAGTTCGAGCTCCTCGAACTGCTGCTCCGGAACGCCGGCCGTGTGCTGACCCGCGGGCAGCTCATCGACCGGGTGTGGGGTTCCGACTACTTCGGCGACACCAAGACCCTCGACGTGCACATCAAGCGCATCCGCTCGAAGATCGAGCGGGTCCCGTCGACCCCCGAGATCCTGGTGACGGTCCGCGGTCTCGGGTACCGCATCGAGGCCTGAGACGGACGGACAGGAGGCCCGGTGCGAGTCCCTGGGACTCGCACCGGGCCTCCTGTGCGAACGGTCCGGGCGCGGTGTCAGCCGCGCCCGTCGGCGTCAGTTGGTGCCGTTGTCGCCCTCGGACGAATCCGTCTGCGAGTCGGTCGGCTGCGTGCCGGGCACGGCCTCGCCGGTCGACTGTGCGCCGCTCTCGGACGGGGACGTCGAGGTGGGCGTCGGGGTCGGGCTCGGCGCGAGGGTCTGGTACTCCTCCTGCGAGCTCGTCAGCACCGGCACGTTGGCCGAGGTGCCCTCGGCGTCGGGGTAGCTGAAGTAGACCTTCACGAGCGAACCGGGCTTGGCGTCCGCGTTGTCGAACACGATCGGCTCGGCGTCACCGGCGGTGGTGCCCTGCGTGGTGTCGCCCTCTTGCACGCTCGACTCGTCGTCGCTGCCCGCACCCGCGGCCATGGCGAGGTCGACGTGGGTGTTCGCCGGCACGTCGACGGTCTGGGTGTCGCCGCCGATCTCGATCGAGACGGTGTAGTCGTCCTGGTCGTCGTTGTTCACGAGCGTGCCGATGAAGCGGGCGCTCTCACCGTCGTCCGAGATCAGGAGGGCGTTCCGCACGTCGACCTTGCCGGTCGAGACGTCCACGCCGTCGGTGATCTGCTTGATGTCGACGGTGTGGGCCGGCGACATGAACTCGCACCCGGTGGCGCCGAGCGCGATGGTTGCCGCAACGGCGACGGACACGAGTACCCGAGGTCGCAAGAGATTCCTCCGTAAGTCACGATGGAGACCGGGCGGTCCCCGCGCCCATCCTAGCGATCACCGGGAGGGGTGAGCGTTGAGGGTCCCCTTACCGGAACGGCCCTTGTGGTAAACTGGATGTCTGGGAACGGAGCCTGATACATGCAATTCGAGGTCGGCGAGACCGTCGTCTACCCCCATCACGGGGCGGCAACCATCTCTGAAGTCAAGACTCGCGTCATCAAGGGCGAGGAAAAGGTCTACCTGAAACTGCGGGTGACGCAGGGTGACCTGACGATCGAGGTCCCGGCGGACAACGTCGACCTGGTCGGCGTCCGCGACGTGATCGGCAAGGAAGGACTCGACAAGGTGTTCGAGGTCCTCCGGGCGCCGTTCACGGAAGAGCCCACCAACTGGTCACGCCGCTACAAGGCGAACCTCGAGAAGCTCGCTTCCGGTGACGTCATCAAGGTGTCCGAGGTCGTCCGCGACCTCTGGCGGCGCGATCAGGACCGCGGGCTCTCCGCGGGTGAGAAGCGGATGCTGGCCAAGGCCCGGCAGATCCTGATCTCCGAGCTCGCGCTGGCCGAGAAGACCGACGAGGACAAGGCATCGACCGTCCTCGACGAGGTCCTGGCTTCCTGAGCCTGACGACAGCGCACTGAACGCGACAGCACGAACGACGACCGCACGGTTCCCCGAAGGGGTGGACCGGGCGGTCGTCGTCGTTGCGGCCGGCTCCGGCACCCGGCTCGGCATCGGGACCGCGAAGGCGTTCGTGCCCGTGGCCGGTTCGCTCATGCTCGCGCGAGCGCTCGAACCCCTGTTCGCCTTGCCGTCACCGACGCTCGTCGTCGTGGTCGCACCGGCGTCGCACCTGGACGAGTGCCGGCAGGTGGTCGGTTCGGTCGCGGGTGCTGCGGTCGCGTACACGGCCGTCGTGGCCGGAGGCACGGATCGCCACGGTTCGGTCGAGGCCGGCCTGGCCGTCCTGCCGGACTCCGTCACCACGGTGCTGGTGCACGACGCGGCGCGGTGCCTCACGCCCGCGGCACAGTTCTCGCGGGTGTTCGACGCCGTCGCCGCCGGTGACGGTGCGGGCGTCGTGCCGGCACTCCCCGTCACGGACACGGTCAAGCGGGTCGACGGCGACGTCGTCGTCGAGACCGTCGACCGTGCGGCGCTCGTCGGGGTGCAGACGCCGCAGGGCTTCCCGCTCGCGGCACTGCGGCGTGCGTACGCGGTGTCGTCGCAGTCCGAGACGGACGACGCCGGGGTGTTCCAGGCCGTCGGGGGCACCGTCCGGTTCGTGCCGGGGGACGCCGACGCCTTCAAGATCACGACGCCGTGGGACCTCGGCCGGGCCGAGTCGATCGTGCGGGCGCGGACCGAAGCTGGTGCTGGTGCTGGTGCTGGTGCTGGTGCTGGTGCTGGTGCTGCGGCTGGTGCCGGTGCGGCGGGTGCCAGCCAGGCTGACGCCGTCGTGGTCCGACTCGGGCTCGGGGTCGACGTGCACGCCTTCGACGACGCCTCGCCCTGCCGCGTCGGGCTGCTCGACTTCCCCGGCGAACCCGGCCTCTCCGGGCACAGCGACGGTGACGCTGTGGCGCACGCGGTGTGCGACGCCCTGCTCTCCGCCGGGGGCCTCGGCGACATCGGCGGACGCTTCGGCACCGCTGACCCGCAGTACGCCGGCGCCACGGGCGACGTGTTCGTGCGCGGCGCGGTCGCGCTGCTCGCCGACGCCGGGCTCGTGCCGGTGTCCGTCACCGTGCAGGTCATCGGCAACCGGCCGCGCATCGGCCGCCGCCGCGACGAGATGCAGGACGCCCTGTCCGCGGTCGTCGGTGCGCCCGTCGCCGTGTCCGGCACGACGACCGACGGGCTCGGGTTCACCGGCCGTGGCGAGGGGCTCGCGGCGATCGCCACGGCACTCGTGCGTCCCTCCTGAAACCGCGGCCGCGCGCCGATTAGGGTTGAGGCGTGACCGTTCGCCTCTACGACTCCCGCGCCGCAGCCGTCGTCGACCTCGTGCCCCTGGTCGACGGACACGTGAGCGTCTACGTCTGTGGTCCGACGGTGCAGTCGTCGCCGCACATCGGGCACCTGCGGTCCGCGCTCGTCTACGACATCTGGCGTCGGTGGCTCACCCACCGCGGGTACCGGGTGACCCTGGTGCGCAACGTCACCGACATCGACGACAAGGTCCTCGACCTGGCGGCAGGCACCGACGAGGAGTGGTTCGCCCGCGCCTACCGGGTCGAGCTCGAGTTCACGGCCGCGTACAACGCCCTCGGCATCCTGCCCCCGACGTACGAGCCCCGCGCCACCGCGAGCGTGCCGCAGATGCACGAGATCATCCAGCGCCTGATCGACCGCGGGCACGCCTACGCCGCCGACGACGGCTCGGGTGACGTCTACTTCGACACCGGCAGCTGGGCCGACTACGGGGTGCTCACCCGGCAGCGGCGCGAGGACATGGTCGAGGCCGCCGACGCCGATCCGCGTGGCAAGCGCGACGCCCGTGACTTCGCGCTCTGGAAGGGTGCGAAGCCCGGCGAGCCCTCGACCGCCAACTGGGACTCCCCGTGGGGCGCCGGCCGCCCGGGCTGGCACATCGAGTGCTCGGCGATGTCCCGTCGGTACCTCGGCCCCGCGTTCGACATCCACGGCGGCGGGCTCGACCTGCGCTTCCCGCACCACGAGAACGAGCTGGCGCAGTCCACGGCCGCCGGGGACCCGTTCGCGTCGTACTGGCTGCACAACGGCCTGGTGACGGTCGAGGGCCAGAAGATGTCGAAGTCGCTCGGCAACTCGATCTTCGCGGCGGACTTCCTCGGATCCGCTCGTCCCGCCGTCGTCCGCTACTTCCTCGGTGCCGCCCACTACCGCTCGTCGATCGACCACCACGAGGGATCCCTGGCCGAGGCCGAGGCGGCGTACGACCGCATCGCCGGGTTCCTCGAGCGCGCCGAGACCCGGCTCGAGGGTGTCCACCTCGCCGACGCCCCGGCCGTGCCCGAGGCCTTCGCCGCGGCGATGGACGACGACCTCTCCGTGCCCCAGGCCCTGGCCGTGCTGCACGAGACCGTGCGCACCGGCAACGCTGCCCTGGACGCCGACGATGCGGAAACGCTCGGGACCGCGTACCATCAGGTGGCTGCGATGGTGGAGGTGCTCGGCATCGACCCGCGAGCCGCCCACTGGTCGGGCGGCGGCCACGACACCTCGGCAGGCCCGCTCGCCGCCCTCGTCGAACGCCTCGTGCAGGAGCGCGCGGACGCCAGGGCAGCACGGGACTTCACCGCGGCCGACCGCGTGCGCGACGACCTCGCCGCCGCGGGCATCACGATCGAGGACACGCCGTCCGGAACACGCTGGAGCATCGCCTGAACACGGCAGTGCCGAACAGGAGCTACGCATGAAGAACGTCTCGGGAAGCAAGAAGGGTCGGCCCGGCGCCGTCCGCACCGGTCGCAAGGGCAACAAGCAGGTCGGCTCCGGCGGACAGGGCGCCCAGGCGCTCGAGGGTCGCAAGCCGACCCCGAAGGCCGAGGACCGCCCGTACCACCCCGCCGGCAAGCGCAAGGCCGCGAAGGACCGCTTCGAGGCGGCCAAGGGCCGTCACGGTTCCTCGAGCACCCCGCAGGGTCGCACGGGCCGTCCGCCGGCACGCAAGACCGACGACTCCGAGCTGGTGACCGGGCGCAACTCCGTGCTCGAGGCCCTGCGCACGAAGACCCCGTCGTCGACGCTCTACATCGCGTCGCGCATCGAGGTCGACGACCGCGTGAAGGAGATCCTCGCGCTCGCCAACCACCGCGGCGTGCCGATCATCGAGCTCATGCGTCCCGAGCTCGACCGCATCACCGGACACGACAGCGTGCACCAGGGCGTCGCCCTGAAGGTGCCGGCGTACCAGTACGCCGTGTCCGAGGACATCGTCGAGCAGGCGTTCTCGCGTGACCAGGTCCCGCTGCTCGTCGCACTCGACGGCATCACGGACCCCCGCAACCTCGGCGCGATCATCCGCTCGACCGCGGCGTTCGGCGGACACGGTGTCATCGTGCCGCAGCGTCGTTCGGTCGGCGTGACGGCGTCGGCGTGGAAGACCTCGGCCGGTGCCGCGGCACGCACCCCCGTCGCGATGGCCCCGAACCTCACGCAGACCCTGAAGTCGCTCAAGTCGATGGGCCTGTTCGTCCTCGGCCTGGACGGCGACGGTGACGTGGAGCTCGACGGCCTCGAGCTCGCGGACCGCCCGATCGTGATCGTCGTCGGTTCCGAGGGCAAGGGCCTGTCGCGCCTGGTCACCGAGACCTGTGACGCCATCGTGTCGATCCCGATCTCGAGCGCCACCGAGTCCCTGAACGCCGGCATCGCCGCGAGCGTCACTCTGTGGGAGGTCGCGCGGCGTCGTCGCACCGCGTAGCCCCAGCACTTCGTGTGCAGGAATGGTCGCCTCCCCGAGCGGGAGGCGACCATTCCTGCTCACGGTGGCAGGCGGGGCTGGGCGTGACGGCCTGGAGGCCCGGCGCCGGTCCCCGGGACCCGTGCCGGGCCTCCAGGCCGTCGCGTTGCCGACCCCCGAACGGTCAGGACACGTCGGCTGGTGCCCGCCGTGTGGTCACGAGTCGTCGCTGCGCGACGCCGCAGACGACGGTCTCCGACCGGTCGGCGCCCACCCGGTGGGGTGTCGTGACCGAGCGGAGACCGCGTCAGACCGTGGCGCGCCAGTCGTCGACGTCGTCGGACTCGTCGGACTCGTCGGCGTCGTCGTCCAGCACCGGGATCGGCACGGTGATCGACGAGGTCGGCGGGTTGATGAGCAGGCGCTCGTCGCGACGGTGCCGGAGCACGTCGTTGATGTAGGCGGTCGTGGCCTCGGGCAGGGAGACGGAACGCTCCTCTTGCTGGGACATGAACCAGCGGTGCTCGAGCAGCTCGTGGAACACCTCGGCGGGTTCGAGCCGACCGCGCAGGTCACGGGGGATCGAGCGGACGACGGGCTCGAAGACCCGTGAGACCCACTCGTGCGCCACCATCTCCTCGTCGAGTTCGTCACGGCCGTTGCGGGCGCGGTACGAGTCGAGGTCGTTGAGCAGGCGCCGGGCCTGGTTCTCGCCGGCGTCGAGCCCGGTGAGGCGCAGCAGTCGGCGCTGGTGGTGCCCGGCGTCGACGACCTTCGGCTGGATCCGGACCTGCGAGCCGCCCTCGGTCGTGTGGATCGACAGTTCTTCGATGTCGAAGCCGAGCTCGTTCAGGCGCTCCACGCGGTCGTTGATGCGCCAGCGTTCCTTGATGTCGAACTGCTCGGTGCCGGTGAGCTCGGTCCAGAGCGTCCGGTACTGGGCGACGATGCGGTTCGAGACGTCGACGGGGTCGGCGTTCTCGTCGAGTCGCCCGCCGGCCTCGAGGTCGAGCAGCTCGCCGGCGATGTTCACCCGGGCGACCTCGAGGTCGTTCTCGCGCTGACCGTTCGACAGCCCGCCGGGGTAGAGCTTGCCGGTCTCGGCGTCGACCAGGTACGCGGCGAAGGCGCCGGCGTCGCGACGGAACAGCGTGTTCGACAGGGACACGTCGCCCCAGTAGAAGCCGATGACGTGCAGGCGGACGAGCAGCAGCGCGAGGGCGTCGACCAGACGGGTGGCGGTCTCCGGGCGCAGCGTCTGCGAGTACAGCGCGCGGTAGGGCAGCGAGAACCGCAGGTGGCGGGTCACCAGCACGGGGTGCAGTGGTTCACCGTCGGCGTCGACGCGGTTCGTGATGACCGCGACGGGGTCCACGCACGGCACGTCCATCCGCTGCAGGGTCCGGAGCATCTCGTACTCGGACCGGGCGACCTCTTCGCCGGTCTCCTTCACCGCGGCGACGTACCCGCTCAGGTGCACGAACCGCACGAGGTGCCGCGAGATGCCCTTCGGCAGCGCGACGATCGTGTCGTCTGGCCAGTCGGCGAGCGGCAGGTCCCACGGCAGGTCGAGCAGGCCGGGGTCGACGGTGGCGGCGGTGATGGACATCGAGTCGGGCACGGTGGTTCCTCTGGTGTCGGGGACAGCCGAGAGCCCGCGTCCGCCCTTGTGAGGCGGGCGCGGGCTCTCGGGGGAGTGCGCTGGTTACGCGCTGACGACGGCCTTGTCGTCGAGGCGGTCGCCCGACTCGGTGTCGAAGGCGTGGACGTGGCCCTGCTTCGGCGTGATGACGATCGTGTCACCGATCGACGGGTGCGCACGACCGTCGACACGGGCGACGATGTCGGCGCGCTGGCCGTTCACGTCGGCGTGACCGTAGAGGTAGCCGTCGGCGCCGAGCTCCTCGACGACGTCGACCGTGACGGGCAGGCCCTCGCCGGTCTGCGACACGATGACGTCCTCGGGGCGGATGCCGACCGTGATCTGTGCGGCACGGGCGTTCGACAGCGTGTCGCGGTCGATCGCGTGGTTGAGCGTGCCGAACTTGATCCCGCCCTCGATGACGTCGGCGGGCAGCAGGTTCATGGCCGGCGAACCGATGAAGCCGGCGACGAACACGTTGTTCGGCTTCTCGTACAGGTCACGCGGGGTGCCGACCTGCTGCAGGATGCCGTCCTTGAGCACCGCGATGCGGTCACCCATGGTGAGGGCCTCGGTCTGGTCGTGCGTGACGTAGACCGTGGTGACGCCGAGACGACGCTGCAGCGACGCGATCTGCGTGCGGGTCTGGACGCGGAGCTTGGCGTCGAGGTTCGACAGCGGCTCGTCCATGAGGAACACCTGCGGCTGACGGACGATCGCACGGCCCATCGCGACGCGCTGACGCTGACCACCGGAGAGCGCCTTCGGCTTGCGGCCCAGGTAGTCCTCGAGGTCGAGGAGCTTGGCGGCTTCCTGCACGCGGGTGGCGCGCTCTTCCTTGCCGACGCCGGCGATCTTGAGCGCGAAGCCCATGTTCTCGGCGACGGTCATGTGCGGGTACAGCGCGTAGTTCTGGAACACCATCGCGATGTCGCGGTCCTTCGGCGGGACGTCCGTGACGTCGCGGTCGCCGATGCGGATCTGACCGGAGTTGACCTCTTCGAGGCCGGCCAGCATGCGGAGCGAGGTGGACTTGCCGCAACCCGAGGGGCCGACGAGGACGAGGAACTCGCCGTCGGCGACGTCCAGGTCGAGGGAGTCGACCGCGGGACGGTTGCCTCCGGGGTAGAGACGGGTTGCCTTGTCATAGGTGACGGACGCCATGAGCGTTCGGTCCTTCCTTCACCGGCAGGTACGTGCCGGACGATCCGAGTGAAGCGGTGTGCCCGTACGGGCCCCGGACAGTCGCCGTCGACTGTCGAGGTTCATACAACACGAGTTCACCCGGGTGCGCCAGTGTTTTCCCCCTTGGTCGGCGGCTTCCCAGAGCGCCCCACTACAATCGCCGGGTCCGTCCGCCGAGCAGGGGAACGCCGAGCGGACACCGATCAGGAGGACGACGCACCGATGAACAACCGCCCCGAGGGTGCCGCCCGCGCCGCGCGGAACGAGCGCCGTGAAGCCGCCCGCCAGCGAGCCCAGCGTGCCCGGACCCAGCAGAAGCGACGCCAGCGTGGTGTCCGGCTCGGCCTGCAGATCGGGCTCGGGGTCGTGCTCCTCGCCGCCGCGACGATCGTCACGCTCGTGCTGGTCGACTCCGTGAAGCCCGCCGGCCCCGGCCCGTCGACCATGTCGCAGGGCGGCATCACCATCGGGCAGGACCTGAAGCCCGTCGAGGCGTCGGCGTCCGGATCGGCCTCCGTGTCGCCGAGCAGCGCCGCGACCGACGGCGCCGGTACCGTCCGGATCACCCTGTACGTCGACTACCTCTGCCCGGGCTGCGGCCAGTTCGAGCAGGCGAACGGCGACTACATCAAGGACCTCGTCGACTCCGGTGCGGCCACGGTCGACATCCACCCGGTCGCGGTCCTGTCGAACCGCTCGCAGGGCACGAAGTACTCGCTCCGCGCCGCGAACGCCGCCGCCTGCGTCGCCGAGCACTCCCCGAACCAGTTCTACGCGGTGAACCAGGCGCTCTTCGCGAAGCAGCCGGACGAGGGCACCCCTGGTCTGACCGACGCGGAGCTCACCGACGTCGTCACGGGCGTGCAGGGGCTGCAGGAACGGAGCGCCGTCCGGAGCTGCATCGCCGACCAGGACTACGCCAAGTGGGTGGACGAGCAGACGACGGCGGTGTCGGACGGCACGATCCCCGGGTCGACGCTCAAGGAGTTCCCCGGCACGCCGCTCGTGCTCGTGAACGGGCAGCGGTACGAGCTGACCTCCCCGGTCACGAACGACGACTTCCGCACCTTCGTGGTGACGGCCGCCGGGGCGACCGACGCCACCCCGACGCCCACGCCGAGCGCGACCCCCACGCCCACGCCGACCAAGCGCTGACGGCCGGACGAGCGCTGACGTCTGAACGAGCGCTGACGTCTCAACGAGCGCTGACGCGCTGACCACGGACGGGAGGCCCGGTGCCAGCTGGCACCGGGCCTCCCGTGGTTCGACGGTGCGGCTACAGGGCCGAACCCGGGATGCTCAGGGTGTCGCAGCTCGTCGCGCCCTGCTGGTAGCCCCGCAGGAACCAGCGCTGTCGCTGCTCGCTCGACCCGTGCGTGAACGAGTCCGGGTCGACGCGGCCGGTCGCGCGCTCCTGGATGCTGTCGTCGCCCACGGCGCTCGCCGCCGACAGGGCGTCGGTGATCTGGGAGCGGGTGATCGGTTCGAAGAACGTCTCGCCGTTCGCGTCCTTCGTCGTGGCGGCGTCGCCGACCCAGGCCCCGGCGTAGCAGTCAGCCTGCAGCTCGACGCGGACGCTGCCCGACGACGCCCCTGTGCCGGAGCGGTCGGTGTTCGCGAACGACCCCTGCAGCTGCTGGATGTGGTGCGCCCACTCGTGCGCGACGACGTACATCTGCGCGAGCGGACCGCCGGACGAGCCGTACTGCGACTGCAGGTCGTCGTAGAACGCGGTGTCCAGGAAGACCGCACGGTCCGGTGGGCAGTAGAACGGGCCGGTCGCGGCCGAGGCCTGCCCGCACGAGGTGTCGGTGGAGTCCTGGAACAGGAAGAACTCCGGTGCCGTGTACGAGATGCCGAGCGACCGCGCCTCGGACGTCCAGTAGGCGTCGAGCGACTCGGCCGCGCCCTCCATCCGGCACTCGACGCGCAGGTTGGCGTCGCGCCCGGTCCGGCACTCGGGGGCGGCGTCGACGGACTCGCCCCCCTGCTGGATCGTCGTCAGGCCGTTGCCGCCGCCGACGATCCCGCTCACGTCGACGCCGGTGAACTGCAGGATCAGGAACACCACGATGGCGCCGACGCCCACGGCGCCTCCGCCGATCGCCGTGGTGCGACCCCGCCGCTTGACCTTGCCGCCCCGGAGTTGCGAGTCGTCGTTGAACGTCATGGTCCCGAACCTACCGATCAGCACCTCCCGATCAGCGGCCCCGCGTACCGTCGGCGGCGTCGGCCACCCCGACACCTGTCGTACACCTGTCGTACAACCGGAAGGAACCGCACGATGGCCACTCCCATCAGCACCGTGATGAGCCCCGCCCGCTACGTCCAGGGCAAGGACGCGATCACCCGCGTCGGCGAGTTCATCGCCCCGATCGGCAAGCGGCCCCTGATCGTCGCCGACGACGTGGTCTGGGGCATCGTGGAGACCGCCGTCTCCGAGAGCTTCCGGTCCGCCGACCTGGCCGTGGAGCGTGTCGGGTTCGGCCGCTTCGCCACCCCCGAGGCCGTGGACGAGCTCGTCGAGCAGATCCGCGCGACGGACGCCGACGTCATCGTGGGGCTCGGTGGAGGCTCCGCGATCGACGCCGCGAAGGCCGCTGGGCACCTCGCCGGCATCCGGTGGGCCAGCGTGCCGACGGCTGCGTCCACCGACGCCCCGACCTCGGCGCTCGCCGTCATCTACACCGCCGAGGGCGAGTTCATCGAGTACCGCTTCTTCCCGCACAACCCGGACCTGGTGCTCATCGACACCAGGCTCGTCGCCAACGCGCCGGTGCAGTTCCTGGTCGCGGGCATCGGCGACGCGCTGGCGACCTGGGTCGAGGCCCGTGCCGCGAAGCGCGCCAACGCCGACACCATGGCCGGCGGCCTGCAGACCCAGACCGGCGTCGCGCTCGCCGAGCTGTCGTGGAAGCTCCTGCACGAGAACGCCCTGCAGGCCATCGAGGCCGTCAAGGCCAAGGTCGTCACCCCGGCGCTCGAGAAGGTCGTCGAGGCGAACACGCTGCTGTCCGGCCTGGGCTTCGAGTCCGGTGGGCTCGCCGCCGCCCACGCGATCCACAACGGGCTGACCGCGGCTCCGCAGGCGCACGGCCTGGCCCACGGGCAGAAGGTGAACATCGGGACGATCGCCCAGCTGGTGCTCGAGGGTGCCCCGGCCGAGGAGATCGAGGACTTCGTCGTCTTCACCACGAAGGTCGGCCTGCCGAACACCCTGACCGAGATCGGCCTGACGGTCGACGACCGCGACGTGCTGCGCGCCGTGGCCGAGGCCGCGACGGTGGAGGGCGAGACCATCCACAACATGCCGTTCCCGGTGACGCCGGAGCTCGTGGTCGACGCCCTGGTCGCGATCGAGGGCATCGCACGCAGCGTCCGCGCCGAGCACGGTCTGCCGGAGCCCGTGCTGTACGAGCAGCACTGACGTTCGAGCAGCACTGACGGGCGAGGGGTCAGGTGCGGATCAGCGGCTCCATCGGCGCCAGGTCCGCACCGATCCCGACGTCGACGAGTTCGATCCGCCCGGCGAGGGTGGCGGCGGGTCCGGTCAACAGGCCGGCCTTCACGCCGCCGAAGGTGACGGTGACGTCGGCGTGCAGGACGTGGTCGTCCGCGACGCCGCCGGTGTCCACGTCGATGCCGCTCGGCACGTCCACCGCGACGACGAACGGCGCGCGCTGGTCGCGGGCGAGCTCACGGATGGCGTCCACGACGTCCCGCGCGGGGGACCGCAGTGCGTTCGCGCCGTGCACCCCGATGCCGAGGATGCCGTCGAGCACCAGGTCGGCCTCGAGTGCCGCCTCGGTCGCGACGTCCGCCAGGCGTTCGCCGTCACTCCGGCCGGCGGCCCGCAGGATGTCGGCCGCTCCGCCCGAGTTCGGTCCCGAGGTGCCGGACGGGCCGTCCAGCAGACGCGCGCCAGCGTCCAGCGCCGCTGCCAGGCCGGCCTCGTGGACACGGGAGCCGACGCGCAGGACCGTCACGTGCCTCCCGGCCGCTGCCAGGCGAGCGCCCGCGAACAGGGCGTCACCGCCGTTGTCGCCGCTGCCGGCGAGCACGAGGACGGATCCCGGCCCGTCGACCGGCCGCACGGCCGGGTCGTCCAGCAGGTCGCCCACGATGCGCGCGAGCCCGTCGGCGGCCCGTTGCATCAGGGGTTCCCCCGCGTCGAGGTGGGGGCGTTCCGCCGCCCGGATCTGATCGCCGCCGTAGCCGTCCATGGCCACCACACTGCCCCGATACGCTTGAGAGGACATGTCACTCGTCCCCGAAGCGCCCCGCCCCCGGTTCGTGATGTCGCCCGACGGGCTGCGACTCGCGACCTACGACTTCGGCGACCCCGACGCCCCGGCCGTCATCGCGGTGCACGGCTTCGCCTCCGGTGCGGTGCTCAACTGGCACGCCTCGGGCTGGACGCGGCACCTGGTCCGTGCCGGGTACCGGGTCCTGGCGCTCGACCAGCGCGGGCACGGCGCGAGCGCGAAGCCGCACGACCCCGGTGCCTACTCGATGGACCTGCTCGTCGCCGACGTCACCACGGTCATCGACACGTACCTGCTCGACGACGTCGCGTACCTCGGGTACTCGCTCGGCGCACGGGTCGGCTGGCACACCGCCGAACGGCTGCCCGGCCGGATCTCACGTGCGGTGTTCGGCGGGATCCCGGACGCCGACCCGATGCGTCGCGTCCGCGTCGACCAGGCGAAGGCGTACATCGCCGACGGCACCCCCATCGAGGACCGCGTCACCAACGGCTACCTGACGATGGCGGGCAACGTCGAGGGCAACGACCTCGGCGCGCTCGTGGCCATGGTCGAGGGGATGCGGAACAGCATCGAGCCGACCCCGGAGAACGCCCCGGCGCAGCCGCTCCTGATCGCCGCCGGCAGCGAGGACGGCATCCGCGACAGCGCGGTCCGGCTCGCCGAAGCCGCACCGGACGCCACCTTCTTCGGGATCCCCGGGCGCAACCACTTCAACGCCCCGACCTCGCGGCCGTTCCGCGAAGCAGCACTGCGGTTCCTGTCCGCCCCGCGCTGAGGGGTACTCGTGGGTCCCCTCGGTCGGCCGGCACCGGGCGTACCGTCCCCGCCATGGACTACAGACTCCTCGGCAACAGCGGGACATCGGTGTCGACGCTGACCCTCGGCACCATGACGTTCGGCAGCGAAGCCGACGAACCCACCTCACACGCCATCCTCGACGCCTTCGTGGCCGCCGGTGGCACGCTCGTCGACACGGCGGACGTCTACTCCGGCAACGAGTCCGAGCGGATCATCGGCCGCTGGCTCGCAGCACACCCCACCGAGGCCGCACAGGTCGTCCTCGCCACCAAGGGCCGGTTCCCGCAGGGCGACGGCCCGAACGACCTCGGTTTGTCCCGACGGCATCTGCGCGTGGCCCTCGACGCCTCGCTCGAGCGGCTCGGTGTCGACCACATCGACCTGTACCAGATGCACGCGTGGGACGCCCTGACCCCCATCGACGAGACCCTGCGGTTCCTCGACGACGCCGTGTCCGCCGGGAAGATCGGCTCCTACGGGTTCTCGAACTACCTCGGCTACCAGGTCACCAAGGCCGTCTACGAGGCGAAGGCCCACGGCTGGGCGCCGCCCGTCACCCTGCAGCCGCAGTACAACCTGCTCGTCCGCGACATCGAGCACGAGGTCGTGCCCGCCTGCCTCGACGCCGGCATCGGCCTGCTGCCCTGGTCGCCGCTGGCCGGCGGCTGGCTCTCCGGCAAGTACCAGCGCGACGAGGCCCCGTCCGGTGCCACCCGCCTGGGCGAGAACCCGCAGCGCGGCATGGAGGCCTGGGAAGCCCGCAACGGTGACGAGCGCACGTGGGAGGTGCTCGACGCCGTTTCCGAGGTGGCCGACGCCCACGACGCGTCGAAGTCGCAGGTCGCACTCGCCTGGCTGCTGGCCCGGCCCGCGGTCACGAGCGTGATCCTCGGCGTCCGCACCCTGTCGCAGCTCGAGGACAACCTCGGTGCCGCGGACCTGGTGCTCACCGACGACGAGCTCGCCCGGCTGACCGACGCCAGCGCTCCCCGCATCGACGACTACCCCTACGGCACGGCCGGCGTCGCGCAGCGGGAGCGGAAGATCACCGGCGGGCGCTGAGCCGGCGGGCGCTGAGCGGACAGGACCCCTGCGCGTTCGTGCACATCGTGCGGATTTCCGCGGATGTGGGGTCAGGGTGTGGACGCGCGGGTCGGTGAGGTGTCATCCTCGTCGCACGACCGGCTGGTTACCGCGTCCAGCGCCCGGAACGCCCCCTGATCCGCGTTCCGTGTGCCGATGCCCCGGGCGAGACTTCGCCCGGGGCATCGCTTCATCTGGGGCCGGCAGCGGGACTTGAACCCGCAACCCCCGTATTACAAGTACGGTGCGCTACCAATTGCGCCATGCCGGCTGACGCCGCTCATCTTACCGGTGAGGGCGTCCGAGGCTCACTCGCCCGACTTCTCCGAGAAGTTCAGCGAGATCGAGTTCATGCAGTACCGGTCACCCGTGGGGGTGCCGAACCCGTCCGGGAACACGTGGCCCAGGTGCGAACCGCAGTTCGCGCACCGGACCTCGGTGCGGGCCATGCCGAGGGAGTTGTCCTCGATGAGCTGCACGGCGTCCGGGTTCACCGACTCGTAGAACGACGGCCAGCCGCAGCCGGAGTCGAACTTCGTGCCGCTCTTGAACAGCTCCGCGTTGCAGGCCGCACAGGTGTAGACGCCGGCGCGCTCCTCGTCGAGGAGTTCACCGGTCCACGGTCGTTCGGTCCCCGCCTGGCGGAGGACGGCGTACTGGTCCGGGGAGAGCTCCTCGCGCCACTGGGCGTCGGACTTGTCGACGTTGTATGCCATTGGTTCCTCCTGCTTCCGGCCGGGCTCTTCCGGGCACTCCCGACCACTTCACTAAACTCGCCACGATGTCCGAGCATTCCGTGCACCACGCCCGCTGGACCCGTCTGACGACGGACGAACTGTACGGCATCGTCGTCCTGCGCAACCGCGTGTTCGCGCTCGAGCAGCGGGTCACCGCCGAGGACTTCGACGGCCGTGACCGCGAGCCCGACACCGAGCACTGGTGGTTCGGCACGGACACCGATGCGGTTGGGTACCTGCGGCTCATCCGCCCGGCGGCCGACGAGGTCCACCCCGACGGCGCGGCACCGCCGGCGTGGGTGATCGGCCGGGTCGCCACCGATCCCGGACACCGCGGGCAGGGGATCGCCGGCCGGCTCGTCGCCGCCGTCCTCGACGAACACGGACACGACCCGTTCGTCCTGCACGCCCAGGAGTACGTCGCCGCCCTGTACGAGCGGTACGGCTTCGTGCGGTTCGGGGAGCCGTACGACGAGGCCGGCATCCGCCACGTCGGCATGCACCGGCCCGGACGCTGATGGACACCCGCGCCCGGTACGACGCGTACGCCGACCGCATCCAGAGGGTCTCGCCGTCGTACGCCGCCTGGGCACGGTCGCTCGACGACTCCCTCGTCGCGCTCCTCGCCGAGGTCCCCGAGCAGCAGCGGCAGCCGGAACTGTTCTTCGCGGTCGCGCGGCAGCTGGGCGCGGACCCGTCGGACCCGGGTGCGCTGCGCGCGCTCGGCCTGGAGGCCCGCCCCGCGCTGGTCACGGCCCTCGCCTCCGCCACGGTGCAGGCCAACGACCCGCAGCGGCTCGCCCCGGTCGTTCCGCTGTTCGCGGCGCTCGCCGAACGGTCCGCGCGTCCGCTCGGCCTGGTCGACGCCGGGGCCGCCGCCGGGCTGTGCTCGATCCCGGACCGGGTGACCCTGGACTACCGCGTCGGTTCCGGGGCCGCAGTCCTCCGGATGCACACGGCGGTCGCCGAGCCCTCGGTCCGGCTCGTCGCGGACGCAACCGGGGCCGTTCCCACTCCCGCGACCGTCCCGATCAGGGTCGGCGCCCAGGTGGCCCTCGACCCGAACCCGATCGACCTGTCGGTCCCCGGTGCGTTCGACCGGCTGGTCGAGGCCGTCCCGCCCGAGGCGTCGGACCGGACCGCCCTGATGCGCGCGGCGGCGTCCGCGACGCTCACCGTGCCTCCAGTCCGGATCCGGGGCGCGCTGCCCGGCGACCTCGACCGTGCACTGGACGCCCTGCCGGACGACGTCGAACCGGTCGTCCTGACCACCGGGACCCTGGTCTACGTGCCGGGCGCGGACCGGCAGCGGTTCGTCGACGGGATCCGAGCGCGAGGCGTGCACTGGATCGCCCTCGAACGCACCGGGATCCTGCGCGGGGTGGCGGCGACGCTGCCCGACGACGTCGACGCGGCGGATCCGGACTCGTTCGCGACGGTCTCGCTCGACGGGGTCGCGGTGGCCGTCTCCGACCCGTTCGGGACACGTGTGCGCTGGTTCCGCGCGCCGAACCTGTGACCGGTGTTCGCGACAGTCCAGCGCCGTGCCAGGGTCCGGATCGACTCCACCCCTACGATGTGCGAGACCCGTTACCCGACCGTGATCGGAACCGCAGTGACCAGCCCCACCGACGAACGCAGCGTCGACGAGCTCAGTGCTGACGAGCTGCGTGCTGACCAGCTCGGTGCTGACCAGCTCAGCGAGCTCGCGAAGCACGTGCTGTCGTTCGAGCAGGACCGGGCACGGCACGACCGCACGAAGGAAGCGGAGATCCGGGTGGAGTTCGAGATGTCGGCGGCGCGCTACTACCAGGTGCTGAACCGCGTGATCGACTCGCCCGCGGCACTCGCGTACGACCCGCAGCTCGTCAGCCGGCTGCAGCGGCTCCGTCACGCGCGCACCAGCGCCCGGGCGACGCGCAGCTTCGTCGCGCCCGGTGCGGCTCCCGAAGGACGTGAAGAGGAACGATGAGCACGAGATTCCCCCGAGACCGGTTCGACGACGTCGCCGACGGCCCGCGGGTCGGTGCGCACCGCGGTGCCCAGCGTCGCGGCCGTGGCTGGATCGCCTTCGCCTGGGCGGCGCTCGCCACCGGCGTGCTCGTCGGCATCGGCGTGCTCGTCCTCGCGCTGCTGAACGGCAGCTACTCGTTCAACAGCTCGGATTCCCCCTCGGCCTCCACGTCGGCGTCCGCCACCGCGAAGCCCTCGGCGACGTCCAAGCCGTCCGCGTCCTCGTCGGCCGGTTCGGGCTCCGCAGGGTCGGGGTCGGGCAGTGCTGCGGCCGCGACGCCGGCGCAGCAGGGCACCACCACCGTCGTCGTCCTGAACGGCACGACCACCACGGGCCTCGCCAGCCGAGCGAGCGCGGCGCTGACCGGCGCCGGCTGGCAGGTCGCCTCCACCGGTGACGCCGGCACGACGGGCTCCACGTCGACGATCGTCTACTACCAGCAGGCTTCGCAGGCGGCGGTCGCGCAGGGCATCGCGAAGCAGCTCGGCGTCACGGCCGTGCAGCAGTCGGCGGCGTTCCCGAACGCCGACGTGAGCGTCGTCCTCGGCGCCGACTACACCGGCTGATCGGTCGTTCTGCGGGTCGTCGCGCCGCGTTTTCCGCGCATTGTGTGACGGCCGTGTTTCGAGCACGTTGATTTCTGACGGAATCGACGTGAAACAACGTCACACCTCTTGCCTGATCGGACGGGTTCGGTCAGAGTCCCATGCAGACGACGATCACGTCGTTCCGCACTGCAGTACCAGGGAGCAAGAGATCATGGCCAACGGAACCGTGAAGTGGTTCAACGCTGAAAAGGGCTTCGGCTTCATCACCGTGGATGGAGGGGGCCAGGACGTGTTCGTGCACTACTCGGCCATCGACATGTCGGGTTACAAGGTCCTCGAGGAGGGCCAGGCCGTCGTCTTCGACGTCGGCACCGGGTCGAAGGGCCCGCAGGCAGAGTCCGTCCGCCCCGCCTGAGCAGCACCACTTCCAGAACGCGCCGTCCCGTCAGGGGCGGCGCGTTCGTCGTGTGCGGGGACGGTGACCGGCGCGGGGAGCGCGACCGCGGCGGTGGTGCGGGGTCCACCGGACGCGACGTGTCCTGGGAAGTCGTCACGAGCCTCCCGACTGTGTTGCACTCACACCCGGCGAGTGCCAGAATCGGCGTTGGCACTCGCTCACGCTGAGTGCCAGCACGACCCCCAAGACGACGTCCGGGAGGGACGAAAAACCACATGGCTAAGATCATTGCTTTCGACGAGGAGGCCCGCCGTGGCCTCGAGCGCGGCCTGAACCAGCTGGCCGACGCCGTGAAGGTGACGCTCGGCCCGCGCGGCCGCAACGTCGTCCTCGAGAAGAAGTGGGGCGCCCCCACGATCACGAACGACGGTGTCTCCATCGCCAAGGAGATCGAGCTCGACGACCCGTACGAGAAGATCGGTGCGGAGCTCGTCAAGGAGGTCGCCAAGAAGACCGACGACGTCGCCGGTGACGGAACGACCACCGCGACCGTCCTCGCCCAGGCGCTCGTCCGCGAAGGCCTGCGCAACGTCGCCGCCGGTGCCGACCCCGTGTCGCTCAAGCGCGGCATCGAGAAGGCCGTCGCCGCCGTCTCCGACCAGCTCCTCGCCAACGCGAAGGACATCGAGACCAAGGACCAGATCGCCGCGACCGCGTCGATCTCGGCCGCTGACCCGACCATCGGCGCGCTCATCGCCGAGGCCATCGATAAGGTCGGCAAGGAAGGCGTCGTCACCGTCGAGGAGTCGAACACCTTCGGCACCGAGCTCGAGCTCACCGAGGGCATGCGCTTCGACAAGGGCTACCTGTCGCAGTACTTCGTCACCGACCCCGAGCGTCAGGAAGCCGTCTTCGAGGACGCCTACATCCTGATCGTCAACTCGAAGATCTCGAACATCAAGGACCTCCTGCCGGTCGTCGACAAGGTGATCCAGGCTGGCAAGCAGCTCCTGATCATCGCCGAGGACGTCGACGGCGAGGCCCTGGCCACGCTCGTCGTGAACAAGATCCGCGGCATCTTCAAGTCCGTCGCCGTCAAGGCTCCGGGCTTCGGCGACCGCCGCAAGGCCATGCTGCAGGACATCGCGATCCTGACCGGTGGCCAGGTCATCTCGGAAGAGGTCGGCCTCAAGCTCGAGAACGCGACGCTCGACCTGCTCGGTCGTGCCCGCAAGGTCGTCATCACCAAGGACGAGACCACGATCGTCGAGGGTGCCGGCGACGCCGAGCAGATCGCCGGCCGTGTCCGCCAGATCCGTGCCGAGATCGAGGCGACCGACTCCGACTACGACCGCGAGAAGCTCCAGGAGCGCCTCGCGAAGCTCGCCGGTGGCGTCGCCGTCATCAAGGCGGGTGCCGCGACCGAGGTCGAGCTCAAGGAGCGCAAGCACCGCATCGAGGACGCCGTCCGCAACGCGAAGGCTGCCGTCGAAGAGGGCATCGTCGCCGGTGGTGGCGTCGCCCTCATCCAGGCCGGTGCCGTCGCACTCGAGGCCCTCGAGCTCGAGGGTGACGAGGCGACCGGTGCGAACATCGTCCGCGTGGCCATCGACGCGCCGCTCAAGCAGATCGCGCTGAACGCCGGTCTCGAGCCGGGCGTCGTCGCCGCCAAGGTCCGCGAGCTCGAGTCGGGTTGGGGCCTCAACGCCGCGACCGGCGAGTACGTCGACCTGATCGCTGCCGGCATCATCGACCCCGCCAAGGTCACGCGTTCGGCGCTGCAGAACGCTGCGTCGATCGCCGGTCTGTTCCTGACCACCGAGGTCGTCGTCGCCGAGAAGCCCGAGCGCACCCCTGCTGCTCCGGCTGGCGACCCGACGGGTGGCATGGACTTCTAAGTCCGCCTGACGGAAGGGCCCCGCACGCTGCGCGTGTGGGGCCCTTCTGTGTGAGCGGGGCCGGTTGGGCCGAGATCGCACGAACTGCCGCTTCGCGGATGCCGCCCCGGCAGTTTGTGCGACCACGGCGTTCTGGAGACGGCATGTTGCGCGATCAGCATGAAGCGCACAGGAGGCCCGGCACCGGTCGTTCTCCACAGATGCGCTCCCGAGGGGGTCGCGCGGGCAGCCGGGTCGCGACACTCGGGACATGCCGAAGCCTCGTCCGCTCCCTGAGACGCTCGACTCCGCCGGCTTCCTGGTCCGTGACGCCATCGGGTTCGGCGTCGATCCGGGTCGTCTCCGTCGACGTGATCTCGTCCGTCCCGTGCATGGCGTCCGGTCGACCGACGCCACGATGTCGATCGTCGCGGCAGTCGGCCTGGTGCTCCGTCCGGACCAGTACCTGAGCCACACGACGGCCGCCGCGCTGTGGGGAGCACCGCTCCCGCACGGTGCCGAAGTCCCCGTCCACGTCACGACCGACGGAACCGGCCCGGTGATGCGACGTCCACAGGTCAAAGGACACCGTCGCCGGTCCGGAGCTACCAGCTGCGAGCGGCAGGGGATGCGGCTCAGCACTCCAGAGCTTGCGTGGCGGGAGTGCGCCGGTCTGCTCAGCGTGCAGCAACTCGTCGCGGTGGGCGATTTCCTGGTGGGCAAGAGCGGACTCTGCACGATCGACACGCTCGCCAAGAGCATCGTGCCCGGATCTCGGTGGATCTCGGTGGATCGCGGTCGCTCGTGCCGCGATCGCGCGGGTGCGCGTCGGTGCCGAGTCACCGATGGAGACCTGGCTTCGGCTCGCCGTGGTGGACGCGGGCTTCGCCGAGCCGGAACTGCAGGTCGAGGTGACGGATCACCACGGCCGGTTCCTCGGACGCGTGGACATGGCCTGGCCGGAACGTCGGATCGCGTTGGAGTACGACGGCGATCACCACCGCGAGCAGGATGTCTTCCAGTACGACCAGCGGCGTGACAACGGTATGGCGGTCAACGGCTGGCTCGTCCTGCATGCAACGCGGGCTGATGCCGCTCGCCCTGCTGTGCTGTTCGAGCGTCTGCGCCAGGCCTTCGTCTCGCGCTCGTCGTGACGTCGGCGGGTTGTCCCTCCGAAGGGTCCGACGCTTGCTTGCGACGGTCGCACAACACGCCGTGCGTTCGTCACCCAGGTCGCACGTTGCGCCGTGAGAGCGCGGGATGGGCGGCAGTTAGCGCTACCTCGGTCAGCGGCCCGCGCGGGTCAGGCGGCGAAGTCGCGGGGGAGCAGGGGGAGCCAGACGCGGAAGGTGGCGCCGCCGCCCTCGGTGTCGAAGACCTCTACGGAGCCGTGGTGCGCCGCGACGATGCCGGACACGATGGCGAGCCCGAGGCCCGAGCCGCCGGTGTCCCGGGCGCGGGAGGTGTCCGCACGCCAGAAGCGCTGGAAGATCTTCTCGCGCAGCTGCGGCGGGATGCCCTCACCGTGGTCGATCACATCGAGGTGTGCCATGCCGCGCTCGTCGTCCACGCCGATGCCGATCTCGATCGGGTCGTCGTTCGCCGTGAACCGCATGGCGTTGCCCATCAGGTTCGTGACGATCTGGCGGATCTTGTTCTCCTCCGCCAGGACGATCGGCGGGCGCTTCGGCAGCACGACCGTGGGCAGCGGGGTGGTCTCGTCGGTCGGTGCGGCGCCGGCGTCGATGTTCATGGCGCGGGTCCGACGGGCCCGCAGACGCGCGATGGTCTGGCGCGAGAACGCGATCGGCCCGGTGGTGTTCGCCGAGGTGGGCGACACGGGCGGTGCTTCGCCGGAGTCCGGAGAGCCGATGGACGACGACGCCGACGCCGACGGGCGGACGGCCTGGGGCACGCTCTCGCCGGTGAGGGAGTCCTCGACGAGGACCTGGATCTCGCGGTCGGGGTTGGAGGCCATCGTGTCGAGCGCCGAGTCGCGGGCGATGGCGACGAGGTCGACCGGGCCGAGCTCGAGCGGCTTCGACTCGTCGATGCGGGCGAGCTGCAGCAGGTCCTGCACGAGCAGGCCCATCCGCTGCGCTTCCTTCTCGATGCGCTCCATCGCCTGGGCGACGTCCTCTTCCTTGCGCAGGGCACCCATCCGGTACAGCTCGGCGTACCCGCGCAGGGACACCAGTGGCGTGCGGAGCTCGTGCGAGGCGTCCCCGACGAACCGGCGCATCTGGGCGATGGTGCGCTCACGGTCCTCGAACGCGGAGTCGATCCGCTCGAGCATGACGTTGAGGGAGCGGTTGAGTCGGCCGACCTCGGTGTTCGGGGTGTCGGCCTCGAGGCGCTGGTTGAAGTCGCCCGCGGCGAACCGTGCGGCGGTGTCCTCGACGTCGCGCAGCGGGTCGAACGTCGCGGTGACGAGCAGCCGGGTGAGCATGGCGCCGAGCAGGATGACCGAGGCACCGAACCCGAGGAAGATCGCGGTGAACTTGCCGATCGTCTCGTCGGTACCGGCACTGGAGACCGCGATGAGGACGTATCCGGTCTCGGTGGTGCCGTCGGACTGGTTCTGCAGCGACGCCGGGATGATCTGCGCACGCCACTCGTGGTTGTGCTGGCTGTCGTAGAGCGAGATGCGCTGGTTCGCCTGCGAGGCCTCGACCAGGGTGGCCTCACGGACGTCGGGCCGGCTCGACGCCTTCGTCTGGCAGATCCGGTCGCCGTCGGCATCGTACGCGGCGACGTAGGCGCTCTGCGACACCACGACGGACAGCTTGCAGTACTGCTCGCCGTCGCTGATGTTCTGGCCCTCGAGCTGTTCGGTCGTCTGCTTGACCGTGTTGTCGAGCTGCTGCATGAGGTAGGTGGACAGCACGGTCATCGTGCCGAGTCCGGCGACGAGCAATCCGAGCGCGACGAGCAGCACCGTGATCCCGGTGATCTTGGTGCGCAGGGAGATCCCGTCCCACCAGTGGTTCATTCGCGTGTGCATGCTGCCCCAACGATAGACAGCGGCCGCCCGGTGAAACCGGACGACCGCCGTGAAGTCGAGCCCCGCGGGACTCCTGCTCCTACGAAGCCTTGGACGCCTTCAGCATGTAGCCGAAGCCGCGCTTGGTCTGGATGATCGGCTCGGCGGAGTACTGGTCGAGCTTGCGGCGCAGGTACGAGATGTAGCTCTCGACGATGCCGGCGTCGCCGTTGAAGTCGTACTCCCACACGTGGTCGAGGATCTGCGCCTTCGACAGCACGCGGTTCGGGTTGAGCATGAGGTACCGGAGCAGCTTGAACTCGGTGGGCGAGAGCTCGATCTGGGCATCGCCGATCGTGACCTCGTGCGTGTCCTGGTCCATCGTGAGCTCGCCGGCGCGGATGATCGCGTCTTCCTCGTCGTTCATGGTGCGACGGAGGATGGCCTTGATGCGGGCGACGATCTCGTCGAGCGAGAACGGCTTGGTGACGTAGTCGTCGCCGCCGACGGTGAGGCCGGTGATCTTGTCCTCGGTGTCGTCCTTCGCCGTCAGGAACAGGATCGGCGAGGTGTAGCCCGAGGAACGCAGGCGCTTGGTGACACCGAAGCCGTTCATGTCGGGCAGCATCACGTCGAGGATGATGAGGTCCGGCTCTTCTTCCAGCACGGCGGAGATCGCCTGTGCTCCGTTGCCCACCGCACGCACGGCGAAGCCGGCGAAGCGCAACGAGGTCGTCAGGAGGTCGCGGATGTTCGGCTCGTCGTCGACGATCAGGATCTTGGGGCCATCGCTCATGGTCTTATCTTCTGACTGTTCCCTCGGGGTTTCCTGAGAGCGGTTCGTACGTCAGCCCACGGGCGTCTGGACCTGGTCAGCATCGAGGATCGTGTACGAGTACCCCTGCTCCGCCAGGAACCGCTGCCGGTTCTGCGCGAAGTCCTGGTCGACGGTGTCCCGGGCCACGAGCGTGTAGAACGACGCGGGCAGGCCGTCCTTGTTCGGGCGGAGGAGCCGGCCGAGCCGCTGCGCCTCTTCCTGCCGGGATCCGAACGAGCCGGAGACCTGGATGGCGACGGTCGCGTCGGGCAGGTCGATCGAGAAGTTCGCGACCTTCGAGACGACGAGCACGTCGACCTCGCCGGACCGGAACGCGTCGTACAGCCGCTCCCGTTCGTCGACCGGGGTCGCCCCCGTGATCTCCGCGGCGTCGAGCGACGCGGCCAGTTCGTCGAGCTGGTCGATGTACTGCCCGATCACCAGGATCTGCTCACCACGGTGCTTCTCGATGAGTTCCCGCACCACCGGGGTCTTGGCCGGGGACGTCGCGGCGAGCCGGTAGCGCTCGTCGTCGCTCGACGCCGCGTACTCCAGGCGGTCCTGGTGCGGCAGGTCGATGCGGACCTCGTAGCAGGAGGCCGGGGAGATGTACCCCTGCGCCTCGATCTCCTTCCACGGGGCGTCGTACCGCTTCGGCCCGATGAGCGAGAAGACGTCGCCCTCGCGGCCGTCCTCGCGCACGAGCGTCGCGGTGAGGCCAAGGCGTCGGCGGGCCTGCAGGTCGGCGGTCAGCTTGAACACCGGCGCGGGCAGCAGGTGCACCTCGTCGTAGACGATGAGCCCCCAGTCGAGGGCGTCGAGGAGCGACAGGTGCGTGTACTCGCCCTTCCGGCGGGCGGTGAGGATCTGGTAGGTCGCGATCGTGACCGGCCGGATCTCCTTGACGCTGCCCGAGTACTCGCCGATGTCCTCCGGCGTCAGGGTCGTGCGCTTGAGGAGCTCGGTGCGCCACTGCCGCGCCGACACGGTGTTCGTCACGAGGATGAGCGTGGTCGCCTTGACGGTCGCCATCGCGCCCGCGCCGACGAGTGTCTTGCCCGCGCCACAGGGCAGCACGACGACGCCGGAGCCCTGGGCGAAGAACGTGTCGACCGCCTGCTCCTGGTACGGCCGCATGTGCCACTCGGCGGTGTCCAGGTCGATCGGGTGCGGCTGGCCCGGGGTGTAGCCCGCCAGGTCCTCCGCCGGCCAGCCGAGCTTCACGAGCTCCTGCTTGATCTGCCCCCGCGCCCACGGCTGCAGCTCGACCTCGGTCGAGGACCGCATGTCACCGAGCAACGGCTTGATGCGCTTCGACCGGATGACCTCGGCCAGCACTGACGGGTCCTCGGCGGTGAGGAGCAGGAGCGGCAGGCGCTCGAGTTCCTCGGTCGGGGAGTTCGCGATCACGGGCGCGTCGGGCCGTTCCTCGCGACGGATCACGAGCCGGCCGTAGCGCGAGACCGTGTCGCGGATGTCGACCGTGACGCTCTGCGGCACGGGGAACTTCGCGAAGCGTTCCAGGGTGTCGATCATCGCCTCGGCGTCGTGGCCCGCGGCGCGCGCGTTCCAGAGTCCGAGGCGGGTGATCCGGTAGGTGTGCACGTGCTCGGGAGCGCGTTCGAGCTCGGCGAAGGCCGCGAGCTCGTGGCGTGCGTCCTCGGCATCGGGGTGCGCGACCTCGAGGAGCACGGTGCGGTCGCTCTGCACGATCAGCGGTCCGTTCATGACCTGCCAGCCTAGCCGTCGGCACCTGCGTGCGGGTGACCGCGCGGCTCAGGCGTCGCTCTCGACCGACACGACGAGTGACAGCGGCAGGGTGCGCTCGACGTCGACGGCCGTGTCCCGCCCGCGGACGCGTCCGGCCGCGACCGAGGTCGGCACGATCGAGAACGGCCGCTCCGAGCCGTCCGGCATCCGGACGGTCACACGGATCGGCGTGCGTCCGCGCACGGCCAGGTCGATCTGCCGACCCAGCCACTCCTGCTCCGGCTCCGCGTCGCCGCGCTGCGTCGTCAGGCGGAGCCGTTCGACGAGTGCGTGCGCCGACTGCTCCGGCGAGCGTCCGGTGGGGCTGCGCCGGCCGGGAGGCCCGTGGTGCGCCTCGGGGCGGGCTGCGGTCGTCAGGACGGCCGGGTAGCGCTGGTCCTCGAGCGCGGTGTGCACGACGTGCGGCGGGTAGCGAGTGGTCAGCGTCGTCAGGTCGGGCCGCTCCCACGCGAGCTGCCGGAGCTCGGCGTCCACCCCGACGAGGTCGAGCTGGTCGGCGGTGCCGCGGACCTCGGTCCCGACGCCGCCCGGCCCCCGGTCGACGACGATGCTGCCGTCGCGTCCGGCCACCTGGTCGATCAGGTAGGCGAGGGGCTGCGGGATCCCGGTGGCCGACAGCCGTCCGAGCAGGGACAGCAGGTCGTCGCGGGAGTGTCCGGCCCGGAACGCCGCGCGCAGGGTGTCCTCGGAGATGCGGTAGCGCGCCGCGAGTCCCGGTGCCTCGAGCACGGCGACGGTGCGCAGGGCGTCGTCGTCCACCGGCGCGAGCGGCCCCGGTGCGATGACGGTGAGGTCGTGCTGCAGGTAGACCCGCTCGACGGTGCCCGGCAGGTCGTCGGCGGCCTGCTCGGCGTCGCCGTCGAGGAGCGCCCGACCGGTGCTCGTCACGATGCCGTCGACCGCCAGGCCGAGCGACGCCGCGGTGCCGGCGACGTCGAGCAGCAGGGCGTCGAGCCAGCGGGACCCCGCCGGGTACGCCCAGCGCCCGAGCGGCACGAGGTCGCGCAGGTCCCCGTCGGCCAGCTCGAGCACCTGGTGCACGGCGGGCGGGAGCGTGTCCGACCACGCGGCCACCAGCGACACCCAGCGCTCCGGCCAGCTCGCGAGCAACCACGCGTGCCCGGGGTCGGTGACGATCCACCGCCCGGTGTCGGGGTCGGCGAACCCGATGCCGTCGAGCAGCGCCAGGCGACCGGCGACGAGCTCGGCATCGGTGCCGATGCGCTCGGCGAGGGTGCGGGCGAGCGGCATGCCGATCCCGCCCTTGACGAGTTCGCGGACCGCGCCGGCGTCGACCGCCCGCAGCAGCTCGGCGAGCACGGTCATCGTCGCGAACGCCTGCTCCGCACCCGTGGTGCGCGCACGCTCGAGTGCCGCGGCGTCGAGGGCGGGAGCAGCGGGGCGGACCTGCTCCGGGCCTCCAGGCTGCTCGTCGAGCGAGGTGAGGTCGGGGTGGGCGGCCACGCGAGCGGCGACCGCGTCGTCGACCGCGCCGTCCTCGTCGGCGAGGCCGAGCTCGATCGCGGGGCCGAGCGCGTCGACGGCTCCGCCGTCGCGAAGCGCCAGGATCGTGGCGCGCGGCAGGTGCTCGACGGCGGCGTCCACGGCGTCGTCGCTGCGGAGCGCCTCGGCGAGGTCGAAGAAGTCGGTGATGCGCTGCGGGCCGGTCTCGGCGAGTGCAGCGGTGGGGAGTCGCCTCGCCGCGACGAGGCGCTCGAGCGCATCGTCCGGCATCGCCCGGAGTCGGGCGGCGAGGTCGGCGGTGGTCGTCATCGTCCGGTGCCAGCGTCCGGGGCGGACGTCAGCGAGCCGTCCGGTTCGCTCGTGCGCGACGTGTCCAGGTGATGCCGAGGAGCGTGAAGACCAGCACCATGGCGATCGGGAAGCCGTAGAGCGGGATCGCCATGACCACCGGCCACGGCATCGCACCCTGGGCGCTGGGAGCGGTGAGCCACATGATGATCATCGCGACGAAGCAGAGCAGGCCGAGGATGATGATCCCACCGATCATGAACGCGAGAGCGCGTTCGGTACGATTGAACGTCACCGGGGGTTCTGCGGAGTCCTGCGGGTTCCCGGTTGATCGGGTCGGCTTGGCCATCGACCCAGGATATCCGACGCACCACGGCCGTACCACGACCTCGAGGAGTCCACGCATGCCCACCGGCAAGGTCAAGTTCTACGACGACGACAAGGGCTTCGGCTTCATCACCGGAGACGACGGCGACCAGGTGTTCCTGCACGCGTCCTCGCTGCCCGACGGCGTCGTGACCGTCAAGGCCGGCACGCGCCTGGAGTACGGCGTCGTCCAGGGCAAGAAGGGGTCGCAGGCGTTGTCCGTGCGGCTGCTCGAGCCCCAGCCGTCGCTGTCGCGGATGACCCGTCGCTCCGCGGACGACATGGCCGTGATCGTCGAGGACCTGGTGAAGGAACTCGACCGGATCAGCGGAGACCTCCGCCACGGCCGCTACCCGAAGAACGGCGATCGCATCGCCGCCATCCTGCGGCACGTCGCAGACCAGTTGGAGGCGTGACCCCATGACCGAGTCCGAGACAGCAGGGGCCGAGACGGCTCCCGACGCAGCGTCGACTGACGCCGTGTCCACTGACGCCGTGTCCACCGACGCAGCGTCCGTTGACTACACCGACCTGGCGCGCGAGGCGTTGCTCGAGGTCACCCCCGAGTCGACCGTCGGCGCACCCGTCGGCACGGTGGACGAAGGGGACGGCGTCGTGTCCGTCCTGTTCGCCAACCGCCTGCCCGGGTACCCCGGGTGGCGCTGGACCGTCAGCGTTGCGAAGATCGGCGACGACGAACCCACCGTGCTCGAGGTCGAGCTGATGCCCGGGGACGGCTCGCTCGTCGCGCCGGAGTGGGTGCCGTGGTCCGAGCGGCTGGCCGAGTACCGGGCCGCGCAGGAGCACGAGGGCGAGGACGCGGCGGACGAGGACTCGGACGACGAGGACTACGACGACGAGTCGGATGAGGACGACGACGAGGACTCGGACGAGGACGACGACTACGACGACTCGGATGACGACGAGGACGACGACGAGTCGGACGACGACGATGACGACGAGTTCGACGCCGACGAGGACGACCTCGACGAGTCGGACGACGACGACATCGAGGGCGTGGACGTCGATGCGCTCGCCGATGTGAGCGACACCGACACCGACACCGACACCGAGGACGAGGCCCCGCAGCCGCCCCGTCGCCGCCGTGCCCGCCGCGTCCAGCCGTTCGAGCCCGACGCCGATCTCGAGGTCGACCAGCTCGACGCCGGCGAGGCCGACCCGGGCTTCCACCGCGCCTGACCCACCCGGACCGACGAACGGGCCCGGCACCACCGATCCGGTGGTGCCGGGCCCGTCCTCGTTCCGGCGGGTGTCCCCGACGTCAGCGCAGGGCGTCGATCGTGAAGTCGATCGCGCGCACGAGCTTTGCGACGTCGTCCGGGTCGATCGCGGTGAACGTCGCGACGCGCAGCTGGTTGCGGCCGAGCTTCCGGTACGGCTCGGTGTCGACGATGCCGTTCGCACGCAGGGTCGCGGCCACGGCCTTGGCGTCGATCGAGTCGTCGAGGTCGATCGTGGCGACGACCTGGGAGCGAGCGGCGGGGTCGGAGACGAACGGGGTCGCGGAGTCGCTGGCCTCGGCCCAGTCGTAGATCGTCGACGACGAGGTCTTCGTGCGGAGGTCCGCCCACGCCAGGCCGCCGGACTCGTTCATCCACCGCACCTGCTCGTCGAGGAGCAGCAGCGTGGAGATCGCCGGGGTGTTCAGGGTCTGGTTCAGGCGCGAGTTGTCGACGGCGTTCTTGAGCGACAGGAACTCCGGGATGTACCGGTCGGAGGCGGCAATGCGCTCGATCCGCTCGATCGCGGCGGGGGAGAGCAGCGCGAGCCAGAGCCCGCCGTCCGAGGCGAAGTTCTTCTGCGGGGCGAAGTAGTAGACGTCGGTGGCGCTGACGTCGAACAGGGCACCACCGGCGGCGCTGGTCGCGTCGACGACGGTGAGGGCGCCGGCGTCACCGGTCGCGCGGACGACCGGGGCCATGACGCCCGTCGAGGTCTCGTTGTGCGGATAGGCGTAGACGTCCACGCCCTCCACCGGCTCGAGTGCGGCGAGGGAGCCACCCGGCGCCTCGACGACGTGCGGAGCCTCAAGCCACGGGGCCGCTGCGGCCTTGGCGAACTTCGACCCGAACTCGCCGAAGGACAGGTTCTCGGCACGGCGCTCGATGAGGCCGAACGCGGCGGCGTCCCAGAACGCGGTCGAGCCACCGTTGCCGAGGACAACCTCGTAGCCCTCGGGGATCTGGAACAGGTCGGCGAGACCGGAGCGGACGCTGCCGACCAGGTCCTTCACGGGCTTCTGGCGGTGCGAGGTGCCGAGGATCGTGGCACCGCGCGTCACGAGGGACTCGAGCTGGGCGCCGCGGATCTTCGACGGACCGCAGCCGAAGCGACCGTCGGTGGGGAGGAGTTCGGCCGGGATGACGATGTCTGCCATGCACCGATCCTACCGACGACGATCCGCCTGCCCGAGCCCGTGTACCGGCCGGACGGGGAGGGTTCGGCCCACCTGTCCACCGCGTCGGATGACCCTTTCTCACGTGCACCCGGGCGCCGGTCGGTGTTCGTCGGTGCGAACAAGTAGTGTGGTCGGCGCTGGGCCCAGACATGAGAGGCGGACCGTGACCGATCTCGTCGACACCACGGAGATGTACCTTCGCACCATCCTCGACCTCGAGGAAGAGGCGATCGTGCCGCTGCGCGCGCGCATCTCCGAGCGCCTCGGACACTCGGGCCCGACGGTCTCGCAGACCATCGCCCGCATGGAGCGCGACGGCCTGGTCGTCGTCTCCGGCGACCGGCACCTGGAGCTCACCGACGAGGGCCGTTCCCGCGCCACGCACGTGATGCGCAAGCACCGTCTGGCCGAACGCCTGCTGGCCGACGTCATCGGACTCGACTGGGCCTTCGTGCACGACGAGGCCTGCCGTTGGGAGCACGTCATGAGCGAGCAGGTCGAGGTCCGCCTGCTCGAGATGCTCGGCAACCCGACGGAATCCCCCTACGGCAACCCCATTCCCGGGCTCGCCGAGATCGGTGGCCCCGCGGCCGCCGGGTTCCTCGACGGCGTCCAGAACATCGTCGCCGCGACCGAGGGCACCGACGCCGTCACGACCGGGGTCGTCCGACGCCTGGGCGAGCCCGTGCAGTTCGAACCGGAACTCCTGCACCAGCTCCGCACCGCCGGGGTCATGCCCGGGCGCATGGCGAGCGTGCAGCGTGCGGGCGCCTACGTCGCGGTCCGCGTCGAGGGCGAGGACTCGGGCATCGAGCTCCCGATCGAGGTCGCGCAGCACGTCTACATCGAACGCGGCTGACCGTTCCTGGTCGTTCCTGAGAGTCTTTACCGTTTCGTTACCCACGGGGCGTTTGGTCTCGACTCGGTAACGACGCTTCCGTACACTCGTCCGAGTCGCCGCGCTGCCCCTGAGCCGGAGACCCGTGGCAGGACGTCTCGAACCCGTCTCCTGCCTCGATCGGAAACGATGACGAACGGATGGGGTTGCACACCGCCGGACACCCACGGCGGCGTGATGACGAGACGTTGGAGACACACCTCTTGACGCAGACCGGTACCGCCGCGGACGACCAGACGCCCGCGAACCCGACGAACACCGAGAACGCCACCACCGCCCCGCTCACCCGGCGGGCCGTGCGCGAGACCGAGGGCCGCCCGGTCCGCAAGGTCGTGCCGGTGCGCTCCGCACCGCTGCCCGGTGGTCGTCGTGCCGCGCAGGCCGCGGCCGCAGCGAACACCGCGAAGGCCAGCTCCTCGTCGCGCAAGCGCAAGTTCCTCGCGCCGGTCGTCCTCACCGTGGCCGCCGGCATGTTCGGCACGGTCGCGGTCGCCCCGGCCTTCGCCGCGACGACCTCCAGCAACTCGACCGCCGCCGCCGACGCCCAGCGTCAGGTCCGTGCCACGCAGAGCCAGGAGCTGTCGGTCTCCGACGCCGTGGCTCTGGCCGACACGAGCCGTGACGGCTTCGGCGCGACCTCCACCGCGACGCTCGACGCCGAGAAGGCCGCGAAGCAGGCCGCCGCCGACCAGGCCGCCGCAGCGAAGGAAGCCGCCGAGCAGGCCGAGCAGACCCAGACCGCCCGTGCCGCGACCGCGAAGCAGTACTCCTCGTACACCGGGCCCACCGCCGCCGAGTACGCGGCCAGCTCGTCCGCCGCCGACACCCCGTTCTCGCTGCCGGCCGTGGTCGCCACGGGCAAGCAGTACATCGGCACCCCGTACGTCTTCGGTGGCGCGGACCCGTCGGGCTTCGACTGCTCCGGCTTCATCATGTTCGTGTACGCCCAGTACGGCATCAACCTCGCGCACTCCGTGCCGCTGCAGGACCAGGCCGGCACGACGATCCCCGAGTCCGAGGCGCAGCCCGGTGACGTCGTCATCTTCAACAACGAGGCGCACGACGGCTTCTACATGGGGAACGGCATGATCATGGACGCCCCGAAGCCCGGTGGCACCGTGCAGATCCGTCCGATCTGGACCAGCGACTACCACATCGTCCGTTTCGGCATCTAGCGACCACTGCCCCTCCGGCGTGTGAACTTCACCGGAACCGGCCCGCGCACCCTCGTGCCGGACCGGTTTCTGGGTTAACCTGACGCTGCACCGGTCCGCACCGGCGCGAACAGGAGACCCTCATGTCGATGTTCCGCACGACCCGCACCATGGGTCGGCGCGCGCGCGTCGACATATGGTCGAGTACAGCCTGCGTGCACGAGCACGCCCCTGCATGACGAGAGCACTGCCCATCCGGGTGGTGCTCTTCGTGGTTCCAGGGGTGTGAACAGGTCGTCCTCACCCGTTCGCGTCGTCGGTCCGACGCACCCGCAGCGCCTGGAAGCCGTCCAGGCACGTCGGAAGGGAACCCATGCGCACTCTCGTCCTCAACGCCGGTTACGAGCCCCTCGCGGTGATCTCGTTCCGACGAGCCCTCGTGCTGGTCATGAACCAGAAGGCCGCCATCGTCGCCGCCGACGTCGAACACCCGGTCACCGGGTCGACGTCGAGCTACGACCGTCCGTCCGTCATCATCCTCACCCGCTACGTGCGCATCCCGCACTCCAGACTCGTGCCGGTGTCCCGTCGCGGTGTGCTGCGTCGGGACGGCAACCACTGTGCCTACTGCGGTCGGCACGCCACCACCATCGACCACGTGCAGCCGCGGTCGCGCGGTGGGCAGGACTCGTGGGAGAACCTCGTCGCCTGCTGCCTGGCCTGCAACAACACCAAGGGCGACCGCACCCCGCAGGAGATGGGGTGGCGCCTCCGGTTCCCGCCGAAGGTGCCGCACGGGTCCTCGTGGGTCGTGCGCGGCATCGAGCGTCCGCAGGCGGAGTGGGACGAGTACCTCGTGGCCGCGTAGCGGCCGTCAGTCCGACGGTCGCACCGCGACTCCCGGCACCGCCGCGGGCGTCCTCGCCTGTCCGGGCAGGTGCCCGCCGAGTTCACGCGCCGTCCACGCCGCGTGCACCGGGACGGAACCCCGGCCCACCGCTGACCTGCGACAGTTGCGGCATCCGCACCGGACCGGCACTCCGCGCCGCCCGAAAGGTCTTCATGCCCCGCTCCGCACGCACCGCACTCGACACCGAGACGGACCACCAGCCGCTGACCGAACGGTACGACGTCGTCGTGGTCGGCGCGGGCATCGTCGGGCTCGGCATGGCCTACGAGGCGCTCCTGCAGGGCGCCCGGGTCGCGGTGGTCGATCGTGCAGGCGCGGTCGTGGGGGCGAGCGTCCGGAACTTCGGTCACGCCTGCGTCACCCCGCAGACCGGCGAGGCGGCCGGGTACGCCCAGGAAGCACGCCGCCGCTGGCTCGCACTCGCGCAGCTCGCCGGGTTCACGGCCCGCGAACGCGGTGCCCACGTCGTCGCCCGTCGTCCCGAGGAGCTGGCGGTGCTCGAGGAGTACCGCGACTCCGGCGCGGACCTGCGGCTGGCCGACGCGGCCGAGATCGCAGCGGCGGTGCCGGTCGCCCCCGGCTCGGCCCTCGGCGGCGCGCACCTCGCGCACGACCTGCAGGTCGACCCCCGGGAGGCGGCACCCGCGATCGCGCGCTGGCTCGCCGAGCAGGGGGTCACCTTCCACTGGCGCTCCCCCGCGCTCGAGGTCACCACCGGTGCCGTCCGCACCGGTCGCGGCATCGTGGAGGGGACCCGGATCGTCGTCTGCACGAACCATGACCTCGACCAGCTCTTCCCGGAGTTGGCCGAGTCGATCGGCCTGGTCCGCTGCCGGCTCCACATGCTGCGTGCGAGGATCCCCCTCGCCTTCCCGCTCGCCACACCGCTGCTGACGGGGTGGTCGCTGCTGCGCTACTCGGGGTTCGCCGCGATGCCCGGAGCGGGAGCCCTGCGGGACGGGCTCGCCGCCGACCTGCCCGAGGGGATCCGCTGGGACCTCAACCAGATGTACACGTCGCCGCCGGACGGCAGCGTCATCGTCGGCGACACCCACGAGCGCGGGGTCGATGCGCCGCCGTTCCAGGACGAGGACGGCTTCCGGCTGCTCGTCACCGAGACCGAGCGGCTGTTCGGTGCGCCGGTCTCCGTGGTCGACCGATGGCAGGGCGTGTACGCCTCGGCCCCGGGGCGGGAGTTCCTCATCGACCAGCCGGTCCCGGGCGTCGACGTCGTGACGGTCACCACGGGCATCGGCATGACGACCGGCCTCGGCATCGCGCCGGCGGTCCTCGGCTGAGGGAGACCGTCAGTCGCGGAGCCCCGGCCACGCGGCGAACGGTGCGACCCCGGCGGCTTCCGGCACCGGTGAGGTCGTCACGTGGTCGTCACACCTTGGCGGCTGCGTCGACCCCGGCGAGCACCGACGGCAGCTCGGCGACCGAGTCGAGGACGTGGGTGTGCTGGACGGTCGCGAAGTCGGCGTCCTGATGCGTGCCGGTCCGCACGCCCGCCACGACGGAGGCGCCGGCGCGGTGTCCCGTGAGCAGGTCGGCGACGGTGTCCCCGACGACTGCCACGTCACGGACGTCGTCCGTGCCGGTCCGGAGCACGGCGGTGAGCACCATGTCCGGGTACGGGCGCCCGCGCCCGGCGTCGGCGGGCGAGAGCGCGAGGTCGACCAGCGGCCGCCAGCCGAGCAGGTCGAGCACCGCGTCGCGCGTCGCCGGCGAGAAACCGGTGGTCAGCGCGATCCGTCGCCCCGCTGCGCGGAGGGCGACGAGCGTCTCGACGGCGCCGTCCACCGGCCGCACGCCGCGGTCGAGGGTTCGTGCGTAGGCGCGCTCGAAGGCGGTGTTCGCGGCCTCGGCGCGGACACAGTCACCGTCGAACAGTGCCGTGAAGACGGCGATCTTCGACTGGCCCATGGTGTCGACCGCGTACTGCACGGCGCGGTCGTGCTCCGTGCTCCCGCGCTCGAGGCCGACGTCGGTGAGCGCGGTGCGGAAGGCGTCGAGGACGACGCCACCGTCGTCGACGGTGGTTCCTGCCATGTCGAGGCAGACGAGCGAGATCATGGGACTCCTGGGTACGTGCCGTCACGCCGGGACCGGCGCGGTCCGACCAGCGTCGACGCACCCCGTTGCGGGCAGAGGATGCGCGGGTGTCCGCCAGGTGAACGCCGCCGGGAGGCTCGTCACGGCCTGTGCGGACATGCAGTCGGTCCGCCAGGGGGAGCGGCTCCAGTCCGCGCTCGCCGATCTGCGTCGGTGGCGCTGAGTAGCGTCGGCCGCATGGGCGAGACACCGCACATCGACGACGCGACCATCGACGACCTGCGCGCGCGGCTGCGCGCCACGCGCTGGCCGGACGCACCCGCCGGGGTCGGCTGGTCGCTCGGCGTGGACCTCGACGTCCTGCGCCCGCTCGTCGAGTACTGGGCCGACGGGTTCGACTTCGACGCGCACCGCGCCGAGCTCGCCGCGCTGCCCTCGCGCCGCGTCGTCGTCGACGGCATCGGCATCCACGTCCTGCACGCCCGTGCTCCGCAGCCCGACGCCCTGCCGGTCCTGCTCGCGCACGGCTGGCCGGACTCCGGCTGGCGGTACCGCAAGGTGCTGCCGATGCTCGTCGCCGCCGGGTACGACGTCGTCGTGCCGGACATGCCCGGGTACGGTTTCTCGGATGCGCCGCCCCAGGTGCTCGACGCCCGGCAGGTGGCCGGCATGTGGGCGACGCTGATGACGGACCTCGGGTACGAGCGGTTCGCGGTGTCCGGCGGCGACATCGGCACACACGTCGCCCGCTACCTGGCGCTCGACCACCCCGACCGGGTCGTCGCCGTGCACCGCATCGACGGCGGGCTCGCCTGGCCGGGGCTCGATGCGTCGACGCTGTCCGCCGCCGAGCAGGAGTTCGTCGCCGCGACCGATCGGTGGCGCACCGCCGAGGGCGCCTACGCGATGCTGCACCGGACGAAGCCGCAGACCGCGGCCGTCGGGCTGAACGACTCACCCGCGGGTCTCGCGGCCTGGATCGTCGAGAAGCTCCGGGCGTGGAGCGACTGTGACGGGGACCTGTGGTCGGTCTACACGCACGACGAGGTCCTGGCGCTGCTGACCGAGTACTGGGCCACCGCCACGATCGGGTCGGCAATGCGGATGTACCACGCCAACGCGGCGATCCCGGCGGAGCAGCTGGAACGACGGGTCGAGGTGCCGTCCGGGTTCTCGATCTTCCCCGGCGACATCGTGCGGGCGCCGCGGGAGTGGCTCGAGCGCACCACGAACCTCGTGTTCCACCACGAACTCGACCGCGGCGGGCACTTCGCGCCGTTCGAGCAGCCCGACCTGTTCGTCGACGAACTGCACGCGTTCCTGCAGGGCTTCCGCCGCTAGAGTGGTCGGGCCAGCCTCTGTAGCTCAATGGAAGAGCAGTTCCGTCCTAAGGAAACGGTTGGGGGTTCGAGTCCCTCCAGGGGCACACCAGCAGGTCGAAGGGGTTCGAGTCCCTGCAGTGCCGTCCAGGGGCACCAGCAGGATTCAGTGTCTCGGTGTCGCTCAGTGCCTCGGTGTCGCGAGGTTGACGGCGTTCACGAGGAACGAGGTCCGGGTCGCGATCGTGTACTTCACCGCAGCGTTCACCCCGGTCGGATCGATCGAGAACGCGTCGAGGTCGGACTCCGCGATCCCGGTGAGCGACGCGATATTCGCGACCGTCAGCCCGGAGACCTGCGTGAGCCCCTCGAGGATGCCCCGGACACGGTCGTCGTCGGGCACGCTCGGAGCTGCGGCCAGCATCGCTGCGAGGACGGCGAGCCGCTGCGATTCGTCGGGAGTCAGCCCGGTCCCGAGGGCGGTCAGACCCTGGTGCTCGATCCCTGGGCCGTCCAGGTACGCGGAGAGCGTGGACTCCGAGATCCCGGTCATCTGGGCGATCGCGTCGAGCGCGACGGAACGGTGCTCGATCAGCGCGCGGATTTCCGCCCGCACGTCGAGGGCTTCGGCAGTCATCTCGTTCCCTTCCTCGGTCGCATGAGTCTCTGCACCATGGTGCATCAGCCAGCGGGCTGGGCCGGCGGGTCCTCCGGCATCGGGTGTTCCGCCTGCCAGAGCGCGTCGACCTGGCCGAACTCCCGCGGGTAGCACTGGGTGTCGAACACCTCGAGGCCCTCGACAGGCGTGGAGTACAGGTACCAGGGGCCCGTGCCCACCGGTCGGCTCGTCCAGGACCCGTTCGCGAACCACGAGAGCGGCACGTCGTCCATCGGGTGTCCCGCCTGGGTCAGACAGGCCTCGAGCCGGTTGAAGGCGGCGCGGTACTCGTCGAGGGTGATCCGGTTGTCCCGGATCTCGGCTCGCTGCTGGGCAGAGGGTTCCGCGATCGGCGCGGACTCGACCCACGAGGCCCAGACGGCGTAGCGAGCGGAGCCGCCGCCCGACACGCTGATGGTCGCCGCCGAGTGTCCGGAACCGGGCGCTGGGGACAGGCTCCAGTGCTCACCGCTCACCCCGCCGGTCGTGCCCGGGGTGCAGCGGGTGGGCCCGTCGATGGTCGTCCCGTCGATGGCCACGGTGAAGGTCCCCGGGTCGAGGCACTTCCACGTGAGCGTCACCCGGTCGGCGTCCGCGGGGCGGGTGCCGAGCGAGAACGAACCATCGCCCTGCGTGGCCGCGAAGGCCGGAGTCCCGAGGATCGTGGCGTGGTTCGCTTCCTCGACCATGTAGCGCGTCGAGGTCGCAAGGGTGCTCTCCAGCGCGGCGTCCGGGTCGTTCGACGGGAGGGCAGCCGCGGTGATCCCGCCCGTGACGGCCGATCCCGCCAGGAACGCCGCCGCGATCGTGAGGACCGTGCCGCGGGTCGGTCGGCGACGTCGACGGAGCGGCGCTCCGGTGGCGCTGGTGGCGCTGGTGGCGTCGACCTTTGCGACGAGTGCGTCGCGCATCGCTGCGAGACGAGGGGAGATCTGGTCGTGGTTCACAGTGTGCCTCCGAGGGGTTCCGCTGTCGCCGAGTACTGCTTGTGGAGCCGCGCCTTCGCACGGTGGAGCCGGGACTTGACGGTGCCGGGCGGGACGCCGAGGACGGTCGCGGCCTCACGCTCGCTCAGCCCCTCGAGCACGCAGAGGGACAGGACCCGCTGGTCTGCGATCGGGAGACCACGGAGCGCGGTCACGGCCTCTGCGTCGGTGAAGGAGTCCGCTGGGTCGGGCGCCGGATCGTCGACCGGGAACCTGCCGAGGAACGAGCGGTGGCGCCGAGACGACCGCGTCAGGTTGTGCGCCGTGTTGGTCGCCGTGACGAGGAGCCACGGCAGCATCGAGTCGTCGACGAAACGGACGTGGTCCCGCTTCCTCCAGGCCTCGAGGAACACCACGGCGACCACGTCGTCGGCGTCGTCCGGCGTCGGGACGAGTGCTCGGACGTGACGACGCAGTCGCGCCGCGTGCCGGTCGAAGAGCCGACCGACCGCACGGCCGTCCCCGGCGACGCCCAGGGCCCAGTCGGACCGGTCCCCCGTGATCTGGTTCATGCCCTGTATTGTCCGGTCGCCCTGGATCGGTTCCGGGTTGTGGCAGGTCAGTTCTCCACAACCGTCGCCCCGGACGGTAGTCGAGCCCGCTGGCCCCGTACGATTGACCCCGTGTCCAAGGTCCTGAGCAGTCTCCCCGTCGGCGAACGAGTCGGCATCGCGTTCTCAGGGGGTCTCGACACCTCCTGCGCCGTTGCCTGGATGCGCGAGAAGGGAGCGATCCCCTGCACGTACACGGCCGACATCGGCCAGTACGACGAGCCGGACATCGACGCCGTCCCGAGCCGCGCCCACGAGTACGGCGCGGAGATCGCCCGACTGGTCGACGCGAAGAGCGCCCTGGTCGAAGAAGGCCTGGTCGCCCTGCAGACCGGTGCGTTCCACATCCGCTCCGGTGGCAAGACGTACTTCAACACGACGCCGCTCGGCCGCGCGGTGACGGGCACGATGCTCGTCCGCGCGATGAAGGAAGACGGCGTCGACATCTGGGGCGACGGCTCCACCTACAAGGGCAACGACATCGAGCGGTTCTACCGCTACGGCCTGATGGCCAACCCGCGCCTGCGCGTCTACAAGCCGTGGCTCGACTCCGAGTTCGTCGAGGAGCTCGGCGGCCGCAAGGAGATGAGCGAGTGGCTCGTCGCCCGCGGTTTCCCGTACCGCGACTCCACCGAGAAGGCGTACTCGACCGACGCGAACATCTGGGGCGCGACGCACGAGGCGAAGAGCCTCGAAGAGCTGTCGAGCGGCCTGGACATCGTCGAGCCGATCATGGGTGTCGCCGCGTGGCGTGACGACGTCGAGGTCGCGACCGAGATCGTCAGCGTCCGGTTCGAGGCCGGTCGCCCCGTCGCGATCAACGGCGTCGAGTACACCGACGCGGTCGCCCTGGTCTACGAGGCGAACGCCATCGGTGGCCGCCACGGCCTGGGTGCGTCCGACCAGATCGAGAACCGCATCATCGAAGCGAAGAGCCGCGGCATCTACGAGGCTCCGGGCATGGCGCTGCTGCACATCGCCTACGAGCGCCTGCTCAACGCGATCCACAACGAGGACACGGTCGCGTCCTACCACAACGAGGGTCGCCGTCTCGGTCGCCTGATGTACGAGGGCCGCTGGCTCGACCCGCAGTCCCTCATGCTCCGCGAGTCGCTGCAGCGCTGGGTCGCCTCCGCCGTCACCGGCGAGGTCACGCTGCGCCTGCGTCGCGGTGACGACTACACGATCCTCGACACCACGGGCCCCGCGCTGTCGTACCACCCGGACAAGCTGTCGATGGAGCGCGTCGGCGACGCCGCCTTCGGACCGGACGACCGCATCGGCCAGCTCACCATGCGCAACCTCGACATCGCGGACTCCCGTTCGCGGCTCGAGCAGTACGCGGCCGCGGGCCTCATCGGTGGCGCGACGGCCGAGCTCGTCGGCGAGCTCGAGGCGGGCGAGGCCGAGGAGATCCTCGGCGGTGCGATCGTCGCCTCCGACGCCGAGGACGCGATGGGTCGTCGCACGGACCTCGCGTCCGAGGGCGCGGCCTTCGACTCCGGCACCGACTGATCGAGCGGACCCGCGCCCTGGGCGCGACCCCCTGATGACGGGAGGCCCGGTGCCAGCTGGCACCGGGCCTCCCGTCCGTCGTCGTGACGTCTCAAGCCGCGCTGCTCGCGAGCAGCAGCTCGAGCTGCTCGACGACCAGGTCGGGCCGGGTGATGAAGGGATGGTGCCCGCTGGGGACGTCGACGCTCCGCGTCGCCCGTGCCGCGTGCGCTCGCTGGAGGCCGACGGTGGTGCTCCGGTCCTCGATGCAGACCAGGTAGGTCGAGTCGACGCCCTGCCAGCCCGCCGCGGTGGTCGGCGTGACGAACGCGGCAGCGGACTGGGCGGTGACGCGGTCCCACGCAGCTCGCTGCACCTCCGGGTCGGCATCCTGCAGGAACCGCGCGCCGAACGACGAGGCGTCGTACCCGACCACTGCCAGGGCTCCGTCCCCGGCATCACCGATCGCCACCGGATCGGGCTCGTCCGACATGATCCCGGCCTGGGCCGATCCGACCTCGGGCAGGTAGGACGACGCGTACACCAGGTGCTCGACGGCATCGTGCTGGCCGGCCTCGGGGATCACCGTGCCGCCGTACGAGTGCCCGACGACGATCGCGCCGTCGCTGCGGTCGAGCGCGGCCCGGAGCGCTGCCGCGTCCTCGACGAGACCACCTTCGGGGTGCCCGGACGGGCCCTCGCCGCAGGACGGCAGTGTCACCGATCGACTGCGGACACCGGTGCGGTCGAACAACAGGTCGGCGGTGGGTTGCCACCACCAGTCGCCGTCGCGGACGAGCGCGCCGTGGACGAAGAGGATCTCCATGGGCCGACGCTACAGCGCACCCGCCTCGCCGCTCCGTCGCGTCGGTCAGCCGCGAAACGCATCCGCCTCGACGCCGCTCGGGCCCGACCGTATCGTTGCGGTACCGGGTCAGTCATCAGGGACTCGTCGTCACGATGCTCCTCACGATCTGTGAGGTCTGGCACAGCGGGTCGACCCGGACGGATCCGAGATGCGCATCATCTCGACGAAGGGCTGGTCGCCATGACCGCCACCATCCAGAACGCCTGGCACCGCCACGGCCTCCGCTCGCCCGAAGACCTCGCCGCCCTCGTCGCCGAACGCCTCGAAGGAACCGGCCACCAGCTCGTCAGCGTCAGCGAAGCGCGCTACGAGCCCACCTACGCGGACTTCCTCGGCGAGCAGCTCTGACCCCCAGCGGGCTGCCGCTCGACCGTCGGTAGAGTCTGCGCATGCGCACAGCTCGAACCACGGCGGCGGCACTGGCGATCGTCGCGGCGGGACTGCTGACGCTCGTCGGTGTCCAGCCCGCGTCGGCCCACTCGGCCCTGACCAGCAGTACCCCGGCGGACGGGGCGGTCGTCACCGAACCGCTCGAGTCCGTCGACCTGACCTTCTCCGAGGCACCGCTCGCCGGCCTCGACGCCGGACTCCGGATCCAGGTGACGGACGCCTCCGGTGCCGACGTCGCCAGGGGTGACGTGACGGTCTCCGGAACGACCATGCGCCGCGCGGTCGACCTCGACCAGGGCCGCTACACGGTGCTCTGGCGGTACGTGTCGCCGGACGGCCACCCGATCGAGGGCACGCTCGCGTTCGAGTACCGGGCCGCAGCGCCCGTGTCGACCCCGAGCACGAGTGCCACCCGGACCCCGACGGCGAGCACCGCTCCGACGTCGAGTGCCACCGCGACGGCCACCGGAGCCTCGGACGGTGCTCCGTCCTCGTCGCCGGGCATCGCGCCGGGCGTGTGGATCGGCCTCGGTGCCGGAGCCGTCCTGGTGGCCGGTGCGGTCGTCGTGCTGTTGCTGCGGCGCGGCCGCAGCGCGTAGCGCGCGCGTCGCCGCGACGCGCGCTTCGTGAGCAGAAGCGGTCGGGTCGCATGCGCGCACCCGACCGTTCCTGCTCACCAAGCGCACGCGGCGCACGGAACGCGACCACGGGACGGACGGGAGGCCCGGTGCCGGACCGGCACCGGGCCTCCCGTCCGCACGTGGTGGCGTGACGCCGGGGGCGACGCGCCTCACGCCACCGGGGCGGCCTCCAGCGCGGCGTCGGCGCGTGCCGCGCTGCCCTCGGCCAGGCCTCGGGCGATGCGGCCCCGCGTCGCCAGCCAGAGGACGACCGCGGCGACGAACACGATGCCCTCGGTGACGGTGAGTGCCCAGATGATCCCGGCGAGCCCGAACCACACGTTGCCGGCGATCACGATCGGGATGAACAGCACGCCCTGCGCCATCGACAGCACCATCGCGGGCATGACCATGCCGGTCGCCTGGAACAGCGAGGTGAGCAGTCCCGTGAACCCGTTGACGACGGCGGCGACGAGCTGTGCCGTCAGGATCGTCATGCCGATCGCGAGCACGGAGTGGTCACCGGAGAAGATCGTGAAGACCTGCTCGCGGAACACGAACACGGTGCCGGAGAAGACGAGCACGATGCCGCCGACGGTCAGGGCCGCGGCGCGCAGGCCGGAACGCAGCCGAGCTGCGTCACCCGCTCCGAACGCGTAGGCGAGCAGCGGCAGCACACCGATGGTCACCCCCATCACCAGGAACTCCGGCACCTGGGCGATGCGGACCGCGACGCCCATCGCTGCCAGCGGGTCGTCACCGTAGGCGGCGGCGAGGTTGTTGAGGACGAGTGTCGTGACGATGAGGAACGCGGACTGCAGCAGTTCGCCGACGCCGATGCCGAACACGGGCTTCAGGATGTCGGTACGCAGGGTGAACCACTTCGGCGCGAAGCTGACGTTCTCGCTGTTCCGCTGCAGCCACGTCACCCAGTAGGCGATCGAGACCACGTTGGCCAGGCCCACCGCGAGTGCGGCGCCGCCGACACCCCAGTGCAGCCCCAGGATGAACAGGACGTCGAACACCAGGTTGCCGACCGTGGACAGGACCAGGCCGATCATCGCCTGCCTCGCGGCGCCCTCCGAGCGGACGATCTGCTCGAGCGCGAAGGACGCGGCGAGGACGGGGACGAACGCGAGCATCACGGCGACGTACTCGCTCGTGGCGGGGACCGCTGCCGCGTCGGCACCGAGGACGGCGACGAGCGGGCGGAGCAGCAGGAGTCCGACGACGCCGAGCACGGCTCCGGTCACGACGGCTCCCCAGAGGGCGAACGAGGCGACGTGCTTGATGTCCCGCGCCTTGTCGGGGTCGTGTTCCGAGGCGCCGAGCAACCGGGACATCAACGCGCTGCCGCCGACGCCGAACACCCCGCCCACGGCCATCACGAGGCCGAGCAGCGGCGTGCCGAAGGTGATCGCGGCGAGCAGGGACGTGTCGTGCTGGGCGCCGATGAAGCCCGCGTTGATGACGTTGTACAGGGCGCTGACGACCATCGCGGCGGCCATCGGCACGCACAGGTGCACCAGGGCTCGGGCGATCGGGGCAGCGGAGAGGTACCAGCGGTTCGTCGCCGCAGCGGTGGTGGAGGACATGACGGTTCCCTTCCGGGCATGACGGTGGGCGCGCCGACGGACGCCGGCACGGCAGGGGGGAGCGCGCGACCGGTGGGGTCGCGGGATCGCAGGGTCGCGGGTCGGGAAGGCGCGGGATCGCGGGGTCGCGAGGGCGCGACGGCGGATCCGGCCGGGAGGCGCGTGGAGCGTGAGCGGGTCGGTGCGGTGGCGCGGGTGGTGCGCTGGTGCGGTGGTTCGGCTAGCGGGTCGGCGGCGCGAGTTCCGCGGTCACCTTCTGCAGCAGTCGCCGCAGGGTTTCGCGTTCGTCCTCGTCGAGGGGTGCGAGCAGGGAGTCGTCGAGGGCGACCATCGCGTCGGTGAACCCGGCGATGAGGTCGATGCCCGCCTGGGTGGCGTGCACCGTCTTCGTCCGCCCGTTCGTGGCGTCCGGTCGTCGTTCGATCAGGCCACGCCGCTCGAGCCCCTGCAGGAGACTCGAGACGCTGGCCGCGCTGGTCCGGGTGGCCTCGGCGACGTCCCGCTGGATGGCGCCGGGGTGTTCCTGCAGGTACCCGAGCACGAAGGACTGCTCGTGGGTGAGGTCGCGTTCACGGACCCACTCCTCGGCGCCCTTGCGCTGTGCCCATCCGATCCACCGCATGAGCTGGAGCGGTGTCGTGAAGTCCGGTGCCTGCATGATCAGGACTCTAACTGTTAGCCATCGAACTGTCAACGAAGGCAGTCCCGGTCATGACCCCACAACGGGGGTGTCGAGCCCTGCCCGGACCCTGATACCTTCCACAGGAAGCGGTCTCACCAGCCGCCCTCGGCCCGTTCGACGGGCCCCACATCCCCCGGCTCACCACCGGGGGAGGATCAGCGGCGGAGACCCCGTCGGGGGAGGAGGCACCGTGCCACACCACGGACCACCCACCGCGATCCCGGCGCGACGAGTTCGTCGCGCCTGACCAGGACGGGCGCCGGCGGGTACCGGCGTCCGCCTCACCGGGTCCGCGACGCGTTCGGGTCGTCGCGGATCCCCGGGGCGGTGGTGATCGGGTCACCGCTGCCCCGGGACCTCCCGGTCGATCCGATCGACGTCTTCGGGAACCCGCCGGTCCACGGAGCCGGATCGGCGTGATACTGGGTTGGTGCGTGAACTCCAAGCCGCCATCGCAGCGGACCTCAACGTCCAGCCGACCATCGACCCGGAGCAGGAGGTCGCCCGTCGTGTCGGGTTCCTGCGCGACTACCTGCTGACGACCGGGGCAAAGGGGTACCTCCTCGCCATCAGCGGCGGGCAGGACTCCACCCTGGCCGGCCGCCTGACCCAGCTCGCGGTCGAGTCGCTCCGCGCCGAGGGGCACCCCGCCGAGTTCAAGACCGTGCGCATGCCCTACCGCGTGCAGGCCGACGAGGACGACGCCCAGCTCGCCCTGCAGTTCATCGCGGCCGACCCGGGCGTCACCGTGAACATCGAGCACGGGGTCGACGGGGTCATGCAGGACACCGCGGCCTCGGGCGTCGAGCTGAGCGACTTCGTCAAGGGCAACGTCAAGGCGCGCATGCGCATGGTCGCCCAGTACGCGATCGCCGGGCAGCGCGGCCTGCTGGTGGTCGGCACGGACCACGCGGCCGAGGCCGTCACGGGCTTCTTCACCAAGTACGGCGACGGCGGCGTCGACCTCACCCCGCTCACCGGGCTGTCGAAGAGCCAGGGGCGGCAGCTGCTCGAGCACCTCGGCGCACCCGCCCGCCTGTACGAGAAGGCGCCCACCGCCGACCTGCTCGACGAGCTGCCCGGGCAGACCGACGAGGCGAACCTCGGACTCACCTACGCCGAGATCGACGCGTACCTGCAGGGCCACGACGTGCCGGTCGAGGTCGCCGAGGCGATCGAGTCGCGCTACCGCGCGACGGAGCACAAGCGCCAGGTGCCGGCGACGCCCTTCGACGACTGGTGGCGTGCGGGCGCGTAGGCGCTGACGCAACCCCGGCCGGGAGGCGCGGTGCAGGTGATCCTGCACCGCGCCTCCCGTCTGTTGTCCCCAACCCTTCCCAGCGCGCCCCGGCTGTCCGCGTGCGCTCCTAGGATGGGAGCCAACGGAACAACAGATGCGGAATCCAGGCTGACGCCTGGTCCGGAGGGGGAGTCATGGAAGTCCTGTTCGCGCTCGGAGCCGTCCCGCTGATCATCGTGGGGATCATCGTCCTCGCCGTGATCGCGCTGATCTACGCCAAGGTCGTGTACCGCAACGCCGGTGCCGACGAAGCGCTCATCATCACGGGCAAGCGCTCCCGCAAGGTCAAGAACGCCGACGGCACCGAGACCGTCGAGTCCGGCATCAAGGTCGTGCTCGGCGCCGGTGTGCTCGTCCGCCCCTTCTTCGAGAAGGTGGCGAAGCTGTCGCTCAGCTCGCGTGCGATCGACATCAACGTCAACGCGCAGGACTCCCGCGGCGTCACCATCGACGTCGAGGCCGTGGCGCTCGTCAAGGTCGGCGAGGCCGACGCGTCCATCCGGGCGGCAGCGCAGCGGTTCCTCGGCCAGGAGAAGAAGATCGACGACTTCGCGCGCGAGGTCCTGTCCGGCTCGCTCCGTGCCTCGATCGGCGCGACCGACGTCTCGACGATCATCCGGAACCGCGACCAGCTCACCGTCGCGGTCCTCACCGTCGCGCAGGACGCCCTGCACAGCCAGGGGCTCGACGTCGACTCGTTCGAGATCAAGGGCATCTCGGACCGCAACGAGTACATCAGCGACCTCGGTCGTGCCGAGCGTGCACGCGTGCGACTCGAGGCCGAGAACGCCGAGGCCCAGGCCGACCGCGAAGCGCGAGAAGCCCGCGCCACCGCCGACCAGGCGATCGCCGAGGCCGAGAACACCCTGGCCATCCGCCGTGCCGCGCTGCAGCTCGATGCCGACCGTGCGTCCGCCGAAGCCGCTGCCGCCGGCCCGCTCGCCCAGGCGCGTGCGTCCCAGGGCGTCGTCGAGCAGGAGCAGATCACCGCGCAGAAGCGTGCCGAGCTGCGCCGTGCCGAGCTCGAGTCCGAGGTCTCCGCCGTCGCCGAGGCCCAGGCGCGCAAGACCCGCGTCGAGGCCGAAGCCGCTGCTGGGGCCCAGGTCGAGACCGCCCGCGCCCAGGCCGAGGCCCGCCGGATCTCCGCCGAGGCCGTCGCGGCCGAGGCGAAGGCCGAGGCGGACGCCCGCAAGCTCGCCGCCGACGCCTCGCGCGCCGAGGGCGAAGCCGCCGCCGACGCGATCCGTGCGAAGGGCCAGGCCGAGGCCGATGCGACCAAGGCGCAGGCCGACGCGCTCGCACAGCACTCCGAGGCCGTCCTGCGGGTCAAGGCCATCGAGACACTGCCGAGCATCGCCCGCGAACTCGCTGCTCCGATGAGCAACATCGACACACTCACCGTGGTGTCCTCCGACGGCGCCGGTGCACTGTCGAAGAGCGTCGTCAGCCAGTTCAGCGAGGTCGATGCGCTGCTCGGTGCCACCGCGGGGTTCACCCTGAGCGACATCGTGAAGAGCACCACGACGGGTCAGGCCGCTGCTCGTGCCGTCGTGCGCGAGCAGTCGGTGCCGCAGGTCGAACCGGCCGAGTAACCGAGCGGGTGCCTGCAGCGGGCGCGACGGGGGATCAGCTCTCGTCGTGCCCGTTCTCGTTCTGCGGGTCGCGCTGCTGTGCGCCGGCGTCCTCACGTTCGTCGGCGAGCCGCTGCTGCCAGACGACACTGCGGGCCGCGCCCGAGAGCACGTCGTCGACGCTGCGACCGCTCTGGGCGGCGAGGGCGCCGCTGAGCCCGGCGGTCAGGGTGCCGCCGGCCGCGGCGAGTCGCTCGACGACCTCCTCCTGCCGCGGGGTCAGGGGCTCGTCGACCAGTTCGTCGATCGTGTCGCGGATGTTCTGCTCGCTCGCGTCCAGTGCCGCCTCGTCGCCGGACTGCAGGGCTGCTGCTTCTCCGACGACGACGAGACCGAGGCGCGCGGCGTCGTCTTCGGGACGCGGGGTGCGGTGCTCATCAGTCATGCGGTGGACCGTACGCTCCGGTGCGCTGCGCTCCCTGGACAGACGCGTCCCCCGCTCGGGCGGGCGCGCTGTCAGGTGGCCCAGCGGCGGAGCAGCCACTCGGCGGCGGCCACGCCCTCGCGCCGCTGGAAGTCGCGGATCGTGGGCATGTTCGGCGGCGCCGGAGGCAGGGCGTGCTCGAAGAACAGCCCGGCGAGCCCGGCCAGCACGGCGTCGATCGTGGTGGCGGACACCCCGGCGAAGACCGGGTGCGTGGCGAGGTGGTGTTCGACGTCGGCGTCCTCGCCGCGGACGAGCGTGTCGAGCAGGTAGGTCAGCGGGTCGAGCCAGTGCGCGCCCACGCTCGCCCAGGGCCAGTCGACCACCCAGACGAGCCCGGCGTCGTCGACGAGCAGGTTGTCCGCGCGGCAGTCGGCGTGCACGAGGTGTTCGCCGTCGACGAGTGCCGCTGCCCCGGATGCCGCGCGGGCGATCGCGGGGCCGGCGTCGAGGACGTGCGAGGGGACGACCTCGGCGACGCGGGCGGCGACCGCGTCGTCGGCCAGCATCCGGTCCCAGGCGCCGAACTCACCGCGCAGGTCCTCGGCGATGCGGGGGAGCGTCGCCAGTCCACCGGTCGCGGGCGGCAGCGTGTGGAGTGCGTCGAGCACGGCCGGCGTGTCCGAGCCGTCGAGGTGCCGGCCCGGGTGCTGGCCCGCGACGTCGTCGAGCACGAGCGCGACCCAGTCGTCGCCGTCGACCGTGGCGTGCAGCGCGTCGAGCAGCCGTGGCGCCTGCACGGTGGTCGGCAGCTGGGCCATGACCGCGGCCTCGCGGCGGTGCAGCTCGAGGGCTGCCTCGTTGCGCGAGCGTGACACGGTCTTCACGAACGCCCGTCGTCCCGCCGCGGTCGTCACCCGGTCGGCGCTGCCGGGAGACCACCCGCTCGCCTGGGACTCGGCGGTCACGACCGGGCCGCCCAGCACCCCCTCCACCTGCTGCCGCAGCGTCGTCGGTACATCGGTCCAGGTGGTTCGCCCCATGCGCCGACGTTACCTGAGAACCCGTACACGAACGTGCACGCTCGGCAACTTTGCGTTGGCAGCAAAGGTGCTGGCGGTGTAAAGTTGCAGAGCCTGCAAGGTTGACACCCGTTCGGGGTCCCGACCAGGCCGACGACCACCACGCCACATCCCCTGTGAGGAACTCCGCATGTCCACTGCCACCGCACCCGTCGAGGTGTCGCGCGGACGACAGGACTCCCCGGCGAGCACGCCGGGCAAGCCGATCATGTCGCACCGCCAGATCCTGCTCGTCATCTACGGCCTGATGGCGGGCATGTTCCTGTCGTCCCTCGACCAGACCATCGTCGGCACCGCGATCCGCACGATCGGTGATGACCTGCACGGCCTCGACCAGCAGGCGTGGGTCACGACGGCCTACCTGATCGCGTCGACCATCACGACGCCGATCTACGGCAAGCTCTCCGACGTCTTCGGCCGTCGCCCGCTCTACATCTTCGGCATCGCCGTCTTCATCCTCGGATCGCTGCTCTCGACCCTGTCGACGTCGATGACCATGCTCGCCGCCTTCCGCGCGTTCCAGGGCATCGGTGCCGGTGCGCTGATGTCGCTGCCGCTGGCGATCATGGGCGACATCCTCGCGCCCCGTGAGCGTGCGAAGTACCAGGGGTACTTCCTGGCGGTCTTCGGCATCTCGTCCGTGATCGGCCCGCTGATCGGCGGCCTGTTCGCCGGTGCGAGCTCGATCGTCGGCATCACCGGGTGGCGCTGGGTCTTCCTGATCAACGTGCCGATCGGCGTCGCCGCGCTCCTCATGGTGATCGCGTTCCTGCACCTGCCGAAGTTCGGCGAGGCCAAGGCCAAGCCGCGCATCGACTGGTGGGGCGCGACCTCGGTCATCGTCACGCTCGCGCCGCTGCTCCTCGTCGCGGAGCAGGGCCGCACGTGGGGCTGGGGTTCGGCCAGCGCGATCGCCTGCTACGTCATCGGTGCGCTCGGCCTCGTCGCCTTCCTGGTGATCGAGACCCGCATGCAGGACGACGCGATCATCCCGCTCAAGCTCTTCCGCTCGAGCACGTTCTCGATGGCGACCATCCTGGGCTTCCTGGTCGGCTTCGCGATGTTCGGCGCGATGCTCACCATCCCGCTGTACCTGCAGATCGTCACCGGCCTGACGCCGACCGAGTCCGGCTTCGCGACGCTGCCGATGATCGGTGGCCTGATGATCGCCTCGATCGCCTCGGGGCAGATCGTGGCGCGCACCGGCCGCTACCGGATCTTCCCGGTCATCGGCACGGCCCTGGTGTCGCTCGGCTACGTCGTCCTGACGTTCATGACGATCGACAAGCCGCTGTGGTTCCTGATGATCGGCATGTTCCTGATCGGCCTCGGGCTCGGCCAGCTCATGCAGAGCATCACCCTGGCCTCCCAGAACTCGGTGGAGCCGCGTGACATGGGTGTGGCGACGTCGTCCGCCACGTTCTTCCGCCAGATCGGTGGCACGCTCGGCACCGCCGTCCTGCTGTCCGTCCTGTTCTCGCTCATGCCGACGAACATCCTGCACGCCACAGCGGACGAGTCGAACCTGAAGCCCGCCCTCAGTGCGGCGCTCGACCCGGAGATCGCCAGCGCGAAGGCGAACCAGGGCGTCATGGACCAGATCTGGAACCCGATCGTCACCCCGCTCCAGCAGCAGGTGCAGTCCGGCCTCGACACCGCCACCGACCAGGTGACCCAGGCCACCGCCGGGGCTCCCGACGCCGTGCAGCAGCAGGCGCTCACCGCCGCCGCCGACAAGGCGCACGCGAGCGTGCAGGACGGCCGGCTCGTCGTCGACTGGTCGGACTCGGGGCAGCGCACCTACTGGGTGGACCAGCTCGCACCGGAGCTGTCGAAGCAGATCGACAAGGGCGCGAACGACTCGAGCGACTCGAACGCCGAGACGAGCGACACGTCGTACCTCAACGGTGCGGACTCGGCCCTGACCCGGCCGTTCATGTCCGGGTTCAACGCCTCGGCCGTGACCGTCTACTGGGTCGGCTTCGCGGTGATCCTGCTCGCGTTCGTCCTGAGCTTCTTCTTCAAGGCGCCGCCGCTCCGCAAGAGCTCGGCCCTGCAGGAGCAGGCGGACGACGCCGGCACCGCCGACGACCTCGAGGCGCAGGCCGTGCGGGCCGCGGACACGATGGGCTCGCCCACCGCCCCGGTCACCGGTTCGATCCCCGTCCAGGGCGGTCGGTCGCAGGTCTGAACCACGCCGGGCCTCCCCGTCACACGACGCGGAGGCCCGGCGTCGCACGGACCCGAGAGCAGGACGGAGCGCAGCACGTGCACCAGCCCACCACCACCGAGGACCTCGTCGCGAGCGACTGCGGCCTGCGGGAACGCAAGAAGCAGCAGACCCGGTCCGCCATCCACCGGTCGGCACTCGCCCTGGTCACCGACCACGGGCTCGCCGGGGTGACCGTCGAGCAGATCTGCGCGGACGCCGGGGTCTCCCCGCGGACGTTCTTCAACTACTTCCCGTCGAAGGCCGAGGCCGCCCTCGGACTGCCGGCGACGACGGTCCCGGACACGGCGCGCGCAGCGTTCCTCGGTTCTACTGGTCCGCTCGTGGCCGACCTCTGCCACCTCGTCGCGCACACGGTCACCCTGCCGCAGGACCGCCGGTGCATGAAGGAGCTCGTCCGAGCGCGCCCCGAGATGGTCCCGGCGATGATGCAGTGGATGGCGCACGCGCGGCAGACCGTGCTGGCGGTCGCCGCCGAGCGCGTCGACGAGGACACCGCGCGGACCGCGACCACCCTCGTGATGGCCGCCGTGATCGAGTCCGCCCACCGATCGGCGGACGGCTCCCGCGACGAGCTCGCTGCGCGGCTGCGCGCGGTCGTCGCCGAGATGGGGCGGCTCGCCACCGCCTGACCGGCGTGACCATCGCGTCGCCCCCGGCGCGGGGCGACCACGGCCTGGAGGCGCGGTGCGGGTCGGACCCGCACCGCGCCTCCAGGCCGTGGTCGCGTCCACGCCGTCGGTCGCGCAGTCATCGGACGGTTGGGCGACCGCTTTCGCCAGAACCGCAAGAACAAGGCTCTTGACGCACGAGACATCGGATGTTTTGATTGCACCGTTCGGTCGACGGAGACCGGACGGCAGGAGACACAGATGAGCCGCATCACCGGTCTGCACGTGCACGACATCCGGTTCCCGACCTCGCGGGAGCACGACGGGTCCGACGCCATGAACCCCGCACCCGACTACTCCGCCGCCTACGTCGAACTCACCACCGACGCGCTCGACGGCCTGGTGGGCACCGGCTTCGTCTTCACCATCGGCCGCGGCAACGAGGTGCAGGAGTCGGCGATCGCAGCCCTCCGTGGGCACGTCGTCGGCGCCGATGCCGAGGCGGTCCTGGCCGACATGGGCGGTACCTGGCGCGCGATGGTGCACGACTCGCAGCTGCGGTGGCTCGGGCCGGAGAAGGGCGTCATGCACATGGCGATCGGCGCCGTCGTCAACGCCCTGTGGGACCTCCGGGCGAAGCGTGCGGGGCAGCCGCTGTGGGCCCTGCTCGCCGACCTGCGCCCCGAGGAGCTCGTCGACCTGGTGGACTTCCGGTACCTGACCGACGCGATCACCCCGGCCGAGGCGCTCGAACTGTTCCGCGCCGCCGAACCGATGCGTGCCGAACGTCGAGCGCGCCTGGAGCGTGAGGGCTACCGTGCCTACACGACGACCCCGGGCTGGCTCGGCTACGACGACGAGAAGCTCGCGCGGCTGTGCCGGGAAGCCGTGGACGACGGGTTCACCCAGATCAAGCTGAAGGTCGGCGGCGACGTCGACGAGGACGTCCGACGGATGGGCATCGCCCGCGCCACCGTCGGCCCGGACGTCCGGATCGCGATCGACGCGAACCAGCGCTGGGACGTCGACGAGGCCGTGGCGTGGATCGACCGGCTCCGCCCCTTCGACGTCGCGTGGGTCGAGGAGCCGACGAGCCCGGACGACATCCTCGCCCACGCCGAGATCGCCCGGCGCATCGCCCCGATCCCGGTCGCGACGGGGGAGCACATGGCGAACCGAGTGATCGCGAAGCAGCTGATCCAGGCCGGGTCGATGTCGGTGCTGCAGATCGACGCCACCCGGGTCGCCGGGGTGAACGAGAACCTGGCGATCCTGCTCCTCGCCGCCAAGCACGGCGTCCGTGTGTGCCCACACGCCGGCGGTGTCGGCCTGTGCGAGGCGGTGCAGCACCTGTCGATGTTCGACGCGGTCGCCCTGACCGGCGACCTCGACACCCGGTGCATCGAGTTCGTCGACCACCTGCACGAGCACTTCGTGACACCGGTCGACGTCCACGACGGCCGCTACTGGCCGCCGACCACGCCCGGCGCCGGCACCGAGATGCTCGCCGACACCCTGACCACCCACGCGTTCCCGGACGGCCCGGTCTGGGCCGAGTCCGACGCAGCGCACGTCCCGGACGCCGTCCGGGTCGCCTGACTCCCCCTCCCCGCACACCCCATCACCACGACGAAGTGGAGACACCGATGCAACGACGACGCACCGCCGGGCTGGCGGCAGCAGCAGCTGCCGTGCTCGTGCTCACCGGCTGTTCCGCTGGCAGCAACGCCAGCGACGGCCAGTCGAAGGACTCCCTCACCTGGGCCATGTGGATCGCCGGGAAGGAGGACAAGGCCGCGTGGCAGAAGGTCGCCGACACGGTCAAGACCGACGACGACGTGGACGTCTCGATCCAGGGCTCACCCTTCAACGACTACTGGACCAAGCTCCGCACCCAGCTGTCCACCGGCACCGCACCCTGCATCGTGAGCATCCAGTCGCTCCGCGCCGCGAACTACACGGACGTGCTCGTGCCGATCGACGACATGGCGAAGCAGGCCGACCTCGACCTGGGTGAGTACGACCAGACCGGGCTCGACGGCATGAAGGTCGACGGCAAGCTCTACGGGCTGCCGTACGACACCGGCCCCATGGTCATGTTCTACAACAAGGACATCTTCGAGAAGGCGGGCGTCGACGAGCCGAAGCCGGGCTGGACGGTCGACGAGTTCGAGGACGCTGCGAAGGAGCTCAAGGCCGCGGGCACGCCGATCTGGGGCACGAGCGTGGAGGACATCCCCCTGGAGTCGATGATCCTCGGCTACAACGGCGGCCGGGTGATCGATGCCGACGGCACGCTCGACGCCTCGAACGCGGAGTTCGCCGAGGGGCTCGACTGGATCGGCGGCCTCGTCAAGGACGGCTACGCCACACAGGCGAGCACCGACGGTTCCACCGACGACAACGCGTTCGTGTCCGGTGACGTCGCGATGTACAGCGACGGCCCCTGGTCGATCATCAGCCAGAAGGCCAAGGTCAAGTTCGACCTCGGCATCACGACGATCCCCTCGGGCACGGACGGCCCCAGCTCGTTCGCCGCCGGGTCGGGCTTCGGCATCTCGAAGCAGTGCAAGTACCCCGAGCAGGCGTTCAAGGCCATCACCACGATGACGAACGAGGCCACGCTCACCTCGCTCGCCGAGCAGGGTCGCGCCTTCCCGGCACGCACCGCGGCGCAGCAGGCCTGGTACGACAACGCCGGCATCGACGGGGTCGAGGACGCCCTGAAGACCGGGCTCGAGAACGCCACCCCGTTGCCCGGCAACAAGCAGAGCGACCAGCTCAACCAGCTCTTCGCGCAGTACGCCCTGCAGGCGGTGAACGGACAGACCTCCGGCAAGGAGACGATGTCGTCCATCGCGAGCCAGCTCGGCTCGCAGTGACGGGCGTCACCCCCTGACGGACGGGCGCGGCCCGCTTCGAGCGACGCGAAGCGTTGCGCGGGCCGCGCCGACGGAGCCTGCGGAGTCGGAGGTCGACCCCGCCACGGGCCTCCCGTCCGATCCCCACCCTGACCAGGACCGCGCGAACGACGAGGAGGTCGTCGCATGACCACCATCCAGGACCCACCCGCCGAGGCGGCGCTGCCCGCCCCCGCGGTCGCGGTCGCGACCGGCGCGGCCCCGCGCCGGAAGGACAGCGGCGCCGACGCCGAGCTCGGCCGCCGCTCCTGGTGGGGCGCCGCCTTCGCCGCTCCGCACTCGATCGGCCTCGTCGTGTTCACGGCGTTCCCGATCCTCGCGTCGCTCGTCGTGAGCTTCATGAACTGGCCGATGCTCGGCGAACGCTCGTGGGCCGGCCTGTCGAACTACGCGCAGCTGTTCTCCGACCCGATCTTCCGCACCGTGACGCTGAACACCGTGCTGTTCGTCGTGCTCTACGTGCCGCTCAACCTGGTCGTGTCCCTCGGGCTCGCGGCCTGGCTCACGCCGAAGATCCGCCACCGGCACGTCTTCCGCGTGTTGTTCTTCATCCCGACCATCACGCCGATCGTCGCGAACGTCGTCGTCTGGCGGATGCTGTACCAGCCGGGCGGTGCCATCGACGCGACGCTGCAGTCGACCGTCGGCGTGAACGCCCCGAACTTCCTGGCCGACGACAACTGGGCCATGCTCGCCGTCGTCGCGATGAGCGTCTGGCAGGGGTTCGGCTACAACATGCTGATCTTCTCGGCGGCGCTCGACTCGGTGCCGGAGAACCAGATCGAGGCTGCGCAGCTCGACGGGGCGAACGCCTGGCAGATGTTCTGGCGGATCAAGTTCCCGCTCATCTCGCCGTCGATCTTCTTCGCGACGATGATGACCCTGATCACCTCGTTCCAGGTGTTCGTGCAGCCGTTCGTGCTGACGAAGGGCGGACCCGGCACCGCCACCGAGACCCTGGTGCAGTACATCTACAACACGGGGTTCCAGACCCAGCAGCTCGGACTCGCATCGGCCGGGGCGTGGGTGCTGTTCGTCATCATCCTCGGCATCACGGCCATCCAGTTCCTCGGACAGAAGCGGTGGGTGCACTATGAGTGAGCTGACCTCGTCCAACCGGACGATCAACCCGCGGGCGCTGCCCCGCACGCACCGGCAAACCGGCCGGGTGCGCCACGCGGTGGGCTACGTGCTGCTCTGCCTGGTGGCCCTGCTGTTCGTCTCGCCGCTCATCTACATGGTGGCGACGAGTCTGAAGCCGTCGGCCGACGTGTTCACGACCCCGCCGACGCTCTGGGGCTCGTCCATCGAGTGGGGCAACTACGCACAGGCGTTCACGTACCTGCCGTTCGCCCGGTTCATCCTGAACGGTGTCTTCGTCGCCGCGGCCGGCACGGCGATCAACGTCGCCGTCGCGGTGCTGTCCGGCTACGCGTTCTCGCGACTGCGGTGGCGCGGCCGGAACACGGTGTTCGTCCTGTTCCTGGCGACGCTGATGATCCCGCAGGACGTCCTCGTCATCCCGATGTACGTGATGATGCAGGGCTTCGGGTGGGTCGACACGTTCCAGGCGCTCATCATCCCGTGGGCGTTCACGGCACTCGGCGCGTTCCTGGTGCGGCAGTTCTTCCTCACCGTGCCACAGGAGCTCGACGACGCCGCCCGGGTGGACGGTGCCGGAGCGATCCGGACGTTCTTCTCGGTGATGCTCCCGCTGGCCCGACCGACGATGGCGGTCCTCGCCGTGTTCTCGTTCATCGCGTACTGGAACTCGTTCCTCTGGCCGCTCGTCATCGTCAACGACGTCGAGGCCCGTGGCACCATCCCGCTCGGCCTGCAGCAGTTCTTCGGGCAGCAGGGCTCCGAGTGGAACCTCGTGATGGCGGCCTCGGTGATCTCGATGCTGCCCACGGTGGTCCTGCTGATCCTGCTCCAGAAGCACCTCGTCAAGGGGATCGTCACCAGCGGTCTCGGCGGCCGGTGACACCGCCGACCGTCCCCCCTCGCCCTCCACTGAAAGGAACACTGGCCTCATGACCATCACCGCACCTGCCGAGCCGCAGACCGCGACCGACTCCGCGGGGTTCCCCGCGTGGTTCTCCCACGACCGGTTCGGCATGTTCATCCACTGGGGGCTGTACGCCCTGCCCGCACGGCACGAGTGGGTGAAGAACCGCGAACGGATCACCGACGAGGACTACCAGAAGTACTTCGACCACTTCGACCCGGACCTGTTCGACGCCGCGGACTGGGCACGACGGGCACGGCAGGCGGGGATGAAGTACGTCGTCCTCACCACGAAGCACCACGAGGGCTTCTGCCTGTGGGACACCGCCCTGACCGACTACAAGTCCACGAACACCCCGTTCGGTCGCGACATCGTGCGCGAGTTCGTCGACGCCGTCCGTGCCGAAGGGCTGCGGGTCGGCTTCTACCACTCGCTCATCGACTGGCACCACCCGGACTTCACCGTCGACGGCGTGCACCCCCGGCGCGACGACTCGCCGGAGGAGATCGAGGCGTTCAACGAGGGCCGCGACATGTCGCGCTACCGCGAGTACCTCCACGGTCAGGTCGAGGAGCTGCTCACCGACTACGGGCAGATCGACTACCTGTTCTACGACTTCTCGTACCGGGACAACGACCACGAGGACATCTGGGGCGGCAAGGGCCGGGACGAGTGGGGGTCCGAGGAGCTCATGGCGCTGACGAAGCGGCTGCAGCCCGGCATCATCGTGAACGACCGGCTCGACATCCCCGGTGACCTGGTCACCCCCGAGCAGTACCAGCCCGACAAGCCGATGGAGGTCGACGGCGTCCCGGTGCCGTGGGAGGCCTGCCAGACGCTGAACGGCTCGTGGGGCTACGACCGCGACAACCTGAACCTGAAGCCGGTCGACCTGCTCGTCCGCATGCTCGTCGACGGCGTCTCGAACAACGGGAACATGCTGCTCAACATCGGCCCGACCGGTCGCGGCGAGTTCGACGGGGTCTCGCGGCAGACACTCGACGGCATCGGGACGTGGATGCACCAGCACGCTCGCTCGGTGTACGGGGCGGGGCCGTCGCGGTTCGTCGCCCCGCGGAACACCGTCTACACGCAGAACGGCAACCGCCTGTACCTGCACCTGTTCGCGTGGCCGTTCGAGCACGTGCACCTGCCCGACCTCGCCGGCCGGGTGGCGTACGCGCAGCTGCTCAACGACGCCTCGGAGATCCACTTCCGCGAGATCCCGCCGGGCACCCGGGCGCAGAACACCGGGCTCGGCGGCCAGCCCGCCGGCACGCTCACCCTGACGCTGCCGATCGTGCGGCCCGACGTCGCCGTGCCCGTCGTCGAGCTGTTCCTGCGCGACTGATGCAGCGGATCCTGACGCGGACACGACTGCGGGCCGGGAACGAGGCGGCGTACGACACCGTGCACGCCTCGGTCCCGCCCGCGCTCGCGGCGCGACTGCGCGAGGCCGGCGTGCACGACTGGACGATCTGGCGGGACGGGCTCGACCTGGTCCACCTGATCGAGGTCGAGGACCACCGGGCGATGCGCCGGGCGCTCGCCGACGACCCGGTCAACGCCGAGTGGCAGGAGACGATCAACCCGCTGCTCGAGGCGGACGACGACTACTCGGGCGACGACGACGGGGTCCCACGGGTCTGGTCGCTGGCGGACCAGGTGCACCACGCGGATCAGGTGGACCCGTGACCGATCTCGACCTGGACCGTGGCCCGTTCTGGTTCGGCGGGGCCGGCATCGGCAACCTGCTCCGTCCGGTGTCCGACGACGACGCCCGCGCCACGGTCGACGCCGCGTGGGACGCCGGGGTGCGCGGGTTCGACACCGCCCCGCACTACGGCCTGGGCCTGTCCGAACGGCGGCTCGGGGCGGCGCTCGCCGGACGGCCCCGGCAGGAGTTCCTCGTGTCGACGAAGGTCGGGCGGGTGCTCGTGCCCGGGCGCGGTGACGGCGACGACCTGGCGTCCGGGGGGTTCGCGGTGCCGGACGACACCGTGCGGCAGTGGGACCCGTCGCCGTCGGGTGTGCGGCGCTCGCTCGACGAGTCGCTCGGCCGCCTCGGGCTCGACCACGTCGACGTCGCCTACCTGCACGACCCGGACGTGTACTCACTCACCGACGGTCTGACCCAGGCGCTGCCGACGCTCGCCGAGCTCCGCGACGAGGGCGTCGTGCGGGCGGTCGGCGTCGGGTCGAACTCCGTCGAGGCGCTGTCGGCGGCCGTCGACACCGGGCTCTGCGACGTCGTCATGCTCGCCGGGCGGTACACCCTGCTCGAGCAACCGGCGGCGGCGCTCGTCGACCGGTGCGCGTCGCTGGGCGTCGCGGTCGTGGCGGTCGGCGTCTACAACTCGGGGCTGCTCGGGCAGGAGCGCCCTTCGGCGGGTGCGACCTACGACTACGCCGAGGCCTCCGAGCAGCTGCTCGCGCGGGCGAATTCCATCGCCGACGTCTGCGAGCGCCACGGGGTCACGCTGCCCGAGGCCGCGCTGGCGTTCCCGCGTCGGGCCCCGGCGGTCGCGGCGATCGCGCTCGGGGTGCAGTCTGCCGACCAGGTGCGCTCGAACGTCGCCCGGGCCGCCGCCGTCGTGCCCGAGGCGCTCTGGGACGACCTGCGTGCAGCGGGCCTGCTCGCGATGTGACGCCACGTACGACGAAAGTCACCCCGAACCACGCAACTGCGTGGTTCGGGGTGACTTCGGTGGTGCGCCGGTCGGACCGGCAACACGTGGTGCCTAGCGGCGCGAACCGCGGCCGGCGACGCGCGTGTAGATGAACAGCACGATGATGGCGCCGATGATCGAGCCGATGATGCCGGCGGGCTGGAAGAAGCCGTCGTTCCCGTCGTGGTTGAAGATCAGGTAGCCGAGGAACCCGCCGACGAACGAGCCGACGATGCCCAGGACGATCGTCATGAGGATGCCGATGTTCTGCTTGCCGGGGATGATGAGCCGGGCGAGAGCGCCGGCGATGAGTCCGATGATGATCAAGCTGATGATGAGACCGAGCACGGTGTCCTCCTCGTGGGTGCGGTTGCCGCGGCATGGTTGCCGGAGTCAGGGCCGAGGACCGACACAACTCCGAGGTTCCTGGGAGGATTGTCGGGTTCAGTCGAGGGAGCGCCGCAACCAGCGCTCGACACCTTCGACGTGGGACACGACGAGGGCCTGCACGAGCTGCGGATCCCGGCGCCGGATGGCGTCGACGATGGCCGCGTGCTCGTCGAGCGTGCGCTGCACCGACCCGTTCTGCGTCAGTCCGCGCCACACCCGCACCCGCACCGTCTTGCTCGACAGGGCGTCGAGCAGCCCGGACAGGTACTGGTTGCCGCCGATGCCCGCGATGGTCGAGTGGAACAGCAGGTCGTGGGCGACGAGGTCCTCGACGCCGGTGTCCTCGCCGACGGACTGCATCAGGGTCGCGAGTTCGTCGATCTGCTGCGCCGTGGCACGGGCCGTCGCCAGGACGGCGGACGCCGGTTCCAGGATGCGGCGCACCTCGAGCAGGTCGACGAGCGACCGGTCGTGGTGCATGTCGACGACGAACGACACCGCCTCGAGCAGGACGCCCGGTTCGAGCGACGTCACGTAGGTGCCGTCGCCGCGTCGGACGTCGAGCACGCGGATCAGCTCGAGCGCCTTCACCGCTTCACGGAGGCTGTTTCGGGACAGCCCGAGCGACTCGCTCAGTTCCTTCTCGGGCGGGAGGCGCTGGCCGGGTTGGAGCTCGCCGCTCACGATCATCTGCTGGATGCGTGCGATCGCATCGTCGGTCAACGACGCCACGTCACCACCTCCTGTGGACCCGGCCGCGTGCGCGACGGGACGTCCCGACGATACCCGGGACGGGCCTCCAGGCCGGTGCGGCGGAGCCGCGGGGCGACCATCAGGCCGGCCGCAGCCGGAGTGCCTGCATCCCGCCGTCGACCGCCAGCTCGACGCCCGTCGTCGACCGGGCGAGCGGGCTCGTCAGGTAGGCGACCGCCTCGGCGACCTCTGCCGCCTGCACCAGGCGTCCGTGCGGCTGGCGTGCCTCGAGCGCGGCGCGTTCGGCGGCCGGGTCGTCCGCGGACGACAGGAGTCGCGCGATCCACGGGGTGTCGGCGGTGCCGGGGTTGATGGCGTTGACGCGGATGCCCTCGCGGACGTGGTCGGCGGCCATCGCGCGGGTGAGTGCGGAGATCGCCCCCTTCGTGGCGGAGTAGAGCGCCCGCTGGGGCAGCCCGGCGGTGGCCGCGACGGAGCACGTGTTGACGATGCTCGCGCTGTCCGACGCTCGGAGGTGGGGGAGTGCGGCGCGGGACAGGCGCACGGCGCCGAGGACGTTGACCTCGTACACGCGGCGCCACTCGTCGTCGGTGTTGTCCTCGACCGTCCCCTGGGCGCCGATGCCGGCGTTGTTCACGAGCACGTCGAGACCGCCGAGCTGGTCGACGGCCGACGCGACGGCGGCACGGACGGACTCGTCGGACGACACGTCGCAGGTGACGGAGACGAGTCCCTCGGCGGCGGACGGCTGCAGGTCGAGCACGGCGACCGCTGCGCCGCGCTCCTGCAGTGCGGCCGCGATGGCCGCGCCGATGCCGGAGGCGCCGCCGGTGACGATCGCGCGGAGACCCGCGTGGGTGCTGAGCATTCCGGTCGCGGTGGTGTCGGTCATCAGGCTGCTCCCACTGTCTGGCGCTGCGAGCCGAGCCCGTCGGCGGTGAGCTCGACCACGTCGCCGGGCTGCAGGTACGGCGCGTGTCCGGCCAGGGCGACCCCGGCCGGGGTGCCGGTGCTGATGACGTCGCCCGGGTACAGCACCATGAACTGCGACAGGTACCGGACGATCTCGACGGGTCGGAAGATCATGTCCGCCGTGGTGCCGTCCTGCCGCACCTCGCCGTTGACGGTGAGCCGGAGTGCGAGCGCCGCCGGGTCGACCTGGTCGGGGGTGACCAGCCACGGGCCGAGCGGGTTGAACGTCTCGCAGGACTTCCCCTTGTCCCACTGCCCGCCGCGCTCGAGCTGGAATGCCCGTTCGGAGACGTCGTTGGCGATGGCGTAGCCGGCGATGCAGGCGCTCGCGGCCTCGTCGGAGTCGCAGTAGCGGGCGGTCTGCCCGATGACGACGGCGAGTTCGATCTCCCAGTCGGTCTTCTCGCTGCCGCGGGGGATCAGGACCTCGTCGTCCGGGCCGATCACCGTCATCGGGTCCTTCATGAACACGATCGGCTCGGTCGGGATCTCGGCGCCGGTCTCGGCGGCGTGGTCGCGGTAGTTCAGGCCGATGCAGACGACCTTGCCGGGGCGGGCCACCGGTGCACCGCGGCGGAGGCCCTCGGCGTCGGGCAGCGCTCGGAGGTCCCCGGCGCTCCGCGCGTGCCGGACGCGGGCGACCGGGTCGGACGCCAGGAAGGCCCCGCCGATGTCGGCCGTGATCGGGCGGAGGTCGAGGACCTCGCCGTCGGTGTCGACCGCGACGGGGATCTCGCCGCCCGCGGGGCCGAGTCGTGCGAACTGCATCGTTCCTCGCTCTCCGGCTGCACCGGTGCAACCAGAGACATCCTATGTCTGCTCCGGGTTGCCGACAAGGTCGCTGGTGCTGAGGGTCCTCCCATGCAGGTACGTGCGCTCCGCCGTCCCGCTCAGCACCGACTGCCGTTCGTCCGGGGTCAGGTCGGCCAGTGCGTCGGTGGTCCGCCGCACCACGTCGTCGTAGGTCGTGGCGAGCGTCGAGACGGGCCAGTCCGACCCGAACAGCGACCGGTCCGGGCCGAACCGCTCGACCACCGCACGGACGTACCGGTCGACGGGCTGCCGTCGCCACTCCGGTCCGGCCTCGGTGAACAGTCCGGACACCTTGCAGGCCACGTTCGGACGCGTAGCGAAGTCGTCGATCCGGGCCGCCCACCCGGGGTCCCCGCCCGCGATGTCGGGTTTGCCGGCGTGGTCGAGGACGAACGATCCCTCGGGCACGGCGTCGAGCAGCGCGAGGGCGGCGCGGTGCTCACGCGCTCGGACGAGCACGTCGAACACCAGGCCGGCGGCGGCCACCGCACGGACCCCGCGAACGACCTCGGGCCGGGCGAGCCAGTCCGGGTCCGGTTCGTCGTGCGCCTGGTGGCGGATGCCGACCAGGCGGGTGCTGGCCGGCCGGTCCCCGCCGGACCCCGCGATCAGTGCGGCGATCCGGTCGACGACGTCCGGGGCGGTCAGGTCCACCCAGCCGACGACCCCGGCGACCGGCTCGGGCTGCTCGAGGAGCCAGGCGGTCTCGCCGGGGTCGTGCACGGCCTGCACGACGATCGTCCGGGTGACGTCGGTGCTCCGGGCGGCGGCGCGGAGGTCGTCCACGTCGAACCGGCGGCGGATCGGAGCGACCGAGTCGTCCATCCAGGGGTACGGCCGGTCGGCGGGATCCCACAGGTGGTGGTGAGCGTCGATGATCACGCGCTCATGATGCCTGATTCATCCGATGTCCGCCCGGGGGTGCCGGTGCGGCGACCGCTCGCGCTCAGCGACACCTCACGCGCCACAGTGCCCGTGAGGTGGCGCTGGGCGCGTGGAGTCGCAACCGCCAACGCCGATCAGACGACGCCGGAGGCCTCGAGCTCGGCCCGCAGCTCGGCGTCCGACGGCTCGACGAAGTGCTTGCCGTTGGGCAGCACCACGACGGGGATGTTCTTCCGGCCGCTGATCGCCTCGGCACGGTCGGCCGCGGACAGGTCCTGCTCCACGTCGACGTACTCGTAGTCCACGCCGAGGGTGTCGAGCAGCGCCTTGGACCGACGGCAGTCGCGGCACCAGTCGGCACCGAACATGGTCACGTGGTCGGGGGCAGTCGTCGCATCGCTCATGTGCAGAGAGTACGTCGGAGTGCCCCCGGGCATTCCCGGAGCGCCGCCGGACCCGCGCCCCGCTCGCCCTACGATTGGCACATGCCGCCAGCACCCGATCCCGCGACGCTGGCCTGGGCCTCGGCGGCCGTCCGGCGCTTCGCCGCCGCGACCAACTTGCTCGTCGCCGCCCGCCGGTTCCGCATCGTCGGCGGTGACGCCCGTGACGCGGCGGCGCTGCGGCACCTGCTGACCGCACTCGGCGCGCACGAGGCCGATCAGTCGGATCAGCAGCACCCGTCCGACCTCGTCGACCAGCTCTGGTGCCTCGGCACGCCCGAGGAGTCGACCCCCGCGGTCGAGCAGGCCGCCGACCGCCCGCGCGGCACCACGCTGGTCGTCATCGACGCCGGCCGGTACCTGCCCGCCGTCGACGAGGACGCCTTCGGTCCCGTCACACCCGCCCGCCCCGGCGTCCTCGCAGTCCCGATGCTCTCCGACGACGTCTTCCTCGTCTCCACCGGCCGCGACCCCGAGGACGACCCCGCAGCGGACGCCCGCCTGCGATGGGCACGGCGTTCCATGCCGGTCGCCCGGTCGGTCGCCGCGGAACTCCGCGACGGTGGACTCCTGCGCGGCACCCGCATCGGCGTCGCGATGTTCCTCGAGCCCAAGACGGCGGTACTGAGCCTGCTCCTCCGTGACGCCGGCGCCGAGGTCGTCGTCTACGCCCACGCCGACGAGACCGACGACGCCGTCGCCGACGCACTGCGGTCCGCCGGCCTGACGGTGTTCGCGAGCAGCACGGCGACGCTCCCCGAGCAGAAGCAGCTGGCCCTCGCGATGCTCGACACCGCGCCGCACATCCTGCTCGACGACGGCTCGCACGTCATCCGGCTCGCCCACCAGGAACGCCCCGACCTACTGCCGACGATGCTCGGCGCCGCCGAGGAGACCACGAGCGGCCTGCGGCCCCTGCGTGTGCTGGCAGCGCGCGGCGAGCTCGGCATCCCGGTGATCGCGGTGAACGACGCCCGCACCAAGACGTTCTTCGACAACCGGTACGGCACCGGGCAGTCGACGGTGTTCGCGGTGCTCGACCTGGTCGACGGGCTCGCGTCCGGCACCCACCGGGTGATGCCGGGAGGCGCGGCGGTCGTCGCCGGGTTCGGGCACGTCGGCGAGGGGGTCGCCCTGGTGCTCACCGCCCTCGGGTTCCGGGTGACGGTCGCCGAGACCGACCCGGTCCGCGCCCTGCAGGCGCGGTTCGCCGGGTACGCCGTGGCCCCGCTCGTCGAGGCGGTGCGCGACGCCGACCTCGTGATGAGCGCCACCGGGGTGCCGGACACCATCGACCTCGAGGTGCTCCGTGCCTGCGCGGACGGTGCGGTCCTCGCCGTCGCCGGCGGGGTCGACCAGGAGATCGCCGTGGACGACGCGCTCGCCGCCGGGGCCGAGCGCCAGGACGTGGGCCCGAAGGCCGAGCGGTTCGTGTTCCCCGGGTCCGACGGTGGGCCGATCGTGCTCGACGACGGGGGCTGCATCAACATCACCGCGGCCGAGGGCAACCCGGTCGAGATCATGGACCTGTCGTTCGCCGTGCAGCTCGGCGCCGTCCGGATGCTCCTGGAACGCGGCGACGAACTGGAGCGTGCCGTCGTGCCGATCGACCCCGCGGTCGACGAGGTGACCGCCCGCACGGCGCTCGCCGCCTTCGGAACGCACGTCGGCCCTCCCGGCCTTCCCCCTGAACACCCGGCGGACCGCGAGCCGGACGTCCGGACGCACCGTTTCGGAGACCCGGCGTGAGCGCCCGACAGCACCCGGTCACGGTGCACTCGGCGCGCGTCGTCGTCCCGATGACGGCGCCACCGATCGCGGACGGCGCGGTCGCCGTGCAGGACGGCCGGATCCTGCACGTCGGCGACCGGTCGTGGGTCATCGACCAGCTCACCGGGTCCGACGCGACCTTCACCGAGCGGCAGTGGCGTGGCGCGCTCCTGCCCGGACTCGTGAACGCGCACTCGCACCTCCAGTACACCGGCATGGCCAGTGTCGGCCAACAGCAGTACAGCGGATTCGAGGACTGGGCCGCAGCGTTCAACGTCGACTACGCCGAACCGCACGACTGGCGGGCCGAAGCCGCGGACGGTGCACGGGCGTCGATCCTGGCCGGCGTCACGAGCATCGCGGACATCGTCACCGACATCGAGGCCTCGACCGCGCTGCAGGACGCCGGGCTCGGCGGCATCGCGTACTGGGAGGTGATGGACTGGGAGAACGACGCCTGGCAGTCGCACGGTCGCGACCAGGTGCTCGACGAACTCGACCGGATCCCCACGACGCCCGGAGCCGGCCTGTCCCCGCACGCGCCGTACTCGCTCGAGGTCGCCCCGCTGCTCGAGCTCCCCGACATCGTGCGGCAGCGCGGCCTGCGGCTGCACCTGCACCTCGGTGAGGCGGCGTTCGAGGGGGAGCGCACCGCCCTCGGTCCGGTTCCCGGGCTCGACGGGGTCGACGGCGTCGGCCACGGGAACGACTGGCACCTGGCGAACGTGCCGTCGTTCCGGGCGCTGCGAGCCCTGGGCTTCGGTGCGAGCGCGACCGCGTTCGTCGACCGCCTCGGCGTGCTCGGTCCGGACTGCCACATCGCCCACGGCGTGTACATGACCGCCGCCGACCGGGCGCTCCTGCGCGCCCGCGGCACGGCGGTGGCGCTGTGCCCCCGCTCCAACGCCGTCATCGGCCTCGACCCGCCGCCCGTCGCGGACTACCTGCGCGAGGGCAGCCCGATCGCCATCGGCACCGACTCCCTGTCGTCGTCGCCGTCCCTCGACCTGATGGCCGACGTCACCGCGCTCCACCGCATCGCTCGTGCCCAGGGCTACGGGCACCGCGACCTGCACGAGCGGCTGCTCGCAGCGGCGACCCTCGGCGGTGCGCACGCGATGGGGCTGGCCGTCGGACCGGACCGCATCGGGCACCTCGCCGTCGGGGCGCGCGCCGACCTGGCGGTCTTCGACGTCGACGCCCGGACCGTGCCGGACGCGCTCGCCGAGCTCGTCGAGGACGGCGCCGGGCGGGCGGCCGCCACCGTGATCCGCGGGGTCGTCCGCGCCGCAGCGGGCGTCGTCACCGAGCCGGCTTCCCCGCACACGGACACCCCCGCACCGCACCAGGAGGAACGATGACCGAGTCCGCACCCCACCCCGGCATGGCCGCACGCCGAACCGTCACCGGTGAGCTGATCGAGTGGCTCGACGTGCCGAAGCGCGCGATCGCCCTCGGCATGGAACCGCACCCCGAGGGCGGCTGGTACGTCCGCACCTGGACCTCGCCGGCGACGGTCACCACCCCCGCGGGGGAGCGTCCCGCCGCCACCCTGATCCACTTCCTGCTGCCCCCGGGCGAGGCCTCCGCCTGGCACCGGGTCACGAGCGACGAGATCTGGATGTGGCACGGGCCGGACACCGTCGACCTGCAGCTCGGCGGTGACGGCGACGTCCCCGAGCCCGGCGCGACGATCACCCTCGGCCCGGACGCCGGGCGCGACCGGGTGAACGACGCGCAGGCGTTCGTACGCGGCGGGGTGTGGCAGCGGACGATCCCGGGCGACGGCGAGGTGCTGCTGAGCTGCCTGGTGTCGCCGGGCTTCTCGTTCGACGACTTCACGATGGCCGACGACGGGGACTCTGCCGCCGAGTAGCACCGCGACACGGTTTCGCGTTGGTATCCCACTGCGAAGTACACTTCGACCTGCCCCCACCCCCCCCTCTCGCACGAAGGCCCGACCGTGACCCGTCCCCTCCGCTTCACCCTCGCCGTCGCCACCGCCGCGGTCGCCTCCCTCGCCCTGTCGGCCTGCTCCGCCGGGGGCAGCAGCAACGCCGACGGCACCGTGACCGACGGCAAGCTCACGATCGCCACCGGTGACCCGGCGTACTCGCCCTGGGTCGAGGACAACAAGCCGCAGTCCGGCAAGGGCTTCGAGTCCGCCGTGGCCTACGCGGTCGCGAAGGAGATGGGCTACAGCAAGTCCGACGTCGTGTGGAAGCGCAGCACCTTCGACAGTGCCATCGCGCCGGGCCCGAAGGACTGGGACCTCAACGTCCAGCAGTTCTCGATCGACGCGAAGCGCAAGAAGGCCGTCGACATGTCGAGCGCCTACTACACGACGACCCAGGCGGTCGTGACGACGTCCGGGTCGAAGGCCGCCGGCGACACCACGATCGCCGCGCTCAAGCAGGATGCGATCGGCGTCGCGACCGGTTCGACGAGCATCGCGAGCGTCAAGGACGTCCTCGGGGTCACGCCGCAGGTGTTCAACTCCAACGACGACGCCGTGCTCGCGCTCAAGTCCGGGCAGATCGACGCGATCGTCACCGACCTGCCGACGGCGTTCTACATGGCCTCAGCCCAGGTCGGCGACGGCACCGTGTCCGCGCAGTTCCCCGACGACGGCAAGGGCGACCAGTTCGGCTTCGTCCTGCCGAAGGACTCGGCGCTGACGAGCAAGGTCGACAAGGCCCTGAAGACCCTCGACGACGACGGCACCCTGCAGGACCTGCAGACCAAGTGGCTCTCGTCGGAGACCGGTACGCCGGTCCTGAAGTAACCGGATGACCCTGCCAGCAGGGGCCGGCACCCCGGTCGCCGCACCCGCGCCGAGCCAGGTCGAGCTCGAGCGTCGGCTCTACCGTCGCCAGCGTGGCCGTCGCTCCGTCGTGGTGTCGGTCGTCTCCACCCTGGTCGTGCTCGCCGTCGTGTACTTCGGCGTCGTGAACACCCCCGGGTGGGCGGCGGTGCAGCAGTCGTTCTTCGACCCGAAGACCGCGGTCGACACGTTCCCCGACATCCTGCTGGGCCTCTGGCTGAACGTCCGGATCCTGTTCTTCAGCGCCATCGGCGTCGCCGTGTTCGGCACGCTGCTCGCGGTCGTCCGCGGCCTGCGCAACCCGGTGTTCTTCCCGCTGCGGATGCTCGCGACCGGCTACACGGACCTGTTCCGCGGCCTGCCGCTCATCATCGTGCTCTACCTGGTGGGCTACGGCATCCCCGGGCTCGGGGTGTTCCCGCGGCTCCCCGCCGAGGTCTGGGGCACGATCGCGATCACCCTGACCTACTCGTCCTACATCGCCGAGGTGCTCCGGGCCGGCATGGAGGCCGTGCACCCCTCCCAGCGCCTGGCCGCCCGGTCGCTCGGGCTCTCGCACGCCAAGACCCTGCGGCTCGTGGTGCTGCCGCAGGCGATCCGCAAGGTCACCCCGGCGCTCATGAACGACTTCGTGTCGATGCAGAAGGACGTCGGTCTGGTGTCGATCCTCGGGGCCGTCGACGCGGTCCGCTCCGCCCAGATCGCGCAGGCCGAGACCTACAACTTCACGCCGTACTTCGTCGCCGGGCTGCTGTTCGTGGTGATCAGCCTGCCGCTGATCCGCGTCACGGACGCGATCGCGCGTCGCCAGCAGCGGCGCGAACAGATCGGAGGGACCGTATGAGCGAGGCCGACCAGGAGGCCCGTGGTGCGTCCGGTACGGACGCCGCGGTCCTCGAACTGCGCGGGTTGCGCAAGGCCTTCGGCGAGCACGAGGTCCTGCGCGGGATCGACCTGACGGTCCACCGCCACCAGGTCATCTGCGTCATCGGGGCCTCGGGCTCCGGCAAGTCGACGCTGCTCAAGACGGTCAACCTGCTCGAGGGCATCGACGACGGCGAGATCCTGCTGCAGGGCACGGACATCGCCGACCCGCGCGTCGCCGTCGACGCCGTGCGGGCGCGCATCGGCGTGGTGTTCCAGCAGTTCAACCTGTTCCCGCACATGAGCGTGCTCGACAACGTCACGCTCGCCTCCCGCCAGGTGCACGGCATCGGACGGGCCCAGGCCGAGGACACCGCGCGCCGGCTGCTCGACCGGATCGGTCTCGCTTCCTTCGCCGATGCCTACCCCGACCGCCTGTCCGGCGGGCAGCAGCAGCGCGTCGCCATCGTCCGGGCGATCGCGTCGGACCCGGAACTCCTGCTGCTCGACGAGGTCACGAGTGCCCTCGACCCGCAGCTCGTCGGCGAGGTGCTCGACCTGGTCACCGAGCTGAAGCGGCAGGGTTCGACGATCCTGATGACGACGCACGAGATGCACTTCGCGCGGAACGTCGCCGACCGGATCGTGTTCCTGCACCGCGGCGAGGTCGTCGAGCAGGGATCCCCCGCCGACGTCCTCGACCACCCGCAGCACCCGGCGCTCGTCGAGTTCCTCGCCCGCGTGCACGCCTAGGGCGTCAGCAGCACCTTGCCGATCACCTCGCCGTCGCGCACGCGGCGGTGGGCCTCCTCGACCTCGGCCAGGGGCAGCACCGAGTCGATGACCGGGCGCACCCGGCCGTCGGCGACCAGCGGCCAGACGTTGTAGCGGACCGCCTCGACGATGGCGGCCTTCTCGGCGAGCGGCCGTGCGCGCAGGGTCGTGCCGCTGATCGTCGCGCGCTTCCGCATCAGCACCCCGAAGTCGAGCTCGGCGGTGCGGCCGCTGCCCGAGGCGATGACCGCGATGTGCCCGTTCGGGGCGAGGGCCTGCAGGTTCCGCTCCAGGTAGGACGGTCCGACGACGTCGAGCACCACGTCGACGCCGACACCGTCGGTGAACGCCATGACGCGCTCCACGAAGTCCTCGGTGCGGTGGTCGACCACCAGGTCGGCGCCGAGCTCACGGGACGCGGCGACCTTGCGGTCGCCGCCGCTCGTCGCGATCACCGTCGCACCGAGGGCCTTCGCCCACAGCACCGCGTGCGATCCCATGCCGCCGGTACCGCCGTGCACCAGGAGCGTCTGCCCCGGTCGGAGCCCGGCGAGCATGCCGATGTTGGAATAGACGGTGCAGGCGGCCTCGGGCAGCCCGGCCGCCTCGACCAGGTCGACGCCATCGGGGACCGGCAGCACCTGCGTGACCGGCGCGACCACGAGTGCCGCGTACCCGCCGCCGGAGAGCAGCGCGCACACCCGGTCGCCCACCGCCACGGTCGTGACGCCCGCACCGACGGCCCGCACCGTGCCGGAGACCTCGAGCCCGAGGATCTGCGAGGCCCCGGGCGGCGGGGGGTAGTTCCCGGCGCGCTGCTGCAGGTCGGCGTTGTTGACGCCGGCAGCGGCGACCTCGATCAGGACCTCGTCCGTACCGGGTTCCGGGTCGGGCAGGTCGGTGACGGACATGGAAGCGTCGTCGAACGTGATGGCTCGCATGCCCTCGACGGTACGCGCCACGTGCCTCCGGCCGGGTGCCGATCGCCCACAACCCGGCCGGTCTCCCTGTGGATGTTCCCTGTACGCTCGATGACGGATCTGCACCTCATCCGGGGGAGTGCGGACAGATCGAGGGGGACTCTCCACCATGCCCAAGAAGCTCATCGCGCTGGCCACCGCCGGCCTCGCACTCACGCTGCTCGCCGGTTGCTCGACCGGGCCGTCCAAGGCCGAGCAGTGCACGCAGTTCGAGAAGACGGTCAAGTCCGCCGCCCAGGGCGTCCAGTCGGAGGCCGCGAACCTGCAGTCCGACCCGGACGCCGCCGTCACGAAGCTCAAGGAGCTCGACGAGAAGATCTCCGACGGCGTCGACGACCTGTCGGACGACGACCTGAAGGCCAAGGGCGACGCCTTCGAAGAGGCGTACGGCGACCTGGTCGACGACATCGAGGACATCGCCGACGACCCGCAGTCGGCCGACGTCTCGGCCCTGACGAAGTCCAGCACCAAGGTGCAGGACGCCGGCAACGCGTTCCAGAAGGAGTGCAACTCCTGATGCGCCGTACCCTCACCGCGCTCGCCACCGCCGGCCTCGCACTCACGCTGCTCGCCGGTTGCTCCGGCGGTGACTCGGGCTCGTCCAGCGCCCCGTCGGCCTCGAAGACCGCCGCCGCGGCACCCGCCCAGACCAAGCAGGAAGCCTGCTCGCTGCTCGAGAACGAACTCGCGTCGTTCCTCAAGGAGCAGGGTTCCAGCTCTGCCCCGGCCGAGCCGAAGGCCCGTGCGGCGCTCGTCGACGAGTTCGTCCAGCGCATCGACTCGGCGCTGACGAAGGTCTCGAACGACCAGGTGCACGACACGTTCGAGGACTTCTCCGGCGCGGCCAAGGGCTACAGCTCGGCCATCCGCTCCGGCGCGGCCGAGGACTCCACCGAGGTCACGAAGGCCCAGTCCGAGGTGCAGACCACGCTCGACCAGGTCTCGGCGGTCTGCCCCGCCAAGAGCTGAGCGGGCACACGCCCGGCCACGCATGACGACGCCCCGCCGCTCCTGGACCAGGAGCGGCGGCGTCGTGCTTCCCCGTCCGGGGGAACGGGCGTCAGACGGCCGCGGGCTGCGAGGCGTCGAGGCGTGCGACGTCCTCCGGCCGCAGCCGCACGGTCGGCGCCGTGATCGAGTTCAGGATCGACTGCGGCCGCGACGCACCGGGGATCGGCACGACGACGTCGCTCTTCTGCAGCTCCCACGCCAGGGCGATGACCTGCGGGGTGACCCCACGGTCGCGGGCGATGTACGCGAAGTCCTCGAACGCCGTGCCGAGGTCCGCCGCGCTCCCGATGCCACCGAGGGGGCTCCACGGCAGGAACGCGATGCCGAGCTCGTCGCACAGCTCGAGCTCCGGCTCGCTCGACCGGAACTTCGGCGAGTACTGGTTCTGCACCGACGCCAGGCGTCCGCCGAGCACCTCGTTCGCGGTGCGGATCTGGTCCGGGTCGGCGTTCGAGATGCCCGCCATCCGGATGACCCCCTCGTCGAGCAGCTCGGCGAGCGCCCCGATCGAGTCGGCGTACGGCACCGCCGGGTCGGGGCGGTGGAACTGGTACAGGCCGATCTGCTCGACGCCGAGCCGCTTCGCCGAGGCCTTCGCCGCCTCCTTCAGGTACTCCGGGTGCCCGTTCTGTGCCCAGTTGCCGGCTTCGGGGCGCAGGTGTCCGCCCTTCGTCGCGATGAGGACGTCCGAGGTGTCGTCGTGGAACTCCCGGACGGCCCGCGCGATGAGCTCCTCGTTGTGCCCCACCTCGTCGTGGCCGCCCAGGTGGTACGCGTCGGCGGTGTCGATGAGCGTGACACCGTTCTCGAGCGCTGCATGGATCGTGGCGATGGACTGACGCTCGTCCGGTCGGCCCTCGATCGACATGGGCATCCCGCCCAGACCGATGGCACTGACGGACACGTCTCCGATGACTCGTTGCTTCATCGGCCCAGCATGCGCCGGGGGTGCGCTCGCACGCCCAGGTGGTCACGCCGTGGTCGTGACCGACAGGCGGACTGGAGGCGCGTGGCGGCCCCGCCTTCGCGCCTCCAGGCCGGAACGCACACGCGTTCTCGGACAGGACACGCGTCGATCGACGCGTGTCCTGTCGGAAGCGTGGTGTCGGTCAGGCGCTGGCGGACACCGACGACGAGGCGGAACCGCTGTCGACGGCGTTCGCGAAGACGACCCCGCCCCACACGATGACGACGATCGCGAGCACGAAGCCGATCGCGGCGATCCACCACGACGGCTTCCGCCGGATCCACGCGCCGATCGACAGCACGATCGTGGCGACCCCGATGACGAAGGCACCACCGACCGCGATGGCCGCGCCACCGAAGTACCCGCCGGGCGTGCAGCCCGACGAGGCGTCGCACTCCGCCGTGGCCGAGGCGATCGCGACGATGCCGACGACCGCCGTGATCGCGGTCATGACGGCACCGAACACCAGGAGCAGCACCGTCGAGATCCGGTCGGCGAGCTTCGCCGGCGGGAACAGCGTGGTGCCACCGCGCTCCCACGCCGCGCGCTGCGCGTTCGTGGGGCCGGAGGAGGACTGCGGCGGAGGGCCGGGGACGTTGGACCAGGTCATGCGTGCAGTCCTACCGCGCCTCGACCCCGAACGCCTGTGCGAGCCGCTGGATCTTCTGGGCCCGACCGAGCCGCGGCAGGTCGGAACCGTCGCGGATGACCCGGCCGCGGGCCTCGAAGTCGTCGAGGAAGTCCTGCGCCCAGGCGACGTCGGTCGGCGTGGGGGAGATGACCTCGTTGATGACGGGGAGCTGCTCGGTGTCCAGGCAGAGCTTGCCGGTGAGGCCGAGCGACACGGCCACCTGCGACTGCTCGCGGAGGATCGGGTGCGACGACCCGACCGTGGGGCCGTCGATCGGGCCCGGCAGGTCGCCGACGCGCGAGGCGACGACCAGCTTCGACCGCGGGTACGCCATCGCGAGCGTGTCGGCGCTGGTCCCGGTGTCGCGGCGGTAGTCGCCGGAACCGAAGGCCAGGCGGAACGCGCCCTGCGCCTTGGCGATCGACACGGACTCCTCGATGCCCAGGGCCGACTCGACCAGGGCGATCACCGGCGTCTGGCCGCCGAGCCGGTGCCAGGTGTCGGTGACCTGGGCGGGGGACTCGGTCTTGGCGAGCATGACGCCCTGCAGCCCGGGCAGGCCGCGGAGCTCCTCGACGTCGTCCGCCCAGAAGTCCGTCGTGACGTCGTTGATGCGCACCCAGGCCTCGCCACCGCCGGCCAGCCAGGCGGCGACGCCCTGCCGGGCCGAGGGCTTCGCGGCGGGGTCGACGGCGTCCTCGATGTCCAGGATGATCTGGTCGGCGCGGGAGCGCTGGGACTTGTCGAACCGGTCGGTGGCGGTGCCGGACACCAGCAGCCACGACCGTGAGATCTCGGCGGGGACCGATCGACGCCGGTTCGGCGTGGGGGCGGACGGAGCGGTGCGGTCGTCGATGGCCATGCCCCGTTGGTACCACACCGGACGGGGCCGCCGTCGGATCGGGCGCGCCGCACGTCGGGTCGGACGGTGGCGCACGGCGGGCCGGACGGCGGTCACGTCCGTGCGGAAACCCCGAAACCTCGGTTCATTGCCAGAGAGGCCGTCCGGTTCCGCCTACAGTGTCGGATGTGTGGCGAGCGGACAGGGTGACCGACGGTGAGGACGACGTGAACGACGACGTCCCCGTCGAGGGTGCCCGCGCGCGCCCCGACGACGATCGAGACGAGCAGCAGGACGTGGACCAGGAACGGACCGACGACGAGCCGGACCGCACGCTCCGCCCGGAGCTGCAGATGACGAGCCCGCAGGCGATCAGCCTCGGCGACCCGCGGCTGCAGGCCGGCAACGCGGCCGAACCGACGTGGGACGGCTGGCGCACCCAGCTGACCGGTGTCGGCGGCACGAGCCCGCTCACGCACTTCAGTGACCACCCGCGCGCCCGCATCGAGCTCTCGACCACCCACCCGGGCGGTCTCGCGCAGTTCATCACCGGCAAGACGACCCTGCTGTCCAGCCTGATCCGCGACGAGGTGGCGCTCCGTGCCGCCCGCGTGGCCGCTGGACACGTCGAGGCGAAGGGCACCGAGCTCGCCACCGTGCGCGGCATCGACGCCGTGAAGCTCGGCATCGGCATGGCCGACTGGAAGCACGGCGACGAGCAGTTCCGCGGCCCGGTGCTCCTGCGCCCCCTGGCGATCCGCCGGCACGGACGCGACTTCGAGGTGCGCCTGCTCGGCGAACCGGTGCTCAACCCGGGCCTCGCCGACGCGCTGCACGAGCAGTTCGGGGTCATCCTCGACGCGCAGTCCTTCGTGGCCCTCGCGCAGCAGGACGGCTCCTTCACGCCGAACCCTGTCATCGACCGCCTGCGTGGCCTGACCGCGCACATCCCCGGCTTCTCGGTGCACGCACGCCTCGTGGTGTCCACCTTCGCCGAGGTCGCGACCGGCATGGTCGAGGACACCGGCGACCTGTCGCACCCCGTGCTCGACGCCCTCGCCGGCAACCCGAGCGCGAAGTGGCAGGTCGAGCAGTCCTACCACCCGGTCGAGCAGACCCCGTCGGACGAGCGCAGCCCGGAGACCGACACGCTCCTGCTCGACGCCGACGACGAGCAGGAGAACGTGATCGCGCAGATCACGGCCGGCAACTCCATCGTCGTGAAGACCCTGCCCGGCACCGGTGGCACCCAGACGATCGTGAACGCCCTGGGCGGCCTGGTCGCCGCGAACAAGCGCGTGCTCGTCGTGAGCCCGCGCCGCGCCACACTGCGGGGCATCGCCGCCCGCTTCGGCGAGGTCCAGCTGCCCGGGGTCGCGGTCACGCCGTCGACCCTGCGCCGTGACGTCGTCCGTGCCATCGCCCGGAACGAGAAGGCCGCGCGTCCGAACCTCCGCGAGGTCGACGACGCCCTGGTCCGCCTGCGCAAGGTGCTCAAGGACTACCGCGGCTCGCTCACCCGCAAGGACCCCGACTTCGGCGTCTCGGTGCTCGACTGCCTGGTGGAGCTGTCGCGCCTGTCGCTGCTGCCCGTCGCCCCGTCGACCACCGCGCGCCTGTCGAAGCAGTCCGTCGCCTCGATGGTCGAAGGCCGCTCGCGCGTCGCCGAGACGATGGTCAGCGCCGCGAACCTCGGTGAGTTCCGCTACGGCCCCGACGACTCGCCCTGGTACGGCGCGAAGTTCGGTTCGAGCGACGGTGCCCAGCGTGCGCACCGCATCGCGAAGGACCTCGACGCCGATGGCCTGCCGACCCTGCTCCGCCGCGCCCACGACCTGGTGAGCTCGACGCACATGCGCCAGTTCACGACCATCAACGAGCTCGGCATCTACCTGCGCCTGCTCACGGAGATCCGTGACACGCTCGACCGCTTCCTGCCGGTGGTCTTCGACCGCTCGGTGTCCGAGCTCGTGGCCGCCACCGCCCCCCGCGGCGAGGGCGCTCCGATGTCGTCGACGAACCGTCGCCGGCTCAAGAAGCTCGCCCGCGAGTACGTCCGTCCGGGCGTGCACGTGTCCGACCTGCACGAGGCCCTGACCCGCGTCCAGCAGCAGCGGGTGCTCTGGCAGCGCTACGTCGCCGCCGGCGTGAACCCCGAGGTGCCCACCGGCATCGCCGACGTCCAGGTGCTGTTCTCGAACGTCGCCGAGGACCTCGCGCGCCTCGACGAGCCGCTGGGTCGGACCGAGCGTGACCGCCAGCTCGCGAACACCCCGGTCGACCAGCTCGTCCCCACCATCGCCGAGCTCGCCGCCGAGTCCGACGTCCTGCACAACCTGCAGGAGCGCACCGAGCTCATGCAGACCCTGCGCGACCTGCAGCTCGAACCGCTCATCACCGACCTGGCGAACCGGCACGTGCCGGACGTGCAGGTGCCGGCCGAGCTCGAGCTCGCCTGGTGGCAGTCCGCCCTCGAGACCATGCTCGAGTCCGACCGGGCGCTGCTCGGCGCGAACACCGACATGCTCGACCGGGTCGAGGCCGACTTCCGCCTGGTGGACGACGCCCACGCGGCCGGGGTCTCCCAGGGCCTGGCGTGGCAGCTCGCCGAGAACTGGAAGGTCGGTCTCGTCGACTGGCCCGAAGAAGCGACCGCACTCAAGACCCAGCTCCGCGACGGCGCGATCACCTCGCGCCTGCTGCAGGACTCCGCACCGCACCTGTCCCGGTCGATCGCACCCGTCTGGCTCGCCAGCCCGTACGAGGTGCCGCAGATCGCCGACACGATGCCCTTCGACACGGTGATCCTGGTCGACGCCGGCGCTGTGACGATCGCCGAGACCGTCGGTGCCGTCCGTCGTGCCCGCCAGACCGTCGTGTTCGGCGACCCGGTCACCCAGACGCCGTCGCCGTTCCGCATCGCCGTGGACCCCGAGCACCGGGCGCTGCAGGTCGACGAGGGCACGCTCGACGCGTTCCACGCCGACTCCGCCCTGGCGAAGCTGTCCACCCTGCTGCCGACCCTGTCGCTGTCGCGGTCGTACCGCGCCGGCGGCGAGGACCTGGCCGAGCTCGTGAACCGTCGCTTCTACGGCGGCAAGATCGAGTCCCTGCCGTGGGCCGGCTCGTTCCTTGGCCACGGCTCGATCGCGCTCGACTACGTCAGCGACGGCAAGGCCGTCCCGGACCCGGAGTCCGGTGCCGTCGAGAGCGTCGATGCCGAGGTCGACCGCGTGGTCCGGCTCGTCATCGACCACGCCCGCACCCGTCCGACCGAGTCGCTCATGGTCATCACCGCGTCGGCGAAGCACGCCGTGCGCGTCGAGCAGGCCGTGCTGACCGCCGCGCAGGGCCACAAGGACCTGACCGAGTTCGTCATCGGCGACCGTGCCGAGCCGTTCATCGTGGCGACGCTCGAGCAGTCGGTGGCGCAGAGCCGCGACCGCGTCGTGTTCTCCATCGGCTACGGCCGCACCCCGCACGGTCGCGTGCTGCGCGACTTCGGTCCGCTCGGCAAGCCCGGCGGCGAGCGGCTGCTGGCGGTCGCCATGACCCGTGCGCGTCGCTCGATGGTCATCGTCACCTGCTTCCAGCCGTCGGACATCGAAGCCGAGCGCATGGGCCACGGCACCGTCGCCCTCGCCGAGATCCTGGCCGAGGTGCGTGCCCGCACCACCGCCGAGTACGTGCCGGACGACTCCGACCCGCTGCTCGTCGACCTGGCCCGGCGCCTCGAGATGCGCGGCATCCCGGTCGCGCTCGGACACCGCGGCAAGCTCGGCCTCGTCGCCGCGCATGGCGGGGTGTGCGTCACGATCGAGACCGACGCGTCGCTGGTGAAGGGATCGCTGCGCGAGTCCCTGCGCCTGCGCCCCGAGGTGCTCCGTCGTCTCGGCTGGCACTACGTGCGCGTGCACGCGTTCCAGCTGTTCTCCGACCCGGACCGCGTCGCCGACACCGTCGCGTCCGTGCTCGGGGTCGACCGCGGTGCCACGCAGGAGATCTCGATCCCACCGATCCCCGCCCGCCGATGAGCCGCCGGGCCTCGCGGCCCGCCGGTCCGGTGACGCCGGAGACGGACCAGCTGGTGGGCACGTGGACGCGAGTCGACGACGTGTCGTCAGCCGTGCCTCCCGTCCGTCCCGCCGCTGACGGAGGCGAGACGGCGGACCAGCCGGGAGGCCCGGTGCGGCGCCGCAGACGCGTCACCACCCAGCCGGTGGCGGGCTACGACCCGACGCCGCCGCCGGAACCGGCGCGGCACCGCGACGGTGAGAACGACGACCAGCTCCGGCGCGACGTCCCCCCGCACTGGTAACCGGTAGCCTGGCCCGTGATGACTGACACCGCGCGGCAGCGCCCCGACTGGCAGACCTGGCCGAACCTGATCACGCTGTTCCGCCTCGTGCTGATCCCGGTGTTCATCGGCCTCGTCGTCGCCGGCCACCCGGGGTGGGCGCTCGTCGCCCTCGTCGTGATCGGCGTGAGCGACTGGGCGGACGGCTTCATCGCCCGCAAGTTCGACCAGGGATCCAAGCTCGGCAAGGCGATCGACCCCGTCGCCGACCGCCTGGCGATCATCGCGATCGTGCTGTCCCTGGTGCTCGTCGGCCTGCTGCCCTGGTGGGTGGTGGCCGTCGTCGTGCTCGTCGACCTGGTGCTCGTCGTCCTGTCGAGCGTGCTGTTCCACGGCAACCCGGACCTCGACGTCACGTGGACGGGCAAGATCCGCTCGGCCCTGCTGTTCGTCGGGCTGCCGGTGCTGCTGTTCTCCGCGGTGCACACCGTCGACGAGAACGCGCCGTGGGTCCGGGTCGTGGCCCTGGTGTTCGTGTACCTCGGCACCGCGGGGCACGTGCTCGCCGGCGCGCAGTACGCCGTCGCGATGTTCGCGAAGCGCCGCGCGGTCCCCGCCGCCTGACGGGCCCCCGCGCAAAACACCGGTGTTCACGCTGCGCACCGCGGTTTGCGGGTGTGCAGCGCGCGAACACCGGTGTCTTGCGAAGGCGCCTGGGCTAGAGCTTCGTCGAGCCGCCGATGCCGGGCCCCTCGGGAGCGTTCGACGGGGCGATGTGCGCGCCCGTGCTGGTCGCGCCGCCGTTCTGCGGGCGGAGCAGGTCGCGGATCTCGAGCAGCACCTCGACGTCGGTCGGGGGCACGTCCTGCGGGGTCTGCTCCTCGTCGTTCTTGACGCGCTCGAACGCCACCTTCTTCAGACGGTTGACCGGTACCACGAGCACGAAGTACACCACCGCGGCGATGATGACGAAGTTCAGCACCGCCCCGATGATGGCGCCGAAGTAGAGCGTGGCGTGGTCACCGGACACCGTGGGGATCCGGACCTTCAGGGCGTCGTCGAGGCTCGAGGCGTTGAACACCGCACCGATGAGGGGGTTGATCAGCGCCTGGACGATCTTGTTGACGATCGCGGTGAACGCCGCACCGATGACGACTGCGACGGCCAGGTCGATGACGTTGCCGCGGAGCAGGAACTCCTTGAAGCCCTTCATGCGAGGGTCTCCTTCCGGGTCGAGGACGGCCGCCGAGTGGCGACGCGCCCCAACCTATCCGGAGAGCGAAGACCGCGTCAGGACGCGGCGGGCTTCGAGCCGCTGGGCTTCGACTCGGCCTTCTTCGCCGGCTCGGACTTCTTCGGCTCGGACTTCGCGGGGGTGCTCGACGAGCCCTCGGACTTCGGGGCCGGGCGCGAGTCGGTGCGGTAGAAGCCGCCGCCGTTGAAGGTCACGCCGACCGGGGAGAACACCTTGCGCAGGACGCCGCCGCAGACCGGGCACTCCGTCAGGGTGGCGTCGGAGAAGGACTGCTTGATGTCGAACGCGTTGTCGCACTCGGTGCAACGGTACGAGTAGGTGGGCACGTCAGCTCCGGAACGTGATGATGCGCGACGGCGTGATGATGCCGTCAACGGGTTCGTCGTGGGGTTCGCGCGGGACCTCGTCGAGGTACTCCGCGTCGAAGATCACAGCATAGACGGGCGGACGGTTCGCCATGGACCCGAGGGTCTTGTCGTAGTAGCCGCGCCCCCAGCCCATGCGGACGCCGTCGTGCCCGACCGCCGCCGCCGGGGCCAGGATCGCGTCGACGTCGTTGATCGCGAGCGGGGACAGGACCTCGCCGACGACCTCGGGCAGGCCGAGCAGGCTCTCGGTCTCGCTCTCGCCGTCGCCGACGGCCCAGTCGAGCAGCCCGTCCTCGCGGGTGATCGGCAGCAGCACGCGGATGCCCTGCCCGTACGCCCAGTTCAGGAACGGCCGGACGTTCGGCTCGTCCGGTGCGGACAGGTACAGGGCGAGGGACGTCACCTGGCGCTCCTCGACGAAGCGCTGCAGGGTCGCGGTCAGGGTCTCGGTGTCCGCGTCGCGTTCGGTCGTGGTCCGGGTGCGCCGCCGCTGCCGGAGTTCGGCTCGCAGGGCGCGCTTCTCGTTCCCGAGATCGGCGATCATGCGCAGGAGTCTACCGAGGGGCACGGTTGCGGCTTCCCGCCGGGAACACGCGGGGTCCCGTGTCCCCCGGAGCGACGACATGCCCTCGAAAGGGGGATCGGATACGGTCTGAGCATGGGCTTCCAGATTTCGAAGGCGGTGATCCCGGCCGCAGGGCTGGGTACCCGCTTCCTCCCCGCGACCAAGGCGATGCCGAAGGAGATGCTCCCCGTCGTCGACAAGCCGGCCATCCAGTACGTGGTGGAAGAGGCTGTCGGTGCCGGGCTGACCGACGTGCTGATGATCACCGGGCGCAACAAGAACGCGCTCGAGAACCACTTCGACCACGTGTCGGAGCTCGAGGAGACCCTCCGCAAGAAGGGCGACCACGAGAAGCTGCAGAAGGTGAACCAGTCGACGGACCTCGCCGACATGCACTACGTGCGACAGGGTGACCCGCTCGGCCTCGGCCACGCGGTGCTCCGCGCGAAGATGCACGTCGGCCGCGAGCCGTTCGCCGTGCTCCTCGGTGACGACATCATCGACGCTCGTGACCCGCTGCTCCAGCGCATGATCGAGGTCCAGGGCGAGAAGAACGCCACGATCGTCGCCCTGCTCGAGGTCCCCGAGTCGCAGACGCACCTGTACGGCATCGCCACGGTCGAGCCGACCGACACCGACGACGTGGTGAAGATCACCGGCCTCGTCGAGAAGCCCCCGCAGGGCGAAGCGCCCTCGAACCTGGCCATCATCGGCCGCTACGTCATCCGTCCCGAGGTCTTCGACGTCCTCGAGAAGCAGGAGCCGGGCAAGGGCGGCGAGATCCAGCTGACCGACGCGCTCATGAAGATGGCGAGCGCCGAAGAGTGGACCGGCGGCGTGTACGGCGTCGTGTTCCGTGGACGCCGGTACGACACGGGTGACAAACTCGACTACATCAAGGCGATCGTGCAGCTCGCCTCGGACCGCGATGACCTCGGCCCTGACCTCAAGTCGTGGCTGAAGGAGTTCAACGCGGGCGAATAGTCGGCCATCCCGCTCGGGTCCGGTGATCACGGACCCGGGCGGGACACCCCGTCCCGCACCGGGGCGGGACCCCGGAGGAACCCAGCGATGACGACGATCCCGACCCTGTCCCACGGGCGGGTCACCATCCGGCCCCTCCGGCTCCGCGACACCCGCGACCTCGACGCGGCACTCGCGACGAACCGTTCGTGGCTCCGCACCTGGGAGGCCACGAACCCCTCCGGACACGTCTCCACCGACGTCCGGGGCAGCATCCGCGCGCTCCAGGCCAACGCCCGCGCGGGACTCGGACTCCCGTTCGCGATGGAGCTCGACGGACGCTTCGTCGGGCAGCTCAACGTCTCCGGCATCTCCTACGGCTCGCTCGCGAGCGCCTCCATCGGCTACTGGGTCGTCGAGGACGCCGCCGGCCACAACGTGACGCCGATCTCCGTCGCCCTCGCCGTCGACCACTGCTTCCGCTCGCTCGGCGTGCACCGGATCGAGATCTGCATCCGGCCGGAGAACGCCCCGAGCCTGCGCGTCGTCGAGAAGCTCGGCTTCCGGTACGAGGGACTCCGTCGCCGGTACATCCACATCAACGGGGACTGGCGCGACCACTTCTGCTTCGCGCTGGTGGCCGAAGAAGTCCGCGGGGGCGTCCTCGAGCGCTGGGTCCAGGGGCAGGTGCCGCCCGGCGTGGGGACCGTGCCGCTCGCCGCACGCGACGAGGCGGCGATGCCGCTGGACACGACGCCCCGCATCTGACGTCCCACGTCTGACGGGCCTGGAGGCGCGGGTCGCCTCCCACGGATTCCGCCCCGACACGCGCAACACGCGTCCGGCAATGACGCGGCGCGGGAACCGCCACCCCTACCGTGTTCGCATGGCAGGAATCGGCTCGTGGGGTGGTGGCATCGTCCTGCTCGTCGCGGCCGTCCTCTGGCTCGTCTACCTGATGCCGTCGTGGGCCGCCCGCCGCCAGTACCTGGCCACCGAGCGGAACGCCATCCGGCTGCAGCAGACCCTCCGGATCCTCGCGCAGACCGCCGAGCTGCCGGACGAGGTCCGCATCGAGATGAACGCGAAGTCCCTCGCCCAGGCGCAGCGCGTCGCCCGCTCCGAAGAGGCCAAGCGCACCGCCATCGTCCGAGCCCACGAAGCCGCACGGCAGCGTGAGATCACCCGCCGCCTGGCCGAGCAGACCCCGGTGCTCGAGCGGGCGTCCGCCGTGCCGGCCCTGACCGCGATGCGCATGCGTCGTTCCCGGCTCGGGGCGACCCTGTTCGGCACGCTCGGCGTCGTCATCGCCCTCGTGGTCTTCGTCGCGGCACCGTCGCTCTGGCTCGTCGGTGTCGCCGGACTCGTCGCCGCCGGTGGGTCCGCAGCGGTCCTGGCCCAGCTGCACCAGGTGGCGACGGCGCGGAAGCAGCGTCTCGCGGCCGCCGAGACGGGCGCGACCCGCGCCTCCCGGCCGGCCACCGCATGGACGGACCCGGCGCCGCCCCTGTCGACCGAGCAGCCCGCCGAGCCTGCAGCAGACCGCTCCTGGACCCCGAACCACGTTCCGAAACCCCTCTACGTGGAGCGGCCGGCCGCTCCGGCCGCGTCGCCCGAGTCGTCGGCGGAACTCGCTGCCCGCCTGAAGGAGCGCGTCGCCGCGGCCAAGGCGGAAGCCGAGGCCGAAGCGGCCGCGTTCCGCGCCGGGGAGTCCGACCCGTCGCTGGCGCGGGTGTCGCGGATGCGACCCGAACTCGAAGAGGCTGCGGCGTCGCTGTCCGCGCACGACCAGGGACGTCTGGCCGAGCGGCTCGGGCTCCGGGCCCCCGCGGCCCCTGCTGCGTCGGCCGGCGTTGCTCCTGGCGCTCGTGCTCCTGCCGCTCCTGCTCCCGCCGACGAGCCCGCCGGGCCGCCGAGCAAGTGGGCCGGCATGGGTGTCCTCGACGACGACGCCTACCAGCAGGCCGACCTCGACGCGATCATGCGACGGCGCCGCGCGGTCTGATCCGCGGCACGCCCGAAGGACCACCTGCGATTTCGGCTGGGCCGAACGAGGGTGCTAGTGTGGTCGAGCACTTGGGGCTATGGCGCAGTTGGTAGCGCGTCTCGTTCGCAATGAGAAGGTCAGGGGTTCGAATCCCCTTAGCTCCACCAGGTAGCAACCACGAGAACGGCCCGGAACCCACAGGTTCCGGGCCGTTCTGTCGTTGGCGGTCGTGTCGAGGGGATCGTCCTCCACAGGCCGATTCAGGTAGATCGTTCGACACAGTTCACGGACAGGGGTGGTGTGTTGTCCAACGCACCGCCCTAGACTCCCCGTGCGCCGACCGGCGCGGGAAACGGGGGAACACGTGCGCTTCAGGACCGCCATCGCATCGATCGGCACGGTGCTCGCCGTCGCCGCCGGCCTCGCTGTCGTCGGACCGGTCGCGCCGGCATCGGCAGCGGCCCCGACGACCGGCCGGTTCACCCCCGTCGCACCGGCACGAGCCTGGTCAGGCACCGCGACGAGCACCGCGACGACGGTCACTCTCGGCGGCAGGAACGGCATCCCCGCTTCGGCCACGGCTGTCGTGCTCACCGCGACGGTGAACGCCCCGAGCGCCGCCGGGTACGTCAGTGTTGCCCCTGCCGGCAGCACGGCGAGCCCCGCGATCCAGAACTTCCGTCGGGCGCAGCCGATCTCCGGCACGACCACGGTCGCCCTCACCTCGGGCAAGGCCCAGGTGAAGGTGTCCGCGGGCAAGGCCACCGTTTCGCTCGACGTTGCGGGGTGGTACGGCACGAGTACATCCGGTTCCACGTACACGCCGCTGCCGCCGACGAACGTGCTGAACGGGACGGTGTCCACCGCGGCGAAGAAGATCGTGGTCGCGGGGAAGGCGGGTGTCCCGGCGAACGCCACCGCAGTGGTGCTCCAGACCGACGTCTCCCGCCCCGCAACGAGTGGTCGGCTGCGGATCACCCCGTCCGGCAACAACGCCGGGGTCGTCTCGTTGATGTACGAGAAGGGCATCACCGTCGCCAACACGACCACGGTCAGGCTCTCCGGCGGCGCCGTGCAAGCGCGAGTCTCCTCCGGATCCGCACGGGTGCTCGCCGACGTGGTCGGGTACTACGCGCCGAACGCCAACGGTTCGGTCTTCGTCCCCGCGCACCCGGTCCGAGCTGCGACCGTCGCTGCCGGGACCACCGCGAAGAAGGTCACCGTCGCCGGCACCGCAGGTGTCCCGCGCAATGCGACCGCTGCGGTCATCAACGCGAAGGTCGGCAAGGGAAGCACCGGGGGATCACTCCGCGTCGTCGGTGCGGGGCTGGCCTCGAGCGTGCCGACGCAGGTCTACGCCAAGGGGCAGACGATCGGGAACGCCTTGATCGCGCCGCTCGCAGCCGGAGGGCAGGTGCAGGCGAAGGTGTCCGGCGGGACTTCGACGGTCTACGTCGACGTCGTGGGGTACTTCCTCGATGGATCGACGGGTTCGGGGACCGGCGTGGACATCTCCTGGCCGCAGTGCGGCAAGACCGTCCCCACCGACCAGTCGTTCGGGATCGTCGGGGTGAACGGTGAACGCGCCAACACGACGAACCCCTGCTTGCAACAGCAGCTCGGCTGGGCCGAGGCCTCCGCCGGCGGCACCGCCCAGCCGACGACGCAGGTCTACTCGCTCTTCACGAACCCCGGGGCACGGGCAGCCTCGGTGTGGCCGACGTCGAACCTCGCGCCGAACGGCCAGACAGTCGCTGTGCCCACGGCGTACGGCACCTGCACACCGCAGTCCGGTGCGCAGTCGACCTGGAAGACGACGGCAGCGTGCTCGTACATGTACGGGTACGCCCGCGCCTACGAAGCAGCCAACACCCGCGGAGTCACCAATCCTGGTCAGTACCGCTGGTGGCTCGACGTCGAGACCGGGCTGTCGTACGTCACCTCGGACGCCGGGCAGAACCGTGCGGCGCTCGAGGGCATGACGAAGGCCCTGCAGGACGCGGGAGTGACCCAGATCGGGGTCTACTCGACCTCGTACCAGTTCAACAAGATCATGGGGACCGTCCCGGCATCGAGTCCGCTCCGGCCGCTGCCGAGCTGGATCGCGCTCGGTGCAGCCCGACTCGACCAGGCTCAGGCGGCCTGCTCCGGCGCTCGTCTGCTCGGTGGACCCATCAGGATGACGCAGTACGTCACGCCGTTCGGCTCGACCGCGATCGACCGCGACTGGTCCTGCAGCTGACGCAGGGGCACGCGACATGCGACGGTTCGCGAGCGGATCGGCGCGCATCATGACGGCGAGCGCGAGTCGGAGACGGGCGGGAGGCCCGGTGCCAGCTGGCACCGGGCCTCCCGCCCGTCTGCGGGTCGCGTCGGACCCGGCCCCGACGTCGACGTGTCAGCCGGCGATGCTCTCCGTCAGCACGCCGGACTGCGCGAAGGTGGTGTGGATCGCGTTCGCGGCCTGCTCGAAGGCACGGTTGCCGCGCGAGATGCCGAGCGCTCCACCCTTGATCGCGGACTTGCCCGAGCCGCGCAGCAGTCGGGCGACCGTGCGGCCGTCCGGGGCGATCATGATCTGCACGTCGAGGCGGGTGTGGAACGTGCGGTCGTTCGCCATGCCGCCGATGAGGAGCGTCAGGCCGAGGCTGCCGCGGGTCGCACGGAGTGCCCCCTGCTCGGCGTCGTCGACGGTGTAGCCCTCGCGTGACAGCGCCTCACGCACCTGGGCACGGGCGGTCTCGGGGTCGGTGGCGACGAAGAAGTCGTGGCTCTCGGGCATGTGTGTTCCTTCCGAACGGGTCCGCTGGGACACGGAGGACGCTCGCCCCCGAAGACGATCATGCCGTGTCGGAACGACGGAGGTGTCGCTTACGCTGGTCGTGTCATGACTGCCTCGATGAACCGCCGCGCACTCTTGTCCCTCGCCGGCGTCGCCGGGATCGGGCTCGCCGTCGCGGCGTGCTCTTCCGGCAGCGACAAGGGCGGCGACTCGGGCAAGGGCTCGGGCGGCGGGCGCGGGAGCTCCGGGGGTGGGGACGCATCGTCCACCCCGACGGCGACGCCCGTCGCGAAGGCCGTCACTCCGGCGCAGGTCCCGCTCGCCGGTGGTGTCACGATCACCGTGACGGGGACCGGACTCGCCGCCGTCAAGGGCGTCACCGTCGGCGGTGTTGCTGCGCGCGACGTCACGGCGACCGCGTCGAAGGTGACCTTCACGGCCCCGCACCAGGCGATGTACACGGCCGGTGACGCCGACGTCGCACTCTTCACGTCCGTGATCGAGCCCACCGCGTCGGCGAACCAGTCCTCCGACGGCAACGGCAGCGCCGCGAACGACGGGCAGAGCGGCGCCACCCAGGACACCGCGACGGCCACACCCGCCCCGACCGCCGCCGCGACGCCCGCTGCAGGCAGCGCGGTCGCTTCGACCACCCTGGCCTACGCCGCACTGACCGACGTCGACCGGCAGCTCGCCTACGCGATGCGGTACTGGAAGGACTACAACCTCGCCGAGTACGGCACGATGAACCCGATCGGCGGCGACTGCGCGAACTACGTCAGCCAGACGCTCATCGCCCGCGGGTGGGAGCAGCGGTCCGACTGGTACAACCGCGCGGCCGGTGCCGAGCACAGTGCGACGTGGACCTACTGCCCGACGATGGACCCGTGGCTCGAGACCAACGCGGCCGAGTTCGGACTCACCCGGCGTTCGTCGGACGAGCGCGACAAGGTGCAGGTCGGCGACATCGTGTTCTTCGACTGGAACGCCAACGGCTCACCGGACCACACGACCATCGTGTCCGAGGTCTTCACCGAGCCCGACGGCACCATCCGCATCAAGTCGGCGAGCCACAACCAGGACGGCCCCTACCGCGACCTCGACGAGATGATCACGGTGCAGCACCCCGGTGGATCGGCCTGGTTCCACACCTTCGACGCGTAGCGCTGTCGCGGCCCGCAAGACACCGGTGTTCGCGCGTCGCACCGCGGTCTGCGCGTGTTCAACCGGCGAACACCGGTGTCTTGCAGCGCCGACGGACAGCACCGCTCACGGGTATCCGAGGAACCACAGCAGCACGATCGCGACCGGCTGCAGGCACACCCCGACGACTAGCCACGCCACCGCCCGCCCCCGTGTCCGCACGAAGACGTCCGACCCGAGCAACGGTGCCATCGGCATGAGCAACCGCGGCAACGACTGCTGCGGCAGGAACACCGCCACCAGGTACAGCCCGTAGGAGGCCGTGAACGCGAGCACGTCGGTCCCCAGGGCCCGGGTGCTCCTGCGTGAGAAGAACCACACCGCGCCGGCGAGGACCACCACGACGAGTCCGATGCCGAGCGGCCCGAGCCACGTCGACGCCATCGTGAACCACGGCGTCAGCGGCGCGAAGTGCTGCCGCCCGACGAACCCCACCCACCACGACAGCTCCGTGTCCAGGTACGCGTTCGGCCGCCCCGTCACGGCCGTCGCGATGACGGGCCACGCAAGTCCCGCAGCCGCGACGACCAGGCCGGTCACCACGATCGCGATCCGGTCCCGCCACGGGAACGCGTCCTGCTGCCGGCGCCAGGCCACCCACCGCAGGACCAGGTGCACGGCCAGGGCCAGCGCCAGCGCGAGGACCCCGGGCTTCGTGAACGCCGCCACGACACCGAGCGGCGCGATCAGCCAGTACCGTCGCCGGACCAGGGCGAGCAGGGCACCGAACAGCAGCACGAGCAGCAGGCTCTCCGCGTAGGCGACCTGCAGCAGGAACCCCGTCGGCGCGAACGCGAACAGGGCCGTCGCCCAGCGGGCCCGGTGCGAGCACCCGACGGCGAGCACCAGCCGGTACAGCAGCACGCAGGCGCCCGCTCCGGCGATCGACGCCACCACGACCCCGGCGACCCAGAACGAGGCGCCGGTCAGTGTCATCACGACCCGCACCACCGCGGGGAACACCGGCAGGAACGCCCACGCGTTCGGCAGGACGTGCCCGGAGTCGTCGACCGGCAGCGTTGCCGGGTACCCGTGCTCGGCGATGATCCGGTAGAACGAGGCATCCCACGAGCCCGAGAACGTGAAGAACGAGGGATCCTGCCGGTACGAGGCGAACGGCCAGCCGTTCGCGGTCGCCAGCAGGTACACGGTCGCCAGCAGCACCGTGCTGACGACCCGCGAGCCCGCCCAGATCAGCAGCGGTGCGGTCCAGGCGCTGTGCCGTCCGGTCAGCAGGCTGCGGAACCCCCGCCTGGAGGCCCGGCTCGCTTCCGCCACGCTCGTCACCCGCCCGATCCTCCCAGATCGCAGGCCGCGCCCCGCATCGCGGGCCGCCACCCGCCACCCGCCGGCGCGAGGCAACCCGTGTGCATCGTGAGCAGGAATGGTCGGGTCCGCCTGCCGGACCCGACCATTCCTGCTCACGAAGTGCGGGCCTCCCGGCTAGCGCCCCGTGACCGCGCGACGGATCTGCTCGATCGGGACCTTCGGGGAGCGGTCTGCGTTGAGCAGGCCGTTCGTCTCCTGCATGGTGTCGGTGAGCTGCGTGTAGCAGGACCCGGCGAGGAACGAGCTCGCGCGGATCGCGTCGTACAGCGCGGTGATCCGAGCGACCCAGTCGTCGCCGTCAGTGGCCGACGTGTACCCCCAGCCGTCCTCGCGCTGGACGCCGGGCTGGTAGTTCACGCCGCCGAACTCGGTGAGCATCACCGGCTGGCCGAGGTCCTCGGCGCCGCCGACGAGGATGCGGCGGTCCGCCGGGCCGATCCCACCGAGGAGTCGGGTCCGTGCGGTCTCGTCCGCGTAGGTGGCCGCGAGCCGGGGTCCGTCGCCCTCGTAGTCGTGGATCGTGACGATGTCGGAGTTCGTGTGCTCCCACCCGTCGTTGGAGATCACCGGACGCGTCGGGTCCAACGCCCGCGTGACGTCGGCGAGGGCCCGGGCGTAGGCCTGCTGGGCCGGGTCGGTGGCGATGTGCTGCACACCCCAGCTCTCGTTGGCGGGCACCCACGTGACGATCGACGGGTGCGAGGCGTCACGCTCGACAGCGTCCATCCACTCATGCATCAGACGCTGCACGGCGCGGGGGGAGAACGCGTAGGCGCCGGGGGCCTCGCCCCACACCATGAGTCCGAGCCGGTCGGCCCAGTACAGGAACCGCGGGTCCTCGATCTTCTGGTGGTTGCGGGCCGCGTTGAAGCCGAGCTCCTTGATGAGTTCGACCTCGCGGCGGAGTGCTTGGCGGGACGGGGCGGCGATGTGCGACTCGGGCCAGTAGCCCTGGTTCAGGACACTGCGGACGTCATGGCGTCGGCCGTTGAGCAGGAACGCGCCCCCATCGACCCCGACCGTCCGGATCCCGAAGTAGCTGGCGACGGCGTCGAGCGCGCCCGTGCCCACCGTCGTGCCGTTGCCGGAGCGTGGCAGCAGCGTGACCGTGGCGTCGATCAGCCGGGGCGTGTCCGGCGTCCAGTGCAGCTCGTCCTCGGCCTGCCCGTTCGTCTGCCGCGCGATCGGCACGACCACGTCGAACTCGTCCCCGGTCTCGCCGACGGTGGTCTCGATCGTGGCGAGGTGCTCGTCGCGGTCGTCCCAGCGGGCCTCGACGCGCAGGCGCTCGCCGCCGGTGCGGTGACCGTCGAGCCGGACCGTCAGGCGCATGGTCGCGTGGTCGACGTTCGTCCAGCGCAGGGACGCGATCGAGGCGGTCGGCACGGCCTCGAGCCAGACCGTCTGCCAGATCCCCGTGGTCCGGCGGTACCAGATCGCGTGCGGGTCCTCGTGCCAGTCCTGCTTGCCGCGCGGCTGGGTCAGGTCGTGCGGGTCGTCCTCGGCGCGGACCACCAGGGTGTGCACGGCGTCGGGGTCGGCGGCCAGCGCTTCCGTGACGTCGAAGGAGAACGGGGTGTGGCCGCCCTCGTGCCCGCCGATGAACTGCCCGTCGATCCAGACGCGGGCACGGTGGTCGACGGCACCGAAGTGCAGCACGAGCCGGGGCGCGCCGGTGCCGAACCCGGCGGCGTCGAGCTCCGAGCGGGTGATCGCGCGGGAGTACCAGACCACCGGGTGGAACCCGGGCTCGTCGATGCCCGAGGCCGGGGACTCGGGCGGGAACGGGACGACGATGTCCCGGGCGTCGGTGAAGCCGGTGCGCCAGGCGTCGTCGTCGCCGTCGTTCCGGAACGACCACGTGCCGTCGAGGTCGGCCCAGGCGGTGCGGAGCATCTGCGGCCGGGGGTACGTGCCGTCCTGCCGCGAAGCGAGGGGGAGGCCGGGGGCGGAAGCGGAGTCAGGTGCGGCCACGATGCCGTCGAGCGTGCTCATGCGTCCATGCTCCCGTGCTGGTACATCGTTGTAAAGAGGGAGTCGGGATTGCGCAGAGCAGGTTCCGCCGGGCGCTCGTCGAGCGGTCGCGCAGTCGATCGCGGCGTCGCGCGTGAGCACCATGACGTCCATCCGTCCCTGCTGGACGACAACGCCGTGCTGGTTCCGCAGGGCCACCGCTCGTTCGACGATCCCGGTCGTTCCCGAGCTCGTCAGCCGGGTGCCGAGGACCTCGACGGTGCAGGTCACGGTGTCGCCGATGAACACGGGCTCGGTGAACCGCCACTGGTCGATCCCGAGCAGTGCCACCGCGGACCCCTCGAAGACGCCCGTGCGCGCGATGAGCCCGAGGCACAGCGAGGTGCCGAGCAGCCCGTGCACGATCCGCTGGCCGTACCGGGTCTTCCCCGCGAACTCGACGTCCGTGTGCACCTGGTTGTTGTCGTTCGTCCACGAGGCGAACGACACCACGTCCGCCTCGGTGATGGTGCGCCCCGGCGTGGTGAAGGTCTGTCCGGCAGCGAGGTCCTCGAAGTAGTGCGGCACGGCCCGATTCTCGCACCCGGTCAGAGCCGCGCGAGCAGCTTCCGCGATCGGTGCAGGCCCTGCGTGCTGGCCGTCTGCTCGGTCGTCGCCAGGACGCCGTACCCGAACGTGTCCTCGCCGTGCTGCGCTGCCACGGCTGCCAGCCGTCGGTACGCATCGGCGGCGTGTGCGGCGTCGAGCGTCTCGCCGAGGGTCTCCTGCACCCGTCGCAGTCGACCGAGCCGGCGCTTCCCGACGTCGGGCACGTCACCGGCCGCCTGCAGGGCGTAGCGCAACCGGCGCGCGGCCTTCCGGACCTCGTGCAGGGTGTCGAGGTCATCGCTGGGATCACCCAGCAGCCGACCGACGCGTGCCCGCTCGTGCCGGATGCGCCTGGTGGCGAACGTGGCCGCGTCGTCGTCTGCGTGCGGGCCGGCCGGTGCCCGCAGCAGCAGGTCGTCGAGGGCGTCGAGCGTCCGGAACCAGGCGTCGGAACGCAGCGCTCGCAGGAGTTCGGCCGCAGCCACTCTGCGACGTTCCGCGGTCTCCGAAGCGATGCGGTCGAGGGTCTCGGCGTCCACGTACCCGTCGGGGGCGTGTGCCGCCGATCGGGACAGGCCGGCGTGCAGCACCTCGGCGTCGCGAGCGGTCCCGGCGATCCGTCCGGTCTCGGCCAGGGCGGCACGGAGTTCCTCGGTCGCCTGACGGTCGAGCGCGCCGCGGAACGCCGCGAGCACGCTCCGCAGGCGGCGCAGCACCTTCCGCAGGTCGTGCACGGCCTCGGGCTCGTCGGCTCGGACCCGGGGGTCCGCCGCGACGAGGTCGCGCCGCAGGGCATCGAGCACCCGCAGGACCAGCCCCGCTGCGGTGTCCGGCCGGGGGCGCTTCGCTCGGCCGCGTCGGCGCTCCGGGGCGGGCTCGGGGCCGCGGGTGAGCGGAACCGACGAGACGTCCACGGGATCGGTCGCCGCGTCGTGCAGCGCTCGTTCGGCCGCTCGTGCCGTGGCGCCGTCGCGTCCGTCGTCCGTCAGGGCCCACCACCGCGACGACCGCAGCACGGTGGTGTCCGGGTCGCCGTCGTCCACGCGCACGTCGGCGACCTCGGCCCGCACCCGGCCGTCCCTGCCGCGGAGGGTCACGAGCGTCGTGGTGGTGTCACGGACCAGGACGGTCCGAAGCGGACGACCACGCAGGAACACCTCGACCGCGTCCCGTGGGGGATCGTCGAACGCGCCGTCGAGCGGTTCCGGACCGACCCCGCGGGCACCCCGGTCGATCGTCCAGGTGTCGTCCGGCAAGCGTGTGAGCACGATGCCCTCGGCGGCGAGCACCCGGTCGTCGGAGTCCCACACCGTCTCGCGCACCGTCACCGCTCCGTGGCGGCGGACGTCGGCGGCGAACGGCTCGAGTGCGGGGAGCCTGCGGTCGTCGAGGATCCGCCAGGTCCGGCGGGGGTCGGGGAGCGCACGTGCAGCGTCAGCGGCGGGGGGAGGAGCAGCAGCGGATCGGGGCATGCCGCAAGTGTCGTCCGACAGACCCGTGTCAGACCGGGGGCAGCGGGGTTCTGTGGACGGAGTGCTCCCCGGCGCGTCCTGTGGGGGACTCGGCACCTCGCCAGGCCCCGGCGCGTAGGTTCCGCTGCATGAGCGACGGAGCACCCAGCGCCCCCGACACCCGCGCAGACACGAGCGCAGACACCAGCGCCCCCGACACCAGCACGCCGAGCGACCGCGACCTCGAGTCCTGGATCGCCGACCGCCGCTGGTACGCCTCGAAGGGGTCCGTGCCACACCTCCGGACGATCTCGACCGACGACGGGACCCGGCTGGTGCTCGACGAGGCACCCACGGTCCCCGTCCTCTACCAGTCGCCGATCACCAGCGGCCCCGACGGCACGGTCGTCGACGCCACCACCGATCTCGCGTGGGTGTCGGCACTCGCCGCACGCATCGACGCGGCACCGGACAGCCTCAGCCCGATCGGTCGGGTCACCGCCGCCCGCGTCCTGACGGGTGAGCAGTCCAACACGTCGGTCATCTGCGACACCGAGTCCGGCGACCGCGTCATCATCAAGCTCTTCCGCGTGCTGCACCACGGCGACAACCCCGACGTGGCCACGCAGCTCGCGCTCACGGCGGCGGGCAGCACGCGCGTGCCGCGGGTCTACGGCGCCCTCCGCGCCGACTGGCCGGACGTCGGACGCCCGGACGGCACGGCGACGGGGCACCTCGCCTTCGCCCAGGAGTTCCTGCCCGGGCTCGACGACGCCTGGCGCGTCGCCCTGCAGGAGGCGCAGGCCGGCACGCCGTTCGGTGACCGCGCCGAGCAGCTCGGCACCGCGCTCGCCGACGTGCACCGCACCCTCGCCGGAGCGCTGCCGACGGAACCGGCCGACGCGCCCCGACGGGACGCCGCCGTCGCGACGATGCACGCCCGACTCGACACCGCCGCCCGCGAGGCCCCGGCCGTCGCCGACCACGTCGACGCCATCCGCGCGGTCTACGCCCGTGCCGCCGACGCGACGTGGCCGGACCTGCAGCGCATCCACGGTGACCTGCACCTCGGACAGGTCCTGTCGGCACCGGACCCCCGCGGGTGGGTCTTCCTGGACTTCGAGGGCGAGCCGCTCCGCCCCCTCGACGAACGCTCGCTGCCGGACGTCACCCTGCGCGACGTCGCGGGCATGCTCCGCTCGTTCGACTACGTCGCGGGTGCGCTGGCGCACGACGCCGAACCGGTCGACGCGGCCGCCTGGGCGGCCGAGGCGCGGGCACGCTTCCTCGAGGGCTACCAGCGGGGCACCGGCGCGGACCTCACCGCCCACGGCGCGCTGCTCGACGCCTTCGAACTCGACAAGGCGGTCTACGAGGTCGTCTACGAGACCCGCAACCGACCCGACTGGGTCGGGATCCCGCTCGCGGCCGTCGCGCGCCTGGTCGGTGACAGCGGGTCCTGAGCGCGACCCACGAACGGACGGGAGGCCCGTGGCGACACCGCCACGGGCCTCCTGTCCGTCACCGGGTGACGTCGTCTAGTTGACGGGACCCGTGTACTTCTCGCCCGGTCCGGCACCGATCGGGTCCGGGATCGCCGACGCCTCGCGGAAGGCGAGCTGCAGCGACCGGAGTCCGTCGCGGAGCGGACGGGCGTGGTGGTCGCCGATCTCGGTCGCGGCTGCGGTGACGAGGCCGGCCAGCGCGGTGATGAGCTTCCGCGCCTCGTCCAGGTCGGTCTGTTCCTGCGGGTCGTCTGCCAGGCCGACCTTGACGGCCGCGGCACTGAGCAGGTGCACCGCAACGGTGTTGATGAGTTCGACCGCCGGCACCTCCGCGATGTCCCTGGCGGCGTCGATGCCGGTGTCGTCGATCGGGGTGTCGCTCACGGTGCTCCTCTGCTAGGCTTGCTCGCGGCAGATGCTGTCCGTGTGCCGTCAGTTCCCTTGACATCAGTTCTCCTGAGATCAAGATCCTCGACAACACCCGGACGGTGTCACGAAAGAGGAGTCTCTCCCACCCGCGGCCGCGTTCCACCAGGCTACCGGGTCACCACCGCTCCGCGAGTGCACGTGTTGCACCCGTCGGTCGGATCCCACGGATCCGATGCAGGGCGGCTGCCGAACGGGTCGACATCCCGTGCGTCAGATCTCCTCTCTCGTGCTGTCGTCCAGGGCAAACGCCCCGGACGGCCACCACCTGATTGAAGGAGCTCCGCATCACCGATCCCCGTACCAACGACCGAATCCGCGTTCCCGAAGTCCGACTCGTCGGTCCGCAGGGTGAGCAGGTCGGCGTTGTCCCGATCGCCATGGCACTGCGTCTCGCGCAGGAAGCCGAACTGGATCTGGTCGAGGTCGCGCCGAACTCGAAGCCGCCCGTGGCCAAGATCATGGACTACGGCAAGTTCAAGTACGAAGCCGCTCAGAAGGCCAAGGAAGCCCGTCGCAACCAGGTGAACACGGACCTGAAAGAGGTCCGTTTCCGCCTGAAGATCGACGTGCACGACTACGAGACGAAGCGCAAGCGCGCCGAGGGGTTCCTCCTCGGCGGCGACAAGGTGAAGGCGATGATCCTCTTCCGTGGCCGCGAGCAGTCGCGTCCGGAGCAGGGTGTCCGTCTCCTCCAGAAGTTCGCGGAAGAGATCGCCGAGTTCGGTGTCGTCGAGTCGCGTCCGACCCAGGACGGTCGCAACATGACGATGATCATCGCCCCGCTCAAGAACAAGTCCGACGTCAAGGGCGAGCAGAACGCCAAGCGTGCTGCACAGAAGGCCGAGCGTCGTGCCACCGAGCACGCCGCGAAGGGCAAGGACGAGGCCGAGGCCGGTTCCACGTCCGAGGCAGCTGCGGAATCCACGGACGCCGCGGCCGAATAGGTCCCCGGACCGAACCCGCAACGACGCGGCCCCCCATCCATCCCACGGAAAGGCACCACCATGCCCAAGCAGAAGACCCACTCCGGGTCGAAGAAGCGCTTCAAGGTCACCGGTACCGGCAAGATCATGAAGCAGCAGGCCGGTATGCGTCACAACCTCGAGGTCAAGAGCTCCAAGCGCAAGGCCCGCCTGAACGAGGACCAGGTCCTCTCCAAGGGTGACGCGAAGAACGTCAAGAAGCTCCTCGGCCACTGAGCCCCCGGATCGTAAAGGAATAGTGCAATGGCACGAGTAAAGAGAGCGGTCAACGCCGCCAAGAAGCGCCGCGTCATCCTCGAACGCGCCGAGGGCTACCGCGGCCAGCGTTCGCGCCTGTACCGCAAGGCCAAGGAGCAGGTCACCCACTCCCTCGTCTACGCGTACCGCGACCGTCACGCGAAGAAGGGCGAGTTCCGTCGCCTGTGGATCCAGCGCATCAACGCTGCGTCCCGTGCGAACGGCCTGACCTACAACCGCCTCATCCAGGGTCTCAACCTGGCCGGCGTCGAGGTCGACCGTCGCATCCTCGCCGACCTCGCGGTGAACAACCCCGAGACCTTCACCGCGCTCGTCGAGACCGCGAAGAAGGCCCTCCCGGCCGACACCTCGGCCCCGAAGGCTGCGTAGTCAGTTCTTCTGCTCGCGAAACCCCCGCCGCACGGCGGGGGTTTCGTCGTTCCTAGACTTGGGTCGTGAGCGATCTCCTCGAGAACCCCCGTGCCGGACGCGTGAAGGCCGTTGCGGCCCTGGCCAAGAAGGACGTCCGGGCCGAGACCGGCCTGTTCCTGCTGGAAGGGCCCCAAGCCGTCCGCGAAGCCCTGGAGTACGCCCCGGAGCTCCTGCGCGAGCTCTACGTGACGCCGACCGCCGCAGCCCGCTACGGGCTGGACGACGCGCCGGTGGACACCTGGTTCGTGACCGAGCAGGTGCTCGACGCGATGGCCGACACGGTCACCCCGCAGGGCGTGGTGGCGGTGTGCCAGCAGTTCCCGACGTCGGTGAAGGACGTCTTCCCGGACCGCGCTGCGGCCGCCGCCGACCGGGAGGCCCGTGATGCGTCCGACGAGCAGGCCGCGTTGCCCGGACTGGTCGCCATCCTCGAAGAGGTGCGGGACCCGGGGAACGCCGGCACGATCATCCGGGCCGCCGACGCGGCCGGCGCCGACGCGGTGGTGCTGACCGGACGCTCGGTCGACCCGTACAACCCGAAGGTCGTCCGGTCGACGACCGGGTCCCTGTTCCACGTCCCGGTGTCCGTCGGCGTGACCCTGGCCGACACGATCGAGCGGGCGAAGGCCCTCGGCTACACGGTGCTCGCGGCGGACGTCTCGGGCGACGACCTGCCGGTGGTCCGCGCTGAGGGGATGCTCGACGGTCCGACCGCGTGGGTCTTCGGCAACGAGGCCCGCGGACTCACCGCCGACGACCTGGCGCTCGTCGACCGGGCCGTCAAGGTGCCGATCTACGGGCAGGCGGAGTCGATGAACCTCGCCACCGCTGCGTCGGTGTGCCTGTACGAGTCGGCCTTCGCGCTCCGGAGCTGACGCTCCTCCCTCCCCAGGCCGGTCGTCGGCGTCGGTCATCCACCGTCCGCTCGGTGCAGGTGGGTGGTATCCCGACGGCCGGTAGGCTTGGGTCTCGTGTCAGAACCTCTCGAGATCAGCGAATCGGCCGTCGCCGACGCGGTGGACGCGGCCCTCGCCGCCGTCCGTGCCACGACGACGGTCGCCGAACTGAAGCAGGCCAGGGCCGAGCACACCGGTGAGCAGTCACCGTTGGCGCGGATGAACGCATCGATGCGCAGTGTGCCGCCGGAGCAGAAGGCCGCGGCGGGCAAGCTCGTCGGGCAGGCCCGTGGGCGGGTGAACGCGGCGATCGCCGAGCAGGAATCCGTCCTCGCGGTGGCCGAGGAACGCGCACGGCTCGAAGCCGAGCGCGTCGACGTCACCGCGTTGCCGGTCCACCGCGCCACCGGCTCCCGCCACCCGCTCTCGCTGCTGAACGAAGCCGTCGCCGACATCTTCGTCGGCATGGGGTGGGAAGTGGCAGAAGGCCCCGAGCTCGAGCACGAGTGGTTCAACTTCGACGCCCTCAACTTCGACCAGGACCACCCGGCCCGGGCCATGGCGGACACCATCTTCGTCGAGCCCGTCGACCGGCACCTGGTCATGCGCACCCACACCTCGCCGGTGCAGGTGCGGTCGCTGCTGTCGCGCGACCTCCCGCTGTACGTCATCGCGCCGGGTCGCGTCTACCGTGCCGACGAGCTCGACGCCACGCACCTGCCGGTCTTCACCCAGGTCGAGGGCATCGCGATCGACAAGGGCCTGACGATGGCGCACCTGCGCGGCACGCTCGAGCACTTCGCCCGGCAGATGTTCGGCGCCGAGGCGCAGATCCGGCTCCGCCCGAACTACTTCCCGTTCACCGAGCCCAGCGCCGAGATGGACGTCTGGCAGCCGAACGCCAAGGGTGGCGCGCGGTGGGTCGAGTGGGGTGGCTGCGGCATGGTGAACCCCAACGTCCTGCGTGCCGCCGGCATCGATCCCGACGAGTACCAGGGCTTCGCGTTCGGCATGGGCATCGAGCGGACACTGCAGTTCCGCAACGGCCTGAACGACATGCGTGACTTCCTCGAGGGCGACATCCGCTTCTCGCAGCAGTTCGGAACGGTGGTCTGATGCGCGTCCCACTCCGTTGGCTCGGTGAGTCCGTCGACCTCCCCGAGGACGTCACCCTCGAGCACGTCCACGCGGCGCTCGTGTCGGTCGGCTTCGAGGAAGAGGACGTCCACACCTTCGACCTGACCGGCCCCATCGTGGTCGGTCGGGTCCTCGAGCGCGTCCCCGAGCCGCAGAAGAACGGCAAGACCATCAACTGGTGCCAGGTGGACGTCGGCGAAGCCGAGCCTCGCGGCATCGTCTGCGGCGCGCACAACTTCGACGTCGGCGACCTCGTCGTCGTCACGCTGCCCGGCGCGGTCCTGCCGGGGCCGTTCCCGATCGCCGCCCGCAAGACCTACGGGCACGTGTCCGACGGCATGATCGCCTCGGCCCGCGAGCTCGGGCTGGGCGACGAGCACGACGGCATCCTGCGCTTCGCCGACCTCGGCATGGACCCCACCGTCGGTGCCGACGCCATCGCGCTCCTCGGCCTCGATGACGCCGCGGTCGAGATCAACGTCACGCCGGACCGCGGCTACGTCCTCAGCATGCGCGGGGTCGCCCGTGAGTACGCGCACGCCACCGGAGCCAGCTTCCACGACCCCGTCGACCGCGTCGCGCCGCGTGCGGCCGAGGGCTTCCCGGTCACGATCGACGACCAGGCCCCGATCCGGGGTCGAGTCGGAGCGTCGACGTTCGTCACGCGCGTCGTGCGCGGGATCGACCCGGCCGCCAAGACACCGTCCTGGATGGTGTCGCGCCTGTCGCTGGCAGGGGTGCGCTCGATCTCCCTGCCCGTCGACATCACGAACTACGTCATGTTCGAGCTCGGCCAGCCGCTGCACGGTTACGACCTGCAGACCATCGCGGGCGGCCTCGGCGTGCGTCGGGCGACCGCTGGCGAGACGCTCGAGACCCTCGACGGCACGGTCCGGAAGCTCGACCCCGAAGACCTCGTCATCACCGACGACGACGGTCCCGTCGGCCTCGCCGGCGTCATGGGCGGAGCCCGCACCGAGATCTCGGCGAGCACCACCGACGTCCTGATCGAGGCCGCCGGGTTCGACCAGGTCTCCGTCGCCCGCACCGCTCGTCGCCACAAGCTCCCCAGCGAGGCATCCCGTCGCTTCGAGCGCGGGGTCGACCCGCAGGTGGCCGAGGCCGCGGCGAACCGTGCCGTCGAGCTCCTCGTCGAGCTCGCCGGCGGTACCGCTGACGCCCTCGGATCCACGCTCGTCGACACCGAGCCGCGGGCGACCGTGACGATGCGGCTCTCGCGTCCGGCCGAGCTCGTCGGCGTCGAGTACACCGACGCCGAGGTCATCGACACGCTCCGTGCGATCGGCGCCACGGTCGAGACCGACGGTGAGCAGCTCGCGGTCACCCCGCCCACCTGGCGTCCCGACCTGACCGACGACACCACCCTCGTCGAAGAGGTCGCGCGCATCGTCGGCTACGACCGGATCCCCAGCGTGCTGCCGGTCGCGCCGCCCGGTCGGGGCCTGACCCGGCACCAGCAGACTCGTCGTCGGGTCGCCTCGGCGCTGGCCGCGGCGGGCCTGACCGAGGTCGTCACGGCACCGTTCGTGTCAGCCGCCACGCAGGACGCCTACCCGGGGATCGACCCGCAGGGCGGACCGAGCGTCGTGCTCGCGAACGCCCTGGACAGCGAGCAGAACCTCCTGCGCCGGAGCGGCGTTCCGGCCCTGGTCGACGCCGCCCGTCGCAACGTGTCGCGCGGGCTCGTCGACGTCGCCCTCTACGAGACGTCCCGGGTGTTCCTGCCGGTGACGGGCGTGACGCTCGGCACCGACGAGGTCCCGGCGGGCGCCGCCCGGCCCGACCGTGCGACGCTCGAGGCGCTGGACGCCTCGCTGCCCGCCCAGCCCTTCCACGTCGCCGCACTGCTCACCGGCCACCGGGTCGTCAAGCAGCCCGGCACCACGGCAGAACCGTTCGGCATCGCCGACGCGATCGACGCTGCCCGCCAGGTCGCCTGGGCCGTCGGTGTCGAACTGACCGTCGCGCAGACGACCCACCCGTCCCTGCACCCGGGCCGTGCCGCGTCGCTGCTCGTCGACGGCACGGTCGTGGGCGTCGCCGGTGAGCTCCTGCCCGAACTGGCCGAGTCCGCCGTCCTGCCCCGGGTGGTGGCGGTCGTCGAGCTCGATCTCGACGCCCTGGTCGTCGCGGCCCCGGAACTCGTCGCGGTCGCGCCGATCGTCTCCTACCCGGCGGCCACGCAGGACCTCTCGCTCGTCGTCGATGCCGGCGTGCCGGCCGGTGACGTGCTGGATGCGGTGCGCTCTGGCGCCGGAGACCTGTTGGAGTATGCTCGGCTCGTGGATGACTACCGGGGCTCCGGCGTGGACGAGGGACAGAAGTCCCTGACGTTCGCCCTGCGCTTCCGTGCCACGGACCGCACGCTGACCGCTGCCGAGGCCACCGAGGCCCGTGACGGCGCTGTCCGACGTGCCGGCGAGCGATTCGGGGCGACCCTGCGCGACTGACCCACACGGGATCAGCACCGCCCGGGGTCGCCGCCTCCGACTCTCTCGACGACCAGTCCGACCAAAGGTGGAATCCCATGTCCGTATCCGTCGCCGTGGCGGGAGCCTCCGGCTACGCGGGTGGTGAGCTCCTGCGCGTGCTCTCCGCCCACCCCGAGTTCGAGGTCAGGACGGTGACGGCGTTCTCGAACGCCGGACAGCCCCTGATCGCGACGCAGCCGCACCTCCGTTCCCTGTCGCACCTGACGCTGGCGGAGACGACGGCCGAGACGCTGCGCGGGCACGACGTGGTGTTCCTGGCGCTGCCGCACGGGCAGTCGGGAGCGATCACCGCGGAACTCGGCGACGACGCGCTCGTCATCGACTGCGGCGCGGACCACCGGCTGACGGACCCGGCGGCGTGGGAACGGTTCTACGGCGGTGACTACTTCGGCGCGTGGACGTACGGTCTGCCCGAGCTCCTGCTCGCGGCGCCCACCCCGGGTTCGGCCGATGAATGGCGCGAGGTCGACGACATCGCGTCGCAGGGCAAGCAGCGTTCCGCCCTGGTCGGCACGAAGCGCATCGCGGTCCCCGGCTGCAACGTCACCGCGGTGACGCTCGGCATCCAGCCGGGCATCCAGGCCGGCCTCGTCGAGTCCGACGACCTCGTCGCGGTGCTCAGCGTCGGCCCGAGTGGCGCTGGCAAGAAGCTGGCCACCACCTACCTGGCCTCCGAGATCATGGGGTCCGCCAGCGCCTACGCCGTCGGTGGCTCGCACCGGCACGTCCCCGAGATCCAGCAGAACCTGCAGGTCGCGGGGGCCGCCGACGTGACGATCTCGTTCACGCCGGTCCTGGTCCCGATGTCGCGGGGGATCCTGGCGACCACCACCGCGAAGCTCTCGCCCGGCGTCAGCGCACGCGACGTCCGGCTCGCCTGGGAGCAGGCGTACGCCGACGAGCCCTTCGTCCACCTGCTGCCCGAGGGCGAGTTCCCCCGGGTCGCGGACACGATCGGTGCGAACACCGCGCTCGTCGGCATCGCCGTCGACGAGGCCGCAGGCCGCGTCGTCGCGGTGACCGCGCTCGACAACCTCGCCAAGGGCACGGCCGGCGCCGCGGTCCAGTCGGCGAACATCGCCCTCGGTCTCCCCGAGACCACGGGCCTCAGCGTGGACGGAGTCGCACCGTGACCGACGCAGGCACGACCACCCAGACCGAGCCGGGCCTCCAGGGCGTCACCGCGGCAGCGGGCTTCCGCGCCGCCGGTGCCACCGCAGGCCTCAAGACGAGCGGCAAGCCGGACGTGGCCCTCGTCGTCAACGACGGTCCCGACGCAGCCGTGGCCGCCGTCTTCACCAGCAACCGAGCCCAGGCGCACCCCGTGATCTGGTCCCGCCAGGTCGTCGGGGACGGCGTCGCCCGTGCCGTCGTCCTGAACTCCGGCGGCGCGAACTGCTTCACCGGCCCGTTCGGCTTCCAGACCACGCACCTGACGGCCGAGGCCGTGGGCGACGCCCTCGGGATCGGAGCCGGCGACGTCGTCGTCTGCTCCACCGGGCTCATCGGTGTCGGCGACCAGACCTTCCGCGACAACGTGCTCCGTGGCGTCGACCTGGCGAGCACTGCACTCAGCAGCGACGGCGGCCCGGACGCGGCGACCGCGATCATGACGACGGACACGAAGGCCAAGCAGTCCGTCGTGACCGAGGACGGCTGGACCGTCGGCGGCATGGCCAAGGGCGCCGGGATGCTCGCCCCGGGCCTCGCGACGATGCTCGTCGTCATCACGACCGACGCCGTGCAGACGCCGGACCAGCTCGACCAGGCGCTCCGCGCCGCCACCCGCATCACGTTCGACCGGGTCGACTCCGACGGCTGCATGTCCACGAACGACACCGTCGTCCTGCTGTCGTCGGGTGCGAGCGGCGTGACGCCCGAGGTCGGTGACTTCCAGGAGGCCCTGACCGCGGTCTGCGCCGACCTGGCCCGCCAGCTGCAGCAGGACGCCGAGGGCGCGAGCCACGACATCGCGATCGAGGTCGTGCACGCCGCGACCGAGGACGACGCCGTGACCGTCGGTCGGAGCGTCGCCCGGAACAACCTGTTCAAGGCTGCGGTCTTCGGCAACGACCCGAACTGGGGCCGGGTGCTCGCAGCGATCGGCACCACCGACGCCGAGTTCGACCCGTACGCGGTGGACGTCAGCATGAACGGCGTCCGGGTCTGCCACGCGGGCGCACCCGACGAGCCGAGCGACTCCGTCGACCTGACCCCTCGTGACACCCACGTGCGCATCGACCTCGGTGTCGGCAGGCACTCGGCCACGATCCTGACCAACGACCTCACGCACGACTACGTGCACGAGAACAGCGCGTACTCCAGCTGATGGCGGCGGACACGAACGGGGCCGGCACGCCCCTCACGAAGGAAGAAGAACACGAGTTCGCCGCGGTCAAGGCCGCGACGCTCATCGAGTCGCTGCCCTGGCTGAAGCGCTTCTCGGGCAAGGTCGTCGTGGTCAAGTTCGGCGGCAACGCCATGGTGAACGAGGACCTGAAGCGCGCCTTCGCCGAGGACATGGTCTACCTGCGCTACGCCGGTCTGCACCCCGTCGTCGTGCACGGCGGCGGCCCGCAGATCTCCGCGGCCCTCAAGGAGCAGGGCATCGAGTCCGAGTTCCGCGGCGGCTACCGCGTCACGACGACCGAGGCGATCACCGTCGTCCGCGACGTCCTGGCCGGCGAGGTCAACCGCGAGATCGTCGACTTGGTGAACGAACACGGCGAGGGCCTGGCCGTCGGCGTGTTCGGCGACGGCGGCTCGCTGTTCACCGGCGAGAAGAAGGGCGTCGTCGTCGACGGACAGGAGTACGACCTCGGCCACGTCGGGGACATCACCCACGTCGACCCGTCCGGTGTGCTCGCCGCGATCGAGGCCGGCCGGATCCCGGTCGTCTCGAGCATCGCGATCGACGACGCGCACCCCGACCAGGCACTCAACGTGAACGCGGACGCTGCGGCGGGTGCCCTGGCGATCGCGCTGCGGGCCTCGAAGCTCATGATGCTCACCGACGTCCCCGGCTTGTACCGCAACTGGCCCGACCGTGACTCGATCGTCGACCTCATCGCCGTCGACGAGCTCCGCGAACTCCTGCCGAGCCTCGAGTCGGGGATGATCCCGAAGATGACCGCGTGCCTCGACGCCGTGGTCGGCGGGGTCGGCGGTGCGACGATCATCGACGGCCGGATCCCGCACTCGATCCTGCTCGAGGTCTTCACCCTGCGGGGTGCGGGCACCGAGGTGATCCCGGACCCGAGCCGACGAACCGAGAACCAGATGACCCACGCCGAGATCGGCCGTCGCGTGGCGTCGCCGTCGATCGACAGCAGTACCGGCCAGCACGTGGCGGGTACGGACGAGAAGGGACACCAGCAGTGAGCACCGAGACGCAGACCGAGACCTGGAACGACCGGTTCGGGGCGTCGCTCATGCGATCCCTGACCCCGCCCAAGATCATGCTCGAGCGTGGCCAGGGCTGCCGCGTCTGGGACGTCGACGGCAACGAGTACCTCGACTTCCTCGCCGGCATCGCGGTGAACTCGCTCGGCCACGCGCACCCCGCCCTGGTGGAGGCGATCGCCGACCAGGCCGCGAAGCTCGTGCACGTGTCGAACTACTTCGCCACCCCGCCGCAGCTCGAACTCGCCGAGCGCCTGAAGCGCATCACCGGTGCGGGTGACCCGGGCCGCGTGTACTTCGGCAACTCCGGCGCCGAGGCGAACGAGGCCGCGTTCAAGCTGGCCCGCCTCAACAAGGGTGCGGACGGCACCAAGACCCGGATCCTCGCGCTCAAGCAGGGCTTCCACGGGCGCACGATGGGTGCCCTCGCGCTCACCGGCAAGCCTGCGCTGCAGCAGGACTTCCTGCCGATGATCCCGGGTGTCGAGCACATCGACACCTCGATCGAGGCGCTCGAAGCGTCGATCGACGACTCCGTCGCCGCCCTGATCCTCGAACCCATCAAGGGCGAGGCCGGCGTGGTCGACCTGCCAGAGGGCTTCCTGCTGGCGGCACGCCGACTGACCGCGGAGCACGGCGCACTGCTGATCCTCGACGAGATCCAGACGGGTGTCGGCCGGACCGGCAACTGGTTCGCGTTCCAGGGCCACGGCGTGACGCCGGACGCGATCACCGTCGCGAAGGGCATCGCCGGTGGCTTCCCCATCGGCGCCCTCGTCACGTTCGGCTGGGCGTCCGACCTGTTCTCGGCCGGCCAGCACGGGTCGACCTTCGGCGGCAACCCGCTCGGCACCCGCGTCGCCAACGCGGTGCTCGAGGAGATCGAGCGTGCGGAACTCGTCGCCGGCGCAGTGGTCAAGGGCGAGCGGATCCGTGACGGCATCCGCGCCATCGGTTCCCCGCTGGTGGAAGAGGTCCGTGGCACCGGCCTGCTCATCGGCGTCGGTCTGACCGGTCCGATCGGTCCGGCCGTCAACGCAGCCGCCCTCGAGCGCGGCCTCATCATCAACGCACCCAACGAGTCGAGCCTGCGCATCGCGCCGCCGCTCATCGTGTCCGACGCCGAGATCGACGAGTTCCTGTCGATCCTCGCCCAGAGCCTCGCGGCCGTCGCCGCAGCGCAGGAGCCCACCGCATGACCCGCCACTTCCTCCGTGACGACGACCTGAGCCAGGCCGAGCAGTCCGCGATCCTCGACATCGCCGACCGCATGAAGGCCGACCGCTGGGCGGAGAAGCCGCTGGCCGGTCCGCAGAGCGTCGCGGTGATCTTCGACAAGTCGTCGACCCGCACCCGGGTGTCCTTCCACGTCGGCATCTCCGACCTCGGCGGCAGCCCGCTGATCATCTCGACGGCGAACAGCCAGCTCGGCGGCAAGGAGACCCCGTCGGACACGGCCCGCGTGCTCGAGCGCATGGTGTCGGCGATCGTGTGGCGCACCTACGGTCAGGCCGGGCTCGAGGAGATGGCCGCCGGCACGACGGTCCCCGTCGTCAACGCGCTGTCCGACGACTTCCACCCCTGCCAGCTCCTCGCCGACCTGCTCACCATCCGTGAGCACCGCGGCGCCCTCGCCGGGCAGACCGTGGCGTTCATCGGTGACGGTGCGAGCAACATGGCGCAGTCGTACCTGCTCGCCGGGGCGACAGCGGGCATGCACGTCCGCGTCGCCGCCCCCGCCGAGTTCTCCCCGTCGGCGCAGGTCGTCACCGACGCCGAGGAACGCGCCGCCGTGACGGGCGGCTCCGTCCTCGTGGTGACCGACCCGGTTGCCGCGGTCGCGGGTGCCGACGTGGTCGTGACCGACACCTGGGTGTCGATGGGCAAGGAGTCCGAGAAGCAGTCGCGCCTCGACACCTTCGCGGGGTACCGCGTCGACGACGCGCTCATGGCGCACGCCGCCGACGACGCCGTCTTCATGCACTGCCTGCCGGCCGACCGGGGGTTCGAAGTGACCGCCGACGTCATCGACGGCCCGCGCAGCATCATCTGGGACGAGGCGGAGAACCGTCTGCACGCCCAGAAGGCGCTGCTGGCCTGGCTGCTCGCCAACGACTAGCCGACGGACCGAACACCAGTGGCTGACCGCGTCGTCCTCGCGTACTCCGGCGGTCTCGACACCTCCGTCGGGATCGGTTGGCTGCGCGACGCCACCGGCAAGGACGTCGTCGCACTCGTGGTGGACGTCGGCCAGGGCGGCGAGGACCTCGAGGCGGTCCGGCAGCGTGCGCTCGACTGCGGCGCCGTCGAGTCGCTCGTCGTCGACGCCAAGGACGAGTTCGCCGACGAGTACATCGTGCCGGCGCTCCGGGCCAACGCGCTCTACCAGAAGCGGTACCCGCTCGTCTCGGCACTGAGCCGCCCGCTCATCGCGAAGCACCTCGCACTGACGGCGAAGCAACTCGGTGCCGACAGCGTCGCGCACGGCTCCACCGGCAAGGGCAACGACCAGGTCCGCTTCGAGGCAGCCGTCGCGGCGATCGCACCGGACCTGCGGACCGTCGCACCGGTGCGGGACCTCGCCCTCACCCGCGACCGCGCCATCGCCTACGCGCAGGAGCACCGGCTGCCGATCCAGCATTCGGAGCGGGAGCCGTGGTCGGTCGACCAGAACGTGTGGGGCCGAGCGGTCGAGACCGGGCTCCTCGAGGACCCGTGGACCGCCCCCGCAGACGACCTCTACGCGACCACGCAGGACCCGGCGCTCCCGCAGCAGGCCGACGAGGTCACGATCACCTTCGACCGCGGTGTCCCGGTCGCCCTCGACGGGCAGCGGTTCAGCGTGCTGCGCATGGTGCAGGAGCTCAACGCGGTCGCCGGCAAGCACGGCGTCGGGCGGATCGACGTCGTCGAGGACCGGGTGGTCGGCATCAAGTCGCGCGAGGTCTACGAGGCGCCGGCCGCGATCGCGCTCATCGCCGCGCACGAGGAGCTCGAGAGCCTCACCCTCGAGCGCGACGTCGCCCGGTTCAAACGCGGCGTCGAGTCCGAGTGGGCCGACCTGGTCTACGACGGCCTGTGGTTCGGCGGACTCAAGCGCAGTCTCGACGCGTTCGTGGAGCACACCCAGCAGCACGTCTCCGGCGACGTCCGGTTGCGGCTGCAGGGCGGGCGTGCCACCGTGACGGGCCGTCGGTCGGAGCAGAGCCTCTACGACTTCGACCTGGCGACGTCGGACACCGGCGACGCGTTCGACCAGTCCGTGTCCAGGGGGTTCATCGAGCTCTGGTCACTGCCCAGCAAGATCTCCGCCCGCCGCGACGCGGCGAACTGACCGACAGCAACCCCGCACCGACCAACAGCCCCCGGCCCGACCCAGCACCGACGAAACGACGCAGGACGACATGACCGACGAGAAGACCGACGCCACCAACACCGGTGCCCTCTGGGGCGGCCGCTTCGCCGACGGCCCGAGTGCGGCACTCGCCGCGCTCTCGAAGTCGACGCACTTCGACTGGCAGCTCGCGCCCTACGACATCGCGGGGTCCCGTGCCCACGCCCGAGCGCTGCACACCGCGGGCTACCTGACCGCCGATGAGCTCGAACGGATGCTCGCCGGCCTCGACCGGCTCGAAGCGGCGCACGCCGACGGCACACTGCAGCCCGACGACTCCGACGAGGACGTCCACGGCGCCCTCGAACGCCTGCTCATCGCCGACCTCGGTCCCGAACTCGGCGGCAAGCTCCGCGCGGGTCGCAGCCGCAACGACCAGATCGCCACCCTCGGCCGCATGCACATGCTCGACCACGGGCGGCGCATCGGCCGGCTCGTGATCGACCTCGTCGACGCGATCACCCAGCAGGCGACCGAGCACCCGGCCGCGATCATGCCGGGGCGCACGCACCTGCAGCACGCGCAGCCCGTGCTCCTGGCCCACCACCTGCTCGCGCACGCCTGGCCGCTCGTCCGCGACCTCGAGCGCCTCCGCGACTGGGCCAATCGCGCGAGCGTCAGCCCGTACGGTGCCGGTGCGCTGGCAGGGAGTTCGCTCGGCCTCGACCCCGCCGCGATCGCCGCGGAGCTCGGCTTCGACCGCCCGGCGGACAACTCGATCGACGCCACGGCCGCCCGGGACGTCGTCGCCGAGTTCGCGTTCGTCCTCGCGCAGATCGGCATCGACGTCTCGCGCCTGTCGGAAGAGGTCATCCTCTGGAACACGAAGGAGTTCGGCTTCGTCCGGCTCCACGACGCCTTCTCGACCGGCTCGAGCATCATGCCGCAGAAGAAGAACCCGGACATCGCCGAGCTCGCCCGGGGCAAGTCGGGGCGCCTGATCGGCAACCTGACCGGGCTGCTCGCGACGCTCAAGGGACTACCGCTGGCGTACAACCGCGACCTGCAGGAGGACAAGGAGCCGGTCTTCGACTCCGTCGCCACGCTCGAGGTCCTGCTGCCCGCGTTCACCGGCATGATCGCGACCCTGACCTTCGACACCGACCGGATGGCCGAGCTCGCGCCGCAGGGCTTCTCGCTCGCGACGGACGTCGCCGAGTGGCTGGTCCGGCAGGGCGTCCCGTTCCGCGACGCGCACGAGGTCTCCGGCGCGCTCGTCCGGTACTGCGAGGAGCGCGGCATCGAGCTCGACGAGCCGACCGACGACGAGTACCGGTCCGTGTCCGAGCACCTCACGCCCGACGTCCGTGCCGTCCTGACCATCGAGGGCAGCGTCGCATCGCGCTCCGGCGTCGGGGGCACTGCACCCGACCGGGTCGCCGAGCAGCTCGCGTCCGTCACCCGTCGCGTCCGCGACCTGGCCGAGGGCGCGCCCTTCTCGCGATGACCGAGGGGATCGCCGCGCTGCTCGCCGAGCCCGCCCCGATCGCCGCGCCGGCCCTGCTCGGTGCGACGATCGCTGGGCGCGGCGTGGCGCTCCGCATCACCGAGGTCGAGGCCTACTCCGGCCCCACCGATCCCGGATCACACGGTCACCGGGGGATGACGGAGCGCAACCGCCACCTCTTCGGGCCGCCCGGCACGCTGTACGCCTACCGCTCGTACGGCATCCACACCTGCGTCAACGTCGTGAGCGGGCCTGCCGGCACCTCGTCGGGCTCCCTGCTGCGCGGTGCGCAGGTCGTCGAGGGACTCGACGTCGCGCGAGCGCGTCGCGGGTCGAAGGTCGCGGACGTCGCCCTGGCACGCGGGCCCGGCAACCTCGGTGGTGCGCTCGGAGCGGTCCTCGGACAGGACGACGGCACGTCGCTCCTCGACGGGTCCGGTCCGTTCGTGCTCACCCTGGCACCCGGCCTGGAGGCCCGGCTCGCCTCCGCCGGACCGGCCCACGTGATCGACGAGCTCCTGTCCGAGACCCTTGCCGGTCCGCCCGCGGGCGCTGCGGTCCCACGGATCTCCCGCGGGCCGCGCACCGGCGTCGGCGGCATCGCCGGCGGGTTGGGGTACCCCTGGCGCTTCTGGCTGACGGGTGACCCCACGGTCTCGACGTACCGGCGGCACAAGGGCGCCCTCGACTCGTGAACCCGGCCACGGGCCTCCCGGCCGCCGCGCCTGCCGGACGTCCGTCGCCGCTACGATGGCGGGGTGTCCAGTGATACCGCTCAAGACGTCCTGACGCGCCAGCAGAACGACCCCGCCTTCGACTCGGTGTGGGACGAACTGCAGTGGCGCGGTCTGGTGCAGGTCTCGACCGACGAGACCGCGCTGCAAGAGGCCCTCGACGGTGAGCCGATCACGTACTACTGCGGGTTCGACCCGACCGCGCCGTCACTGCACTGCGGCAACCTCCTGCAGCTCCTGACCATGCGGCGGCTGCAGCTCGCGGGGCACAAGCCGCTCGCGTTGGTGGGTGGTTCGACCGGTCTCATCGGCGATCCGCGTCCCACGGCCGAGCGCACGCTGAACACGCCGGAGACCGTGGCCGAGTGGGTGTCCCGGCTGCAGACCCAGGTGTCCCGGTTCCTCAGTCCGGACGGCGACAACGGCGTCCGGCTGGTGAACAACCTCGACTGGACCGCCCCGTTGTCCGCGATCGACTTCCTGCGCGACGTCGGCAAGTACTTCCGCGTCAACTCGATGCTCAAGAAGGACGCGGTGGCCGCGCGCCTGAACTCCGATGCGGGGATCAGCTACACCGAGTTCAGCTACCAGATCCTGCAGGGGCTCGACTACCGCGAACTCTTCCGGCAGTACGGGTGCACGCTGCAGACCGGTGGCTCGGACCAGTGGGGCAACCTGACCTCGGGCACGGAGCTCGTCCGTCGTGCCGAAGGTGCCACGGTGCACGCCCTCGGGACCCCGCTCATCACGAACTCCGACGGTACGAAGTTCGGCAAGAGCGAGGGCAACGCGATCTGGCTCGACGCCGAGATGACCTCGCCCTACGCCATGTACCAGTTCTGGCTCAACACGACGGACGCCGACGTGATCGCCCGGCTGCGGCAGTTCACGTTCCTGACGCGCGCCGAGATCGAACGACTCGAGCAGGCCGTCGCCGACGAGCCCTTCCGACGAGAGGCCCAGCGGACCCTGGCCTTCGAGGTCACCTCGATCGTGCACGGAGTCGCGGCGACCCAGGCGGCGATCGATGCCGCGGCCGCACTGTTCGGCAACGGTGACCTCGGTGCGCTCGACCCGGAGACCCTGCGGTCGGCGATCGCCGCGCTGCCGGGGTCGGTCACGCTCGACTCCGGAGCGGACGTCGCACGGGCACTCGTGGAGACCGGACTCGTGAAATCTCTCGGCGAGGCCCGCCGCGCGATCGACCAGGGCGGCGTCTCCGTGAACAACGTCCGAGCCGAGGACGCCGCTGCACCGCTGTCCGGACTCGCCCTGCCCGGGGGAGTGCTCGTCCTCCGTCGTGGCAAGAAGACCCTCGCCGGAGTGACGCTCGCCTGATCCCGGTTGCTCGACCCCCTGCGATGCCCGGTTCCCCTGTGGAACCGGGCATCGCTGCGTCCGGGCGACGTGTGTTGCACAACGCGACACGCCCGGGATGGGAGCTGGCTTGGCGCACTCGCTCAGGGCTGCGTATAGTTCTTACTCGTCACCCCAAAGGTGCGGCGGAGCGGCTGGAGCGAAAGCCCAGAGCACGTCGGCCCTCAAGCGGGACCATCCTCCACTGAAGTTCAGATCGGGCCTTGCGCCGGATCGCTTCGACGCCTAGGATGACAAGCCCACCGGTTCTCTCCCCTCGGGATGAGCCACTGGACCTCCGGGTCCGACGAACAACCGGTGGCAAGCCAAGAACACAAGCCTTGTGGCTGAAGCTCGAACTCGAGCCGAGGAGCAAGTGCGTCTGGTCCTTGAGAACTCAACAGCGTGCACATTGTCAATGCCAATTTATTGATTGACCTCGTGCCTGGTCGGCTTGCTGACTGGGTCATGAAGCAATTCCTTTTGGATTGAAGATTGTCAGTAGACAGTCAACAGTCAGAATCAACTCGGTCTGATGCCTTCGGGTGTTGGGTCTGTATTTTTTTACGGAGAGT